>CAZXDD010000290.1:0-9559 GCA_964639415.1 uncultured Armatimonadia bacterium
GGAACACCCTGCACGGCGCGGAATGCCCGGCAGACCGAAACCGGCACCGGGCCGCGGCGGCGGGCGAGTGGGGCGGCGACCAGGACTGCTTGTGAGGAGTGATGGGAAGGGTTCAGGGCGTGGCCGGGGAAGTAGACAACGCTGTGGGTCGCCACCCGCAGGCGATGGCGGCGGCGCCCGGCAGCCGGCGGGCCCCACCACACTGCGCTAACCAGGAGACCCGACGCGATGCGCCTGGCTATCCCAATAGTCGTGGCATTCCCTGCCCTGTTGCTGGCGGGGCTGCTCCACGTCGACGCAGCGGACGCTCCGTGGCGCGTCACGCTGAAGGACCAGGTGCGTACAGACCTGCCCGCCCTGTCCCATCACGGCAAGACCTGGAGCTGGAGCTACGAGCGAGACCTGAAGGCCGACCCGGCTGACTGGCTGGATCGGGACACATCCAGCCACAGGATGCGATGGAAGAGCTTCGAGGCCGAGGCGGACATCCACCGCAACGGGCTGTACGGGAGCTACATGGGATGGGAGATGGAGTTTCCGTGCTCCGTGACCGCGCTGGCGGTGAGTGTGGTGGTGGCGAACTTCGCGGACTCTGTGGTCCGGCAGGCCGCCATCGAGTACTCCCTCGACGGCCAGGACTACGCCTCGTTGGCCGAGGCCAGCTACGGCGCGGACAGGACGACGATCAGCGGGAGCCTGCAGTTCGGGGAGCCGGACATCAGCCGCGTGTGGGTGCGCGTCCGCCAGGCCGCGGGGGACGCGAACGCCCTTCAAAGCGGCGATGTGGTGTTCCAGCAGGTGTCCATCGCCGCCTCGGGCCCGGCGCGCGCGTTGTCGGAACGCGAAGTGCAGGCGGCGCGTGAGCGCATCGCGCAGCGGCGCGCGCGCCGCCTGGAGCGTGAGGCCGAGCTACTGCACAGCGCTGGCCTGCAGGCTGAGGCTGTGGCGGCGTACAACGAGGCGCTGCTCACCGACATTGCGGTGAAACGGGCACGGTACTACGTTACCGGCGAGCTGCCCGACGGGCGGCGCTCCGGGCGGGTGTCGGCGCTTGAGCGCAGGCTGGCGGCGCTTGAGGAGCGGTTCCTGGACCTGTACCACGCCAGCTTCGGCCCCACCAGCGCACCCCGTGGCAACCGTACGCCTGTGGAGCCATCCGCGATCGCGAAGCGCCTGGCCGCGGATCCGCAGGCTCTTGAGGACGCCCACCAGGGTTACATGGCCGCGCTCGCCGATCTCAGCGAGAGAGCCCAGGCCGTGCGTGAGGCGCAGTGCAGGCCACTCGCCTCGCTACGCGGCCGAGCACTGCGGCCGGGCTATGCTCCCGAGGGCTCGGCGCCCACCCCGACCTTCACCCCGAAGCCGGCGGCGGTCCTGCGGCCTGACGGGACCGCGACGGGTCTTCTCTTTGGTCTCCCCCATGAATCGCGGAGCGTGCCCGGAATCGCTGCCCTGGAGGTGGACTACATCGCGGGCACCTTCGACAAGTACCACACCGACTACGCCGTGTCGCCCCTCGCGGACGCGCAGGCCCGCAGTCTGATGTCTCAGGTCATAGTCCCCTGTGCAGTGCATGGTAAGATGTGGTGCGACATCCCCTGGTTCGACGGCCGCAAGGGGGACGCCGGACTGGTCCGACCAGAGGCGCGCGGCCAGCAGTGGATCGGGCAGTGGCTCTGGGGGCTCGACTTCCACCATCCGGACGTGCGCAAGATGCTGGAGGGGTATTTGCGGACGGTCGGCGAACGCTACCGCGCCGATGAGAGGGTGCTGTTGTACACCACCGCCTGGGAGGCGATGCGCAACGACGGGCACTCCGGCGAGTGGGGGAAGTGGGAGACGGGCGGACGAACGCCCGCGGCCATCCGCGACTTCCGGGCCTACCTTCAGGCGAAGCTGGGCAGTGTCGAGAAGCTGAATGAGGCCTGGCGCACGAGCTACGCGAGCTTCGACGAGATCGACCCTCCGGTGGATGTCCACCACGGTCCGGCCCAGGAGACGGCCGGGCTGCAGGGGGCGCTGGCGGCCGGGAACTGCCCACCTTTGTACTACGAGTTCAACCGCTTCCTCCTGGACAGCTATGCCGACTACCTGGCATGGGCCTACCGCACGCTCAAGGAGATCGATCCTACCACGCCGGTGAGCGTTTCGCCGTCCTACGGCGCTCTGGACGGCTTCCTGTGCGTGGGGCGCGACAGCTTCCGGTGGGCGGAGAAAGCCTGCGACATATACGGGAGCGAGTTTCAGTCGCCGATGGAGGAGGTCTTCCACTACTCCATCCAGCGGGCCCTGGGCCGGAGCACCGGCACCTTCGAGCACAACTTCGCCGACCCCGAGAACTGGAGCAACCCCACTGAGGACGTGTTCCGAGCAGCAGCGATGCGCAACCTGTGGCGCATGGTTGCCTGGGGGCGCACGGTGGTTTCCCTGTTCGGCTGGGCGGACACCTACGGGGGCACATCACACAACAACATGGCGGTGTTCGAGTCGGGCTACAACCTCCTGCGCCTGTCAGGCGGTGTCGTCGGCCCGGTCAAACGCCGCCTGCGGTCCATGGAAGACGTATGGCTGGAGGCGCCCATCGTGGCGCCGCGGATCGCGGTGCTGCATTCGCCGACTTCTAGGATCTGCGCGTGGCCCCCGGAGATCACCACGCGGGCCTGCCAGGGGCTGCACAGCGTCCTGCAGGGCGCGCAGTACCACTACGCGTTCGTGCATGAGGACCACCTGATCTCGGGTCGCGAGGACCTGTCGGCGTTCAAGGTGCTGGTGCTGCCCAACAGTACCCATTTGCCGCCCGGGCCGACCGAGACCATCCTGCCGTGGGTGCGGAGGGGAGGCGTTCTGGTCATCAACGGCATCGCGGGGGGCTTCACACCGTACGGCCAGAAGGATGGCTCTCTCATGTTGGCGATCTTTGGGGACATCGGCTACCAGCCCTGGACCATCGAGGGCGTGCTGGGGCGTACGGGCTGGATGCTCGGCATCCACCGGCTGTTACCGGGCGCGCGAGACGTCGGCTCCAGCCCCGGCAAGGTCCTCCTGGCCGAGTACGGCCGGGGGCGGGCGCTGCTCGCGCCGGCCCTGGAGGACCTCTGGCCCGGCGGCGCTGCCGTTCCGGAGATGCTGGCTCTGCTTGGCAAGGCTGCGCCCCGCGACATCTGGCTCGAGGGTGACGCGCTGGAGCTTGTGGTCCGCTCAGGCAGGGGGCACAGCTTCCTCACGCTCATCAACCCCAGCTCGAACCACGCCGCGACAACTCGGGTGCGGCTGGCGAAGCCGCCGCGCGAAGCCTTGGACCGTGGCATCGAGGGCGGTTTCGCTGTGCCTGTGCGCTCTGACGCGACGGGTGCTTACTTCGACCTGGTCCTGGCCCCCGGCGAGGGCACCCTGATCCAGCTTACGCCGTGAGCCCGGAGGTCGGCGGTTGAGAGTAGTCCGGCGATGGACGCGCCGGTGGCGGGGGGCGCCCCCGCAATCGCGGTGGGCGGCTCACAGGTGCGGCCGGCCCGAGCGAACCGACGGGAGCCTTCGTCCATGCAAGCCATCGCAAGCCACAAGCAACTCCTCCTTGACGAGCGGTTCGTGCAGCAGCCCCGCAACATGGCGCTGACCGTCAACCCGCCGACGAAGGCGGGGAGGGTCTACGTCTCCAGCGGCGCGCGGGCACAACTGCGCCTGACCGTCGGCGGATGACCGCTTCATGCGGCGGGCCGCGGGAAGACCTGACTTCGTGTCCCGATGGGGAGCGCCACACCGAACTCACACCGGGGCTCCCGGAAGTGGGGGGAGTTCGGTGGAGACTGTGCCGCCACTACCGTCCGCCCGGCTCCTGGCCCACGATCCAGACCTCGTAGTCATCCAGTATGAACGGTGGCGTCAACCTGCCGTCGGCGGGATAGCCCAGAGAGAAGAAGCCATAGGCCACGCTGTCCATCTGCGGGTTCATCCCCTCTGCCGGGCGGAAGCGGGTGGTGTCCCAGATGCGGTGCTCCGGGGCGAGCGGGCCGACGCCCGGCCGGGCATAGTAGTGGCCGACACCGTCCTCGTCGAATGCGAGGGCCAGGGTCCACCATCCGGCGTGGGGAATCGGGCCGGCGTCCTCGTCCGGGGCCACGCCTGTGCCGATCCGCAGGTACCAGCGCGGTCCGGCCTCGGTGGCGTCATCGCCGGCCGGCATGTGGCGGAGCCAGATGCTCGGGTAGTAGTACCCCACGGAGTTCCCCGGCCCGACCATCTGCTGTGAGCGAGCCTCGTGGCGGAAGCCCACGTTGGCGGCCCCCGGCGTCCACTCCTCGAAGGGCGGCATCCAGATCCGCGCCATGAAGACCGGCCGGTCGGCACGGACCAGCGTGCGTCCCAGGCGCGAGGTGTAGTCGCGGTTGATCAGGTCGTCCTGGTTGGGGTGAGCGTCGGTGTCCCCCTCGGTCCTGAGAGACAGCGCTCCACGACTGCCCTCCAGGCCGCCTGCCGGAGGGACCACGCGCTCGAGACGCCTGGGCGCACCGCGGTAGGAGCCGGTCCAGTACCGCTGAATGTCACTATTGGCCGCCGGGTCGAAGGCCCAGTCCTCCCGCTCGAAGTCATCGCACAGCACATCCAGGCGGAGGTCTCGCCCCAGTGGTCCGGCCGCGTCGCCGGCCGCGGTGGGCAGAGACAGGAGCATCGCGCCCACCCCTGCAATGAGTGCCGCCAACGCTCTTGCGCAGATCCCTGTATCCATGTGCCCGATCGCTCCTTCCGACGGTTCGCCCCGCACGACCTGCCGCCGGCGCAGCCCTCCGAGGGCGAGTTCAGGGAGATGATTCGCCGGCAGGCGGTCGTGCGCCTCCGGCCACCGGTGGAAGCGGTCGCAGTCGCCGCTGCAGCGGCCGCAACGCGAGAGGAAGGGATCACGGTCCCGGTGAATCTACCGGGTACCACTGGGCGCGGCAGCGGCGAGGCGGGCAGGGCAGTGGCTGCGAACGGAGGTCTGTTGATGTCTACGCGAACCATGGCCGCATTTCTGCTGATGGGGCTTGTGGCCTCGGCGGCCGCTGAGCTGCAGGAGCTTGTGGTGGACCCCTTCACGGATGCCGGCGGGTGGCGGGTGGGCGGCGCACGGGTGGGTTACCGGTTGGGTCGCAGCGGACTCGAGACGTCGCGCGAGAAGTCCCCTCCGGGATGGGACAGTGCGCTGAAGCTGACCTGCGACTTCGGCGAGGGCCGTTCGCTGGTTTCGGCGTACCGCACAGGGCCCTCCATCCCGGGTGTCTGCCACCAACTGGCCTTCTGGCTTCAGGGCGTTGGGGGGGCGCTGATGTGCGGCTGTCGCTGGAGGACGCGCGGGGTCGGTGGTTCGAGCGCGACCTCGGTCCCGTGGACGGGACGGACTGGCATCAGCTACGGGTGGAGGTGGGTTCCGGGGCCGACTGGCGGGCGCTTCTGCGGCGAGGCGAGGAGCCCCTGCCGATCCTGCACCCGGTGAACCTGCGGCAGGTCGCCTTCCGGCGCCACGTGGGCGCCGAGGAGGCCCAGACCTACTACCTGGGGGCCCTGACGGCGCGCAGTGACGTCGTTGCCGCGGATCATGTGGAGGCTGCGGTGCGGACCGACCGCACGGGAAACCTCTTCGAGTTGGGAGAGGCCGCCCGGACGACGGTGGCCCTGGCCAACTCGGGGCAGGAGCCGGTGACGGGTCGACTGGTGCTTCCGCAGGGCGTCGGCGAGTCCGTGGATCTGAGCCTTCTGCCGGGCGCTGCGACGGAGGTCACTGTTGGCCTTCCGACGGATCGTCTCGGCTCCCACGCTGTGCGCATCCTCCTCGTGACAGAGGACCGCACTCGGGAGTGGACGGCACGCTATGCCGTCACCCGGGCCCGTCCCGAGCGCCCCGCCGATGTGGACGCCATGTTTGGGAGCTGCGGCAATTGGGTCGGTTTCCGGGCAGAGCAGCGGCCCCTGGTGCCGAAGCTGAACCGGGATGCCGGGATACGGTGGACGCGGTTCGGGATCGTCTGGCCCCTGGTCAACCCTCGCGAGGGGCTATTCGCCTGGGACATGCCGCGGCGTGTGGACGGGTCTGTGGGGAGGGCGCTGTCCGCGCTGGAGACCGGGCTCAGCCGACCCCACGCCGAGGCGCTCAACTGCTCGGATGCGGTGACCGTCGCGCTCTGGACGCGCTGCACCGGCGCGAATGGCTCCTGGCAGTTCCTGGTGACCAAGTGGGAGAGCGGTGGCCCGCGCAACTATGGGGTGTATCTGCACGCGCAGACCGGCGAGTTCTGCTTCACCGGCACCTTCACAGCGCTTCCGGGCCGGTGGTCGGACTTCGGCGCGGGCGTCCGCGGCTGGGGGGACACCTGGCGCCACTGGGCCGCGAGCTACTCGCGGGAGGCGAGGGAGGTGCGGCTGTACGCAGACGGTGTACCGGTGCGCCGGTACGAGGTAGATGGCGGCGACCTCGCCATCAATGAGGGGCCGCTGACCCTGGGCGGCGGCTTCCCGGGCGACATGGATGAGGTGATGATCTACCGCCGGGCGCTGACGGACGGGGAGGTCGCCGCTCTGGCGGCCGGGCAGCCGCCGACGACGGAGGGACCGGCGGCATGGTGGGACGGGGAGGGCGAGGGGTGCGTCGTGGGGGACCGGTCGGGGAATGGACTGGACATCGTCGTGGGCGAGCCCCACAACATGGACACCGCCCGCGCGGCGCTCTCGGTCGGCATCAAGACGCTGGGGCAGTTGACGGGGCCGCCTGCGTGGGCGGCCGGCCGAGTCGGCGCATCAAAGCCGAAGCCGGATGCCTGGGCGGCGTATGTCGAGGCGGTCGTACGGCAGTACCGTGACGTCATCCAGCACTGGGAGATCTGGAATGAGCCCAACAATCCCGTGTTCTGGAAGCCCAAGCCGGACCCGCGGGAGTACATGGATGTTCTGAAGGTGGCCTACGAGGCGGCCAAGCGCGGCAACCCGGACTGCACCGTGCTGATGCCCGGCCTGGCGGGTCCCTGCGAGGGGCGTTACGGCATCGACTTCCTGGACGCCCTGCTGGAGCAGGGAGCGGTGCGGTACTGCGATGCCCTCTCCCTCCATCCATACCGGCACGGCACACCAGAGGAGACCGACCTGGAGGGTGATCTGCGGCACATCATGGAGGCGACCGAACGCAACGGCGGGCGGCGTCCGCTGTGGTTCACGGAATGGTCGTGGCCGACCCAGATACCGGGAGGGTCAACCGAGGAACGCCAGGCGCGACTGCTGGCGCGGGCGTACGCGATCGCGCTGGGAACAGGGGCCGTCGAACGGCTGTTCTGGTTCCGGCTACACGACTCGGGGGACGACCGGTTCTACGACGAGGACAACTACGGCCTGTGCTATTCGGATCTGACGCCCAAACCGGCCTACTTCGCCCACAAGACGGTGTCCGAGCTTCTCGAGGGGGCGCGACCGGAGGCGAACTGGGAGCTGGGGCCGCGGGCCATGGGACGCTGCTTCCACACCCCCCGAGGCCGGGTCGCCGCGGTGTGGTGCCCGACAGGGACGGAGACCGTGGCGGTGCGGGTGGGCGCGCCGTCAGTCCAGGCTGTGGACTTGATGGGGAGCGAGCGGACCGTGGCGGCCCGGGAGGGGGTCCTGATCCTTGAGGTGGGCGAGGACATGCAGTACCTGCCGGGGCTGCCGGAGACAGCAGCGCCGGTGGGCGCGCTGGTAGCGACCCGTCCCATCAAGCTGCGGCCGGGCGAGGAGGGCATGGTTCCGGTCGCCGTCACGAACCCGTTCCCGGCAGAGGAGCGGGTGGTGACGCGTCTGGAAGGAACCGAGCGCACGTTCTCGGCTCCCGGTGGCGGCAGAGTGGAGCTTGCACTGCCCGTGCGAGTGCCCGACAACGCGGCTGTGGGCAGGCTCGAACTGCCGCTGGAGGTGCGCTTTGCCGGGCTGGACTTGAAGCCGACAGCGCGGGTGGGCGTCCGGGGCGCCGCTGAAGACGCGGGCCCGGTGGGGATGTGGCACCTGGACGAGGGGGAGGGCGATGTCATTGCCGACAGCTCGGGCCTCGGCCACGACGGGTCCGTTGCGCAGCCGGAGTGGGTGGAAGGCAGGCGCGGGAGTGCGCTGCGCTTTCGCGGCGAGGCCTGTGCCGCGATCCCCGATGCCCCGGCCCTGAACCTCAGAGATGAGGTCACACTGGCCTTCTGGCTCAGACCGGAGGCAGATACCGGCACGTGGCAGTTCCCGCTGACGAAGTACCGGGAAACGGACAAGCTGCGCAACTACGGGCTCTACCTGTGGCCGGGTCGCCTGTCCCCGTGCTTCTCGGCCTCGCTGGAGCGCGGAGCCGGCCGCAACAGCGACGTGGTATCCCTGGACCGCTTGACCATCGGCCGGTGGCACCACCTCGCGATGAGCTACTCGATGTTCGATGAACTCGTGCGTCTGTACGTTGATGGGGGGTGTGTGGTGGAGTGGCGAACCGAAGAAGGGGCGATGTTGACCAACAACGAGCCGCTGCGCATCGGGACGGCAACCGCCGGCGTCATTGACGAGGTGGTGGTCTACCCGCGCGCTTTATCTGCCGAGGAGATCCGGCAGTTGATGTGAACGACGCCGCGGGGCTCGCCTCCTCCGTGGGAGCGCGGAGGGCCGCGAGCGGCCGGTCGCGAATCTCGAGCCATGCCCTGCATCCATGTCACGCGAGGGAGACGGACAGCCATGCGCCTTGCGGCTGCGCTCGGAATGTGGTTCACGACCCTCGCCCTGGGAGACGATTCCATGACGCCCGCGGACAAGCCGACCATCACCGGGGTAACGAAGTCGGGCCCGACGCTGCTGTGGCCGGTGGAGCGAACGGAGGGGCAGACCTGCCGGTACGGGCTGGGCTTTGTCTTCCAGGTCGGGCCACAGACCGCAGCGGTCTCGGTGAACCTGCGGACCGCCGGAGTCGGCCACTGGGACTTCGAGAACGGCAGCGACATTGTGGTCTTCGACGATCTCGCTGCTGTCGCGGCGGGACCGCCCACGGTCTGCGCCCGCAACACCACGGACACCGACCCGGACACGGGCAGGCGGCGAGTCGCGGTGCACTACCCGGTGACCCCGGGTTTTTGGCCCCTCGGCGCAAGGCGTGGCGACGACACCGAGCATCCCGCCGCCGGGACGGGCTTCGGATTCTCACAGGTCCTGCAATTCGACCTCAACGATGAGGGCTTTTTCAGGTGGGATGACCCCTACGAGCAGTCGTGGTTCGTCTATCAATTCGCCTGGGACGGCGGCAGATTCCGGATCACCCGGGCGGAGCGTCGCCCACGGGGGGACGCGCTGTCGATCGGAGACGGCCCGTGGCGGTTGGTGGGGCCCGGGATCGCGTGCGCGATTCCCGACGGCGATGACCTGCTCTACCCGGTCCTGGCGAACGACGGACACCGGAACGTCTCGGGGGTGACGCGCTGGCGCAGCGGCCCGGAGGGCTGGCGGCCGATGGCGTTCTACGGCATCTCGGGCGGGTACGAACCGAGTCTCGTGCGCGACGTGGACGGGGCGCTGCTCTACACCGCCCGGGACGCAGACGCGGACGGCAACT
>CAZXDD010000291.1:0-7187 GCA_964639415.1 uncultured Armatimonadia bacterium
CGCGCCAGGTATGGCGCGGGCGCTATGGGCTCCGATGGCGTTCCATCCCGACGACCACGGGCCGGACGAGAGGAGCCGGGCCTCCGGTGGCGGCCTGAGCTACTTAGCCGCCCGTCCGTGCCCCGCCGCCTGGAGCGCGGCGTCCGCTACGCGAAGAACGTTGCCGCCGATGATCTTGCGGATCTGCTCGTCCGTGTAGCCCCGCTGCACGAGACCCACTGTGTACAGCGGCCAGTTGGTCCAGGCCAGGCTCTGGTGCATCTCGGGCTTCTGCCAGTCGGCGCAGAACAGCGCGTCATCGGGCTGCCAGAAGCTTCGCCACGGGTTGCGAGAACGCCGTCGCGAGGGTAGCTTGCGGGCCTCCTCGGCGTAGCGAGAGGAAGTGTAGGCCACGTCCGTGCCGATGGCCACGTGGTCGGCCCCGAAGCTCCGGGCCACGTGGTCGATGTGGTCCAGGAGGGCTCTGATGTCGCCGCTGCGCCCGAGGAAGGCCGGAACGCAGCAGATGCCGATGTAGCCCCCGGTGTCGCAGATGGCGCGGATCACCTCGTCCGGCTTGCAGCGGTGGTGCTTGTTGACGGCCACGCAGCCGGAGTGACTGGCGACCATGGGCACGGTGGAGAGCTGCGCCGCCTCCAGGCTCGTCTGCCACCCAGAATGGGCGGTGTCCACGATCACCCCCACGCGGTTCATCTCGGCCACCACGGCCCGCCCGTAGTCGCTGAGCCCCGCGTTCGCCGGCTCGGCGCAGCCGTCGCCGATCATGTTCCTGCGGTTGTACGTCAGGTGCATCATGCGGATTCCGAGCTGGAAGAAGATGCGGATCAGGCCCAACTCCTCCTCCACCGTTACCCACTGCTGGGGCTGGGCCACACCGTTGGCGGTGAAGTACAGGGCCCTGCGCCCCCGGGCCTTGGCCTGGACGATGTCTTGCGGCACGACCGCTTTGGTGATGAAGTCGGACATGAAGTCGGTCACGTAGGTGAAGCGCGCCAGCCGCTTCATCATCCGCACCGGGTCCTGGCCCTCCTCTCCGGCATTCTGGAAGATGCAGTCCACTCCCGCCTGCTCCCAGGCCCACTGGAACTCCGCCCGCTCCCTCTCGTCCCGGGCCATGCGGGTCATGCTCATCTCTTCGCTGAGGTCCTGTATCTCCAGGTCCGAGGCGCCGGCCTCGATCTCGGCGCCCAGCGCCTCACCGTCGATGGCGGCGCGCGGCGAGAAACCGTACGAATCGAACACGACGGCCTCGGCATGCAGCCGAAGGCCGCGGTCCAGCTCGGCCTTCGTGGGGTTCAGATGGCTCAGCGCCACGTCTCGGGCTCTCTGTACGGAGTCGTTCATCGAAGCTCACCTCGCAGGAGGGTCGTGGTCCGCCGGGAGTTTCCTGCAGGGGATGTTGGGCGCAGCCGCCGAGACTACCTCCAGGCCGCGAAGAGCAGGAGGCCGCACGGCTCGCGGCGGGGAAGGCCTCCCACCGCCGACTCACCCAGCCCGCCGGAGGACGCGATGCGCCCATTGAGCCTGGTACTGCTGCTGGCCTGCACCGCCTGCACACCCTCTCTCCCCGGTGCCTGGGAGTTTCTCAACGGCGACTTCGAGGCTCCGGAGGTCGGCCCCGACGGCGCGCCGGTGGGCTGGCACCTGTACGAGCCCCCGCTGCCTCCCGGCACGAGCATCGAGGTGGACACCCTCCGTTCCCGCGGCGGCACCCGGGCGGTGCGGATCTCCGATTCGCTACCCGACGGCAGTTGCGCCCTGCAGTCCAGGTTCTACCCCGCGGTGGCGGGCCGGCAGTACACGGCCTCGGCGTGGGTCTACAACGGCTCCGGCGACGGCTGGCTCTACCTGGAGTTCTACGCCTCGCCCACCCGGAGGATCTCCGAGGTGCACCGAGGCTGTGGCGTGACGGGCCAATGGGAGCAGATCGAGATATCGGAGGTCTGCCCGCCGGAGGCCAGGTACGCGGTGGTTCTGCTGTACTCCAGCGTGGGCAATGTCGGCGTCTCCGCGTGGGACGACATCACCCTCACCGGCCCCGCCGGCGAGGGCGAGGTGCTGAGCCTCGAGCGGCCGAAGGAGGCAGTCGTGGACTACTCATATCTTCGCAACGTGGGCTCCGCCAAGCAGCTCTTGTTCGATGACGCCTTCCTCGAGACCCACACCGGCCTGTGGTGGCGCATCTGCCCCCCGCGCAAGACCGGAGAGCGCAATCTGGTGGCCGACAAGCCGTGGGAGGACTTCCTCGTCAACGCCTGGTGCACGGTGATGGAGGACGACGGCCGGTACCGCATGTGGTACGAGGCCTACGACAAGAGCTACACAAGCGACCTGCAGGCCCGCTACTGCTACGCCGAGTCCACCGACGGCATCCACTGGACGAAGCCCTCTCTGGGGATCGAGACCTTCAACGGCTCGACGGACAACAACATCCTCTTCAACGGCCTCGGCGGCGAAGGTGTGCACGGCGGAACGGTGTTCAAGGACCCGACGGCTCCGGAGGCGCAGAGGTACAAGTTCGTGTACCTGGGCCCCGTCGGCAAGGAGCAGTATGCGGTGCACGGGGCCGTGAGCCCTGATGGCCTGCACTGGACGCCCTGCCCCGGCGGCCCGATCCTGGAGGTCAGCAGCGATACGCAGACGGTGTGCTTCTTCGACGAGCGCCTGGGAAGGTATGTCACCTACTGTCGCCTGTGGACGCCTGATCGGACCGTGGGACGCTCGGAGAGCGAGAGCTTCCTGAGCTTCCCTCCGGCCGAGGAGGTTCTGGCCTGCGACGAGCGCGACCCGGCCGATGCGGACCTGTACAACAACGCGGCCATCAAGTACCCCTACGCCGAGAACGCCTATCTGATCTTCACCAGCATGTACCACCACACCGGCGACAATCTCGACGTGCACCTGGCGGTGAGCCGCGACGGCGTGCACTGGACAAGGCCCGAGCGACGGCCGTACCTGGCCAACGGCAATCCGGGGGAGATGGATGACGCCACGATCTATGCCGGGGTCGGGGTGCTGCGTACCGGCGATGAGCTATCCATGTACACCCACGCCTCGCGGACCCGGCACAACCAGGTGTACCCCGATCTGGTGTCCGCGGACGGCGCCTACACGCGGTCCACGCTCAGACTGGACGGCTACGTCGCCATGGACGCCGGCAAGAGGCCGGCGGAGTTCACCACACACCCGCTGGTCTTCACCGGCAACCGTCTGGAGATCAACGCCGACGTGCGTCCCGGAGGCTACGTGAAGCTGGAGCTGCAGGACGCGGCGGGCGCCCCGATTCCGGGTTTCTCGCTGGATGACTGCGCGGAGATCACCGGTGACAGCGTGCGGCACGTGGTCTCGTGGAAGGGAGGCGCGGACCTGAGCGCGCCGGCCGGCAAGCCCACGAGGGTCCGCGGAATCGCCAGAGACGCCAGTCTATACGCCTTCCAGTTCGCGGCGGAGTAGGTCGCTCGTAGCCAACGACAGCCGCGGCGGGCCGGTGGCGGCTTCCGGGCCGGGCGCGGTACAGGCCCGCAGTCTGCAGGAGACGGCGCGGCGCCGCAAAGGCCCGCGGTTGGCAGGAGACGGCGCGGTACAGGCCCGCGCCCTACAACGGCGAGGGGACGACATGGCGACGCCTCTGTGACATTCCCGCAAGCGGGCCGCCACGGGGCCCGTCCGCCGTTGACTCCCCCCTTGCCCGGCGGTAGAATAGCTCGAAACCCACAGGGAGTAGCCGGCCTTGCAGCCCACTGGAATCATCTTCGATATCAAGAAGTTTGCCATTCACGACGGGCCCGGCATCCGCACGACGGTGTTTCTCAAGGGTTGTCCACTGCGCTGCACGTGGTGCCACAATCCGGAATCCCAGGACCCCCGCCCGGTCCTGGCCCAGTTCCCCCGCAATTGCATCGGGTGCCTTAAGTGTCTGCAAAACTGCCCGCAGGGCGCGCTGAGCAAGGGCCCCGAGAAGATCGAGATCGACCGCGACAGGTGTGTGGCCTGCGGCGCCTGCGCACGGGAGTGCTACGCCGAGGCTCTCGTGCTCCACGGTCGGCAGGTGACGGTGGAAGAGGTCATCGCGGAGGTGGAGAAGGACCGACCGTTTTACGAGAACTCGGGCGGCGGCATGACGCTGTCCGGCGGGGAGCCGCTGATGCAGGTGGATTTCGCGGAGGCGCTCTTGAGGGAGGCCCACGCACGCAGCCTGCACTGCGCACTGGACACCTGTGGCTTCGTGCCCTGGGAGCGCTTCGAGCGCGTCCTGCCCTTCGTCGATCTGGTGCTGTTCGACGTCAAGAGCGCCGACCCGGAGGAGCATCTCCGCGCCACCGGCCAGAGTAATGTGCTGATCCTGGACAACCTGCGGCGCCTGAGCCGAACGGGGGTGGCGCTCCAGATCCGCGTGCCGGTGGTGCCCAACCACAACGCTGCCCCGGAGCAGATGGGCGCCATTGCTCAGGTCGTCGCCGGGCTCGAGGTTCCGCCTCAGGTGGAGCTGCTCAAGTACCACCGCCTCGGTGAAGGCAAGTACGAGACCCTCGGCCTGACCTGCCCGGAGGTCATCACCGAGCCACCTACGGATCAGCAAATGCAGGAACTCAAACAGGTTGTCGAGAAGAACGGTCTGAGGTGTGTGGTCGGAGGCTGATTGGCTTGCCGAATCACGGACCCGTCAGAGACGGTGGTCGCCTCCGCTGCGGCCGCCGTTATTTGTGTGAATCAGGAGGTGTCCGTCCCATGAGACGGCTACTTATTGCCTCGATCGCCTTCCTACTCCCCGTCGCGACGGCCACTGCCCAGGTCGCCAATCTGGATGTGCGCGTGGTGAACCTGCAGGCCCCTCCGGTGACGATACTCAACTGTGCCGCGGGCTGGGATGCTCCGGCCTGGGCCACAGACGCCGAGAGGACCGGGCCGATGGACGAGAACACACTGCCCGTGTTCCTGCAGGTCCAGAACACCGGCCCCCAGACCGTGTACGCCTACCGCATCATGGTCTCGACGTACGATGCCTTCGGCGACTATCTGGACACCATCCGCGCCACCAGCATCGCCGCCCTCGCCCCACAGGGCACCGATCAGGGGCGCTGGTCGCTGCGTATGCGGATGCCGGTATGCACCTGGACGGTGGTGATCTTCCTGGAGGCCGTGAGATACCAGGACGGGACCACCTGGCGCGTGGACCCGCAGAGCATCGCGGCCTACGTGCCCAGCACCGCGCCGGTACGCTTCCAGTCCTGGCACATCATCCCTGACCCGCGGGAGATATTCAACCAGCAGCTCAAGGATGAGGCCATGGGCGTCGCGCCCCCGGGGTAGGGCCGCCCTGCCGTCTGCCGTGACTTCCGACCGCCGTCCACCGTGACCGCCGCGACTCGCAGCCTGCGACCCGCGACCGCCGTTACCCGTGAGGCCAACACTATGCCCAGACGCACCGACATCGAAAAGGTGCTCATCATCGGCTCGGGACCGATTGTCATCGGCCAGGCCTGTGAGTTTGACTACTCCGGAACCCAGGCCTGCAAGGCCCTGCGGGAGGAGGGGTTCCAGGTTGTCCTGGTCAACTCCAACCCGGCCACGATCATGACCGATCCGGAGACCGCGGATCGCACGTACATTGAGCCGATCAACGCCGACACCATCGCCGAGATCATCGCCCTGGAGCGCCCGGACGCCCTTCTGCCCACTCTCGGCGGCCAGACCGGTCTGAATGCGGCGCTGCAGCTTTCGGAGCGCGGGGTGCTCTCGAGGTACAACGTCGAGCTTATCGGCGCCAAGCGGAAGGCGATCAAGAAGGCGGAGGACAGGGAGCTTTTCAAGGACGCCATGCTGGCGGCGGGCCTCGACCTGCCCCTGAGCGACTTCGCCTCCAATATCCGCGAGGCCAGGCACATCGCCGAGCAAATCGGCTTCCCGCTCATCATCCGACCCTCCAGTACGCTGGGCGGTACCGGCGGCGGCATCGCACACACCATGGAGGAGCTCGAGGAGGCCGTCACCAAGGGGATCGATGCCAGCCCGATGAACGAGGTGCTCGTGGAGCAGTCCGTCATCGGCTGGAAAGAGTACGAGCTGGAGGTGATGCGCGACACCCGGGACAATGTGGTGATCGTGTGCTCCATCGAGAACTTCGACCCCATGGGCATCCACACGGGCGATTCGATCACGGTCGCTCCGGCTCAGACGCTCACAGACGATGAGTACCAGAGGATGCGGGACCTGGCGATCCGGGTGATGCGCGAGATCGGAGTGGACACCGGGGGCAGCAATATCCAGTTCGCCGTCAACCCCGCGGATGGGCGGATCGTTGTCATCGAGATGAACCCGCGCGTCAGCCGTTCCTCGGCGCTGGCCTCCAAGGCCACCGGTTTCCCGATCGCCAAGATCGCCGCCAAACTGGCGGTGGGCTATACGCTGGACGAGATCGCCAACGACATCACCCGCGAGACCCCGGCGTGCTTCGAGCCCACCATCGACTACGTGGTGACCAAGATCCCGCGCTGGGCCTTCGAGAAGTTCCCCGGCGCCGACCCGACGCTGATGACCCAGATGAAATCCGTCGGGGAGGTCATGGCCATCGGTCGGACCTTCAAGGAATCCCTGCAGAAGGCCATCCGCGCGTTGGAGATCGGCCGCTTCGGCCTCGGCGCCGACGGCAAGGGCAGCCACTATGACGAGATGCCCATGGAGGAGCTTCGTGCCAAGCTCCTCATCCCCCATCCGGACCGGCTCTTCCAGCTCCGCAGCGCCATGCGTGTGGGCGCCGGCGTCGAGGAGCTGTACCGGATCACGGGCATCGATCCATGGTTTCTCAACCATATCCGCGAGATCGTGGCCATGCAGGACGAACTGGCCGACCTCCGCCCCGACCGAACTGAGATGGCCACGGACGAGGCGGCCACCGCGGTCTCCCGCAATCACCTGCGAGAGCTCAAACAGGCGGGCTTCTCGGACAAGCAGATCGCCGTGCTGTCGCGACGCAGCGAGGACGAGGTCCGTCAGTTGCGCAAGGACCTCGGAGTGCTGCCCGTGGTGAAGCTGGTGGACACCTGCGCCGCCGAGTTCGAGGCCTACACGCCCTACTACTACCTCACCTACGAGCAGGAGGATGAGGCGCGGCCGGGGGCGGAGCGCAACATCGCCATCCTCGGCGGGGGGCCCAACCGCATCGGCCAGGGCATTGAGTTCGATTACTG
>CAZXDD010000291.1:7197-9538 GCA_964639415.1 uncultured Armatimonadia bacterium
GATTACTGCTGTGTCCACGCAGCCATGGCACTCAGCGAAGCCGGCTACGAGACGGTCATGGTCAACTGCAACCCCGAGACCGTCAGCACCGACTACGACACCTCCGACAAGCTGTACTTCGAGCCCCTCACCCTGGAGGATGTGCTCAACATCTGCGACAAGGAAGACCCCTCCGGGGTGATCGTCCAGTTCGGCGGTCAGACGCCGCTGAACCTCGCCCAACCTCTGCAGCGGCACAATGTCCCCATCATCGGCACCACGCCGGACAGCATCGCCCGGGCCGAGGACCGCAAGCTGTTCAAGAACACTCTGGACAAGCTGGGCCTCCACCAGCCGGAAAACGATACGGCCACCTCGGTGGAGGAGGCCATCGACAAGGCGGAGAGCATCGGGTACCCGGTGGTGGTGCGCCCCTCCTTTGTCCTCGGCGGCCGGGCCATGGAGATCGTCTACTCCCGCGGCATGCTGGAGCGCTACATGAGCCTGGCCGTGGAGGCCTCCCCCGAACACCCCATCCTCATCGACAAGTTCCTGGATGACGCCGTCGAGGTGGATGTGGACGCCATCTCCGATGGCGAGCGCTGCGTGATCGGCGGGATCATGGAGCACATCGAGGAGGCGGGCGTGCATTCCGGTGATTCGGCCTGCGTCCTTCCCGCCTTCAGTCTGGCCGAGAGCGAGATCGATCAGATCAGCAGCCAGACGAAGGCCCTCGCCGCCGAGCTGGGTGTGCGCGGCCTCATCAACGTGCAGTACGCCATCAAGAACGAGCGACTCCACGTACTGGAGGTCAACCCGCGGGCCTCGCGCACGGTGCCCTTCGTCAGCAAGGCCATCGGTGTGCCGCTGGCCAAGCTGGCCGCTCTCGTCATGGCCGGCGCCAAACTCTCCGACCTGGGGTTCACCGAGGAGATCCACCCGCCGCACACGGCGGTGAAGTGCCCCGTGTTCCCCTTCGCCAAGTTCTCGGGCTTCGACCCACTGCTGGGCCCGGAGATGAAGTCCACCGGCGAGGTCATGGGCGTGGACAGCGACTTCGGCGCCGCCTTCGCCAAAGCCTACATCGCCGCGGGCCACGACCTGCCCACCCGGGGCACCATCTTCCTGAGCGTGCGCAATCGCGACAAGCGCGACGTGATCTTCCTGGCCAAGCGCCTGCACGAGCTCGGCTTCAAGATCGTGGCCACCGGGGGCACCGCCGGCGTGCTGCGCAGGGTGGGAGTGGAGGCCGAGGAGGTCTACCGCGTCTCCGACCCGCGGGGCCGCAATGTCATCGACCTCATCCGCGACGGCCGCATTCAGCTCATCATCAACACACCCACGGCCGGCGAGGACCCGCGTGAAGACCAAAAGGCCATCCGGGCCGCCGCCGTGCTCTACGGCATCCCGGCGATCACCACGATCTCCGGCGCCATGGTGGCGGTGATGGGCCTCGAGTCGCTGATCAAGGGGCGACTGTCGGTCAAGCCCCTGCAGGAGTATCATGAGGTGATGCGGGCCGGAGCGGGAACGGCCTGAGGAGGGGGTGGGGATTGGGGATTGGGGGGTGGGGGGTGGGGGAACGGCGACGGCGGGGGAACGGCGACGGCGGGGCGACGGCGACGACGGGGGACGGCCGAGAAGTTGGACGCGATTCGCAGTGTCACAACGGGTACGGCGTGTGTGGTCGGGGGGCCTTTCGCAGGAAACCTCGCCCCCAGCCAAGTCCGCGAGGTGCCGCTATGTCCGTCAAGAACTACCGAGACTTGGAGGTCTGGCAGCTCTCGATGGACCTGGCTGAGCACTGCTACCGGCTAACGAAGCGGTTCCCGAGAGCTGAGTTGTTCGGCCTCGCAGGCCAGATACGGCGCGCGGCAGGCTCCGTGCCGGCGAACCTGGCCGAGGGACACGGGCGACAGCATACCAAGGAGTTCATCAACCACATCAGCATTGCCCGCGGGTCGCTGAAGGAACTGGAGACACACCTCATGCTGGCTCATCGGGTGGAGTTGCTTGACGAGGAAGCCCTCCAGGAACTGATGGCGCGCACGGACAGGATCAGCCGAATGCTGGCAGGTCTGCGTGCATCTCTGCAGTCCCGGCTGAGGGGTCGGGGACGCGAGACGTAGGCGCCGTCACCCCAACCCTCCCCAGACGACCTACGTGCATCAGCAGCCCCGGCTGAGGGGTCGGGGACGCGAGACGTAGGCGCCGTTACCCCAACCCCTCCCAGACGACCTACGTGCATCAGCAGCCCCGGCTGAGGGGTCGGGGACGCGAGACGTAGGCGCCGTTACCCCAACCCCTCCCAGACGACCTACGTGCATCAGCAGCCCCGGCTGAGGGGTCGGGGACGCGAGAC
>CAZXDD010000292.1:0-9529 GCA_964639415.1 uncultured Armatimonadia bacterium
TGCACCGCCTAGCCGCGGTCCTCCGCGCGGCACTTTCACCCCGCGGCGCGGCCACGGATCCGGCTCCGCTGACATCTGGCGGTCGAGCTGTTCAGCCTGTGGGCCGCGCGCAGGCATCTGGCCGCGGTGTGGAGCGCCGTCTGGCACGGGGCGCAGGAGACTGAGGACCGACGGTCGGCCGTCACGGCGGCGGAGGCCGGTGAGTATCGGCTGGCTTTCGGAGCTCTCGCCATCGGGCTCGTCCTGACCACGGCCTTCGGCGCAAGCCTCGGGATGCCCGCGGGGATCGGGTTGTTCTACATTGTGTTCTACCTGGTCATCAATACGGCCATCGCCAAGGTCCGCGCCGAGGCCGGCGCGCCCACCCACGGCTTCCACTTCGCCGGGCCGGACCACGTCCTTCTGACTTTCACCGGCACCCGCAACATGACCGCACGGGAGCTCTCCTCCTTCGCGCTGTTCTTCGGCTTCAACCGCGCGTACACCGGAGTCCCCATGCCGCACCAGCTCGAGGGCATGAAGATCGGGGAGGTCCTGGGGGTCAACCGCCGGCAGATGACCACCGCGATGGGGCTTGCCACGGTCCTGGGCTGCTATGCGGCGGTGTGGGCGCTCCTGCACCTGTGCTTCCGGGAGGGTGTCGAGCAGATGGGCGAGCCGGCGCGGCGCCTGTCGCCGGGGGGGTGGGTGCTGATCGGCAGTTGGCTGCAGCAGCCGTACACACCGAACTGGTCGGGCCTGATCGGCATCGTCTTTGGCTTCGGGTTCGCCTCGCTTCTGATGTTCATGCGCACGCGGTTCGTCTGGTGGCAGTTCCACCCCATCGCGTACGCCATCGCGGCGGACTGGACGACGGGCCTGATCTGGCTGCCTTTGCTCATCGGCTGGGGGATCAAGGGCCTGATCATGCGCTACCAGGGGCCCAAGACCTATCGCCGGGGCCTGCCTCTGGCGCTGGGGGTGGTTCTGGGTGAGTTCGCGGTGGGAGGCCTGTGGTCGCTGCTGGCGATGCTGACGCGCAAGCCGCAGTATGCGTTCTGGACCTAGGGGTTTGTGATATTTGCTAGAAGGGGTATATTTGTAGTATAGCAAATATGCTCGTCGCAGCAGATCGGGGGCCGGCATGGGCATTGACAAGGACACTCTCGGCAGTGCCCTGGAGGGAGTCGTGGGAGCCGCGTTGAGGGGCACAGGCTGGCGACTGGCGGGAGCCGAGACGGAGTTGGGGCAGGGGCAGGTGAGGCTGCGGATCGCCTCGGAAGGAACCGATGGATCGCTGCACGTGGCAATGGTCGTGGCTCCCAGGGCCGGGACCGTGAGAGACACGGCCCAGCGTCTGCAGGCCGCCGTGCGGGCCGCCGAGGGTCCCGTGAGTCGGACTTCAGCAGTGCTCTTCTTCCCCAGAGCGCCTCGGCCCCTGGTCCGTCTGCTGACGGAGATGGATCAGGCCACCGTGGACTCCGCAGGCGGCCGGATCTGCGGCATCGGTTTCATCGACCTGTACGGAGCGTGTCGGATACGCGTCCCAGGGCTCTTCATCGAGCGCTCAGGCCAAGACAAACCGGTCGTGTCACTCTCCCGCGAAGCGTCTATTGGCCTTGCGAGCTGCGGACGCGTGCCCACGGCGGAAGCGTCCGTGTTTGGACCACGGGCGGTGAAGCGCCAGCGGGTGCTTCGGGTACTGCTATCGCACCCCGGACGGCACTGGCACCAGACTGACCTGGCGAACGAGGCGGCCGTGACGCCCTACACGGCGCACACGACGGTGGGCTTCCTCCTCGCCGAGCAGTATGCAGACACAACCGGACGTGGACCGACCAAGAAGGTGACCATCCACAGGCCGGGCGACCTCATCAACACCTGGGCGTACTACTGGCGGGATACCTGGCGCCGTGGTCTACGTGCGGCCGGGAGGTATCGCGCCCTGGCCACCAGCACCGACGCTATTGTGGAGTCTCTCGCGCGGGCAGCCGAGGTCAGCGGGGTGCGTCTGGGCCTCACCCTGTCTGCCGGTGCGGGCCGGTATGGGAGCTTCCTTCGCGATGACGTCGTCCACGCCTACGTGGCAGGGCCGGAGAGCGAGCTCGTACGGGCTGCCGACCTGGAGCCGGTGCTCGCGGGACCCAATGTCATCTTGCAGTCGGCACCAGATGAGGGCATCCTGTACCTCCCGGCCGCCGCGGCCGCGCGTTTCTGCCGCGAAAAAGCCGTACCAGTGTCGCCTGTGCAGCTCTTCCTTGACATGAGTGCGGCGGGTGGGCGGCATGCCGAGCAAGCTGAAGAGCTCGCAAAGGAGCTGCTTGGCCATGGGTGATGAGTGTCTTGTGGTGGAGGTTCACGACCTGCTCCCACTTCAGCAGCGCGAGTGCTACAGCGTTGTGCTGGAACTGGGGGTACTGCTTCAGGAAGCCCTACCCGAGTTCTGCCTTGTCGGCGGGTGGGCCGTGTATGCCCTCACGGAGTACCACCAGAGGCGGAGCGCGGACACCCCGGTTCGCCACCGCGGCAGCATGGATGTGGACGTGGCCGTTGGGTGGGCGGTGCCGGAGCGCATCGAGCGGATGGTGCGGCTTCTGCAGTCATCGAGCTACGTCGGGCCGGATCGCTTCCAGTGGCTTCGCGAGCTACCAAGCGGCAATCGCTATCGGGTTGACATGATGGCCTTGCCGCCGGCCGGACACCCGGGGGGCACGGTATCCGTGGCGGGCTACGAGTTCGCGCCTCTTTGGGACGGCGACATCGCCGTGCGCCTGCGTCGCCCCATGCTCCTGCGCGGCCGTCTACCCACCGGACAAGTGGCCGAGGCGACGGTGTACGTCGCCGGCCTGGCAGGTCTGCTGGTCACCAAGGTGAAGGCGGCCCTCGGAACCGGAGGCGGCCCGGCGGCCAAGCACGTCTATGACCTGTTCGCACTCATCCGCACGTTCCCCGGCGGCCCGCCGGCTCTGGCCCGGCACTTGGCAGAATCCCTCGACGCCGCCGTCTTGGATGACCTGGCCGACTACCTCGAGGCGCTGTTTGGCGAGGGCGCGGTGGGTCCACGCCTGGTGGCCGACCTGCGCGTCGTTGATGGCGGTGACCCGGATGGGTACCGCGCGGAGGCTTCCGTCTGGACGCGGAGACTGCTGCGTGAGTTGCAGCGGAGGTAGACCACCCAATGGGCTCACCGTCATCCACATCCCGAACAGGACCGGCAGACGGTCAACGCCGTAGGGCTTTGCTCCGCCCCCGCAGGGGCAGAGCGAACGCCGATCTGGGGCTGTCCGTTCACGCTCCCTCTGCCCCGCCCCCGCAGGGGCAGAGCCCCGCGACGTTCGCGGCGTGCTCTGCCCCCGGGCCTGCGAGATGCGTGGGTCGGCACCAGGTCCGACGCCGACAGAGGGCAGCTCCTCACTCTCCCACCCTCTGCAGTACCCCCCAACACCGGTTGACCTCGGCCGCGTCCCACGGTATCGCCTCCGGCGCCGCCGGGTCGTCCGGGTTCCACGAGAAGGCTCCCGCCAGCGGCAACGAGGCCCACGGGTCCCTGTTCGTGTCACCCCACGAGGTGTAGATCAGCCCCAGGCAGCCTTCGGCCAGCGCGCACTCCCGCGCCCAGTCCCAGGTGTTCTCGGGATCGAACCAGGGGCTGCCC
Source organism: uncultured Armatimonadia bacterium (assembly GCA_964639415.1). Classification (GTDB taxonomy): domain Bacteria; phylum Armatimonadota; class Zipacnadia; order Zipacnadales; family JABUFB01; genus CAYRFY01. The sequence goes on from CAZXDD010000292.1 coordinate 3,635, forward strand.
GTGGTCTGATAGCCCATCTCGTGGAAGTACGCCAGGCTGCGGCCCTCCACGATGTCATCGTGGGCGTCGTAGAACCAGACGCACTGGATGATGTCCTTGGGGGTGATCTCATTGGCGGGCTCGAGCTGCTGGTACGGCGCGTTGTGGAAGGGGTTCAGCGCATCGGCCCACATCATCACGCGCACGTCCGGGTTGGCGGTCTTGACGAAGTCGTTCATCCTCACGAGTTCGTCGGCCATGAGTTCGGCATTGCTCAGCCCCCGCTCCTTGCAGGCCCTGCAGGTATTGAGCCAGCGCGGCTCGTCGTGGCCGATGTGGATACGACTCACGCCCAGCTTGGTGGCCGTGTCGGCCAGAGCCTTGCGCATGATACCCTGCGTCCGGGGGTCGGTGGGGCAGTACGTCATCGCTTCGGCCGGAGCGTACTCGTAGGAAACCAACACCTTGCCGCCGGCGGGTATCTCACCCTCCGGCAGGCGCACGATCCACCACGGCTCGGCCTCCCACTCGAAGGGGAACCTCGTCTCCCCGGCGATGACCTCGTAATCCTTGCCCCGCTCGTAGGGCGTGCCCTCGGGCGACTTGACCTCCAGGCTGTCCTCCACGTGCACCAGATTGCGCAAGACCTCGTGGCTCGCCCTGACGCGGAGGTTGTCGAACCATGCCGTGCCCGTCCCGTCCTGGATCCGCAGGTAGATGCGATAGTGGCGGTGCTCTCCGGTGCCTAGCGACATCGACACCGGCTGCCAGCCCCCTGTCCCCTCCACTCGCGGGCCCATCACTGCCGGACCGCCCAGTAGTTCGCCTTCTTCCGTGATGCGATAGACCTCCATGTACGCCATGCCGGTGACGTCCTGCGTCTTGGTGTCACACGTGAACCGTGCCGTCACGTCTGCGGGCAGCTCGAAGTCCTGGAAGGTGCGGATGATGCCGTAGGTGTCCCGGTTCAGGCGCAGGGAGGCCGCACCCTCGCTGCTGACCTCCGTGTCGAGGGCGGCTCCGTCCTGTTCCCCCCAGCGGTCGGCCGTCCAGCCCGGGAGGCCGCCGTCGGCCGCGGGCTCCAGGCCCGGGTTCGTCAGCGGCTGCTCGATGGTCGTCAGCGCTCCCGTGGTCACCAGTAGCTCCGGGTTGCCCTCCGGGATGTCGCCCTCGAGGTCGGCGGGTAGCCCGTCTCGGGCGATGAAGACCATCTCCCGGTCCTGCGCGTAGTGGGCCTCCACGCACTGGGGATCCACGGACAGCACCATGAAGCCCCAGCCGAAGCTCTGCACCAGCGGAATCGGCTCGATGTGCAGTGAGCGCAGGTAGTCGAAGTAGCCCGTTACCCTGGCCAGGTTGTCGCCCTCGTCCAGGTGGTAGAAGACACTGTCTTCCATGACCAGGGCGTTCATCTTCAGCCGGGCCAGGTACCTCGCCCGCTCCAGGTTGTCCGGTGAGGGCATGGCGCCGCTCTGATAGGTGGCGCGCAGCCCCATCGCGGGCCAGTCGCGGATCGTCACGGCCGGCACGCGGTAGCCTCCTGCGCCGTCCGGCACGCAGAGCTGCCGCAGGGTCATCAGGCCGTAGAAGGCGTCGGTCGGCGTCTTGGCCAGGACGATGGCGCCTTTGTCCGAGACGATCAGCCGGTACCCGTCGCGGATGGCATCCCGGCCCAGGTCGGGCCGTCTCTCCGCCAGCACGGGGAGGCTCTCGAGGGCACACAGCACGATGTCCGCGTCGGCCACCGCGGCGTCCGCAAGCGTCCCCTCGGGGAGACCCAGGTCCTCGCGGAACAGCTCAGGGTTCACCTCACCGCGATCGAGGCCGACGAAGGCCATCGTCGTGTCGGCGGTAAGCTTGAGGCCCTCGCCGGCACCCTCCTCCAGCATCAGCGGCCTGGGGATCAGGTGCAGCCCCGTCTTCTCCTCGATGGGCAGCTCCTCGGGCTCAATGCGGCGCAGCTCCAGGCGGTTCACCCGGAAGATCGCCTCGGGGACGAGCGTGTAGAACACGACCGTCACGCTGTCGTGCCCGCTGAACGTGATGCGGCTCTCCACGGGCTTGCCGTAGCCATGCAGGTACTTGGACCTGACGCCCTCAGGCCCCCAGGTGATGCCGCCCCGGTCCACCCCGACCACGGCGGTCAGAAGATACGTGGCTTCCGGGTCGAGGTCCTCGATCCGGCGGTAGACGCCGTCACCGGCAGCCGTGCCGATCACTGCCTGCACCTTCTCTCCCACCAGGCCCTCCCCCAGCCAGAACTCCGCCTCCCCGGCGTCGGAGTTGGAGGCCCAGCCGTCGGCGACACCGTCGCCGTCGGCATCGGTGTCCAGCAACCAGACCTGCGAACCGTCTTGCGCCCCTGCAGCCACACACATAAGGATGATCGCCATCGCCATCAAGCTCCGCATCCGTCGCACTCCCCTTTCGTTGCCCTTTCCGCCGTTCTCAAAGCCGTTCTCCACGTCTCTGTGTCTCTGTGTTTATCCGTCCACCGGCGCCCGACTACAGGAACCTCGCCCTCTCCCTCTCCAGCGCGGCGAAGATGGCCTCCACATTGCTCAGCGGCACTTCCGGGCCGATCTCGGCCTTGAGCATGAGCCCGCCCTCCGGCGCTCCGAGCACATCGACGGCCTCCGCCACATGGGCGGCGATGTCCTGAGGCCGCCAGAAAGGGAACTTCTGGCGGTCGAGGTCGAGGTCCACGCAGACCTTCCCCTTGCACTCCCGGGCCAGGTTCTCCAGGCCATTGGCCCCCACCTGGGGGTTGATGACATCCACCCCGCACTCGATGAGGTCGGTGATGATCGGGATGATGTGACCGTCGGTGTGCATGTATACGCGGCAGCCGGCATCCTTGCACAGGCCGTAGATCGCTGCGAAGCAGGGCTTGAGGTACTGCCGCCACTTGGCCGGGCTGATCGGGAGGGCGTCCTGAAGGCCCAGGTCGTCGCCGAAGTAGCGCATGCCGGGGTTCGCCTGCAGGGCGGCCCTGACCTCGCCGAGGTTGTACTCCAGGACGAGATCGATGAGCATCTGCAGCTCGGGGGGCTCCTGAGCGAAGTCGATCATCATCTCCTCATAGCCGCGCAGGTAAGTAAGGCGCAGGAACATGAACCCATGGGGTGTGCCGGCGCCGGGGGCGGGCGCCCTGTAGTCGCGGACCATCTCGCGCCGTGGGATGGGGTGGCCGGTGACGAAGGCTTCGACCCCGTGGTGCACATTGCTCCATACGCAGCCCCAGGGGTCGACGTGCTCCCCCTCCACGTAGGTGCCCCCCACGGCGTCGAAGTCACGCTCACCGGGGTTGATCTCGCCGAAGATGCCGGGGTGCTCGGCGACGATCCTCTCCAGGGCTTCGCGGTGCTTGATCCAGGCGGCCGGAAGGATGCCCACACTGACGGGGATGAGAGTCGGACTATCGAAGGTCATGGCCTTGACGAAATCGTCGGGCTTGCCCATTGATCGCTCCCATGCGGATAGACGCTGAAGGATGATGCCGTGCGTTGGTCACGCTCCCGTCAACGGCCGTCTTGCCCTACGCTCCCAGCTCAAACAGCGCCAGCTCGCCCAGGTCGGTACCGACCGCCACCGCCGGGGTGCCGTGGCGGTGCGTTGCCAGCATCCTCATCGGCCGGCCCGTCACCTGCCCCAGGGCGACGGCCCGGCCCTCGCCGTCCACCGTCCACAGACCGCCGTCATCGCAGCCCACCACGACCCGCCCCAACTCAGGCAGGTAGCGAACCGACCGCGGCGGCGCCTCGAATGGGTGGCTCCAGCGCCTGGCCAGCCCACAGTCCAGGGCCACGAGGCCGCCGTCCTGACAGGCGACGAAGACCTCCTGTCTACCATCCCCGTCGGCATCACCGATGTCCATGTCGGCCAAAGTCACCGCGGGCGCCTTCTCTCCGGGGACGAACTGGGCATTGTGCAGGGGCGTGCCCGCGGCGTCCCAGCTCGTGACCCGGTTGGCCACGCCGTTGATCGCCGACAGGACGACCTTCCGCCCGGAGCCATCGAGATCCTCGTAGAAGGTGGCCACCCGGTTCATCGCCGTCCAGCCGTTGACCTGCGTGTGGCCGGGGGGCGTGGCGAGGAATCCATGGCTCAGGCCGAGTGTCTCGCTATTGAGCACGGCCAGATGCTCCCCGTCATTGGGCCAGCGAGCGATGAGCAGGTCCCTGCCGCCCGACGGGCTATCGATGAGGGTGAACTGCCTCCCCGGCCCCCAGAAGACCGGCATGCGCTGGAGCAGTTGGCCGTCCGGGTCGAGGATCTCCAGCGTGCAGGCACTGCCCACGAAGGCCTGGGGCTCGCCGCGCAGAAACACGCCGCCCCCAAGACCGTGGATGCCCGGGTGTGCGGCGCGGAACCAGTATTGCTTGCCGGTCTCGTACACCGCGGGGTCCATCTCGGAGTGAAACTGCCAGCGGGTGTGACCGTCGAGGTCGAAGGCCAGGACGCGGTCGTCCGCGCAGCCTGCCAGGAGCAGCCCGGCCTCCTGCCACCAGCAGGCGGCGCGAATCGGCGAGCCGGTCTCGAGAACCACCCGGGCGGGCCGCTGCAGGATGTGGAGGGCCTCGCCGGCCGCCGCGCAGGCACCGAGGGGTGTGGCAAGCAGTGCCGTCACGGGGGCGCCGAGAGCTGCCCGATACGCCGGCGTGGGTGTCCGCGAGCCCGGCCGGGAGGCTCCCGCGGCCGGGGGCCTCGTCGGCGCAGGCAGCAATGCGGCCAGCCCGCCGGCCAGGTTCTCCGCGGTGTCCGGGTCCATGCGGGCGGCGTACATCACGTGCTCTCCCGCCGGGAGGAACTGATCGTGAGCCTCGGTGGTGGGGTACTGTCCCGAGCTCGCCTTGTGGCCCTGCATGTCCCTGGCCAGCACGAGACGGACCTCGGTGTCGGCGGTCAGGTGCAGGTGTACCTCCCCGGTCACGAAGTCCCAGTCGATGTCGATCGGGTTGTCGGCCTCCACCAGCACGCAGTCCAGGCCCATGCGGGTCACCGCTCGACCGTGGAGATGGTCGGCGGCGATCAGGCACAGCTCGCCGTGGCAAGATGCGTAGTCACCGAGCGTGGCCAGAGCGGGCTGGGGGAGACGCAATGCGGCCGCGTTGGGCGCGATTCGGCGGCAGGCCAGTACCTCCTCGGACCCGCGGGCGCGCTTGCCGATCAGGTGGAAGGCGATGTGCTCGTTTCCGGGCTCCACCGTGCCGCACCAGTGGCTCTTGACGAACTGGCCCTGCACCACCGCCGTCCCATCGCAGGTGTGCAGCTCATAGATATGTGGGCGTACGGGACGGGTGGAGACCCCCTCGGGCCGGACCGTCACCGCCTGCAGGCCGATGTGGCACTTGCCCTCCCCCGGACGCCTGGCGATCACCTCAACGGTCAGCTCGTGCGCTCCGGCCCGCAGCACCGTCTCGCCCAGAGGCACGCGGTGCTCCGCCCAGCCCATCTCGTAGTGGTCGAAGGCTTCGACGGCGACCTCCCCATCCAGGTAGATCCGCACCGTGCCGCGGTCGGTGCTGCCGACCAAGTCGGCAAACACAGTCCCGGCCACCTCCTGCTCGAGGCGGAACACCATCTGCAGCCGGTCCCCGATGTCCCGCGACTTGAGCAGGACAACGTCGGAATCCACCAGTCGGGCAAGACGGTCGGGGGCGGTGAGGTTGGTCTCGCAGGTGGCATCAAGGGCCGAGAAGCGCACCCAGTCTTGGGGCAGTTTGCCAAGGCGGCTGGGCCCCGGCACCCCGCCGTCCGGGTCGTACAGCCCGTACATCCGCATCCAGCCGTCCGGCACAGGGCGGGAGAAGTCGCCACAGAGCTCGACGCCGACCCCCGAGGGCCTCGCCGACCCCACCGGCTCCCACGTCGTTGCGATCTGCACCCTCTGCCGGCCCTGCACGAAGCGAAGCC
>CAZXDD010000293.1:0-506 GCA_964639415.1 uncultured Armatimonadia bacterium
GGTGCCGGGCAGCAGGCGCGCGAGACCCTCCCACGCCGCCGCCTCACCCGCCGGGTCCCCGTCCGTGACGCACTGCTGCGCAATGTCGCGCAAGGCCTGCGACGGCGACCAGGCGGCATCCGGGGCGGCGGGAAGCAGCAACTCGATCTCTGCTGTAGCGGGCGCGGACAGCTTGAGTGACCAGGCCTTAGGGGGTGTCTCGGAGGGGAGTACGAACTGCGCTACCCGCCAGCCGGCACGCGGCGTGGAGGGTGGCTGGGGCGCGATGTCCGTCGCGTCCACTACCATAGACAGCGCGATGTCGGGCTGGGGGCTGTGGTACAGAAGAACGAACGGGCTTGTCGGGGTGGAGCTGTGGACGAGCCTGACTTCGGCCTCTACTGCGAGTCGCAGGCGATGTCTGCTTGCGGCCCCGGGGGGGGCGGCCCGGCGGCGCGCCCCGGGGGGGGGGGGGGGGGGGGGGGGGGGGTGGAACCGGGGCCCCCCCCGGGGGGTGTTTTGAGCCC
>CAZXDD010000293.1:516-9523 GCA_964639415.1 uncultured Armatimonadia bacterium
TTCCCCCACCCGCCGCCCTTCCGATCTGTCGCTGGCGATGTCTGCTGGGGGCCCCGCGCGGCCCTTCCGGGCCGCGCGAACGGAGGGGAGGAGGGGTGAGGCGGGGGCCTTCCACGGGCTCACGCCCGTGGCTAGTGTATGCCGCCCCTTGCGGGGCTGACGGCAACGGCACGGCCACCAAACCGAAGACTAATGATTGACACTGCACTGATAGCCCGCATCCGGACAAGCGCCCTGGCGGGCGCGGGGGCTCCATCTGGCCCGGCTCGACGGGCTGAAGCCCGTCGCTGGGGGGCGCCGCTCCGCGGCGCCGCGCGGTCCTTCGGACCTGACGACCAACGACCTGCCGCCCCCGGAATGGCTGCGCCAAACAGACACAGCGCCTCGGCCCGCGTCGTCGTCTTCGGTGTTGTCCTTCACCCTCCCGCCCTCACACCCCGCACACCACCGTCTTGACCTCAAACGGCCTCAGGTACAGGTCCACCACTCCCTTGGACACCTTCAGCTTCCCGATCTCCTCTTCCAGCAGGTTGGTCTCCATTGCTCTCTTCACCGGCACTCCGAAGCTCAGGCGCACCTGGCAGCCGGTCTTCTCCGCCTCGTAGAGCCGCACCACGAAGCCCTTGCCGTCTTCCGCCCACTTCACCGACTCGACGATCACGTTCGGCCGGTCCACCTGCACGAGACCCTCGAAGCCCTCGGCGTCTTCCGCCGCCGGATAGGTCAGAACGGGGACGTTGAGCTCGTACGCCGGGCGGATCACGCTCTCGGCGCGGAAGGGACCGTTGTGGGGCAGCAGGGCGTAGGTCATCAGGTGACGGCCGCGGTCGCCTCTGTCGTCCGGATGCGTGCCGGCCTTCAGCAGCGTCAGGCCGATGGTCTTGCCGTGCACGCTCAGGCCGTACTTGCAGTCATTGAGCAGGGCCACGCCGAAGCCCGTCTCAGACAGGTCCGTCCACTTGTGGGCGCAGACCTCGAACCGCGCCCGGTCGCCGGGCAGGTTGCGGTGCGTGGGACGCTCCACGTGGCCGTACTGGATCTCGTGGCGCGCGAAGTCGGCCAATACGTCGAGATCGAAGGCGGCCTTCAGGAGCTTGTGCTTCTCGTCCCAGTCCACCATCGTCTCGAAGTCGATACGCGGGGTGGTGGAGTGGAAGACCACGTCCTGGGTGAGGCGGGAGCCCTCGCCCAGCTCGTACACGCAGCGCACCCGAAGCTGCAATGGCCCCTCGGCCACCAGCTCGCGCTTGAGCAGCCGGCGCTCGAGCCGCATCTGGAGCTCCTGATCGCTGTCGATCTCCCAGTTGTCGTACTGGTCCGGCACATCCTCGCCGATGAGCAGCGAATTGAGCGCCCCGCCGGGGGCCACGATCTCTCGGCCGCTCTCCCGGTCGAGCAGCGAGACGATGCGCCCGATCTCGTCGAATCTCACGACGGCGAAGGGTGTCTCGATCTCGTCGCGTCCCACACGGAAGGGACCGTCGGCCTCCGCGGTGCCCTCGGCCAGGTCGACGGTCACCGCACCCAACGCCGGGAGACACAGGCCGCCGATGAGCAGGCGATCTACACGGTCGAAGCTCCGCACCCACTGGGCCTCGAGACCTGGACCGGTGGGCAGGAGACCCTCGGGGACGCCGGTGAGGGCGATCTCGCCCCTGCGGTCCCAACTGAGGCTGTTGAGCACCAGCACCGCGCGGGTCGGGCTCTCCGGCCCGGCTTTGGACCGGGATGACCGGTCGGCGGGGAGGGCTCCCAGGGCCTGTGCGGCGGCGGCCGAGAGCCCCTCGGCTTCCCGGACGCAGCGGGCCAGATCGGCGATGGCCTCGTCATCGACCCGGGCGATCGACGAGCCGGGGAGGATGTCGTGGAACTGGTTCAGCAGCAGGGTCTTCCAGGTCTGTAGCAGTTGCTCGGCCGGGTAATCCCGACCGCGGAGACTCGCCAGCGTGCAGAGCCATTCGGCGTCTCTGAGGGCAAGCTCCGCCTTCCGGTTGCCCCGCTTGATGGGGGCGATAGAGGTCAAAGTGCCCCGGTGGAACTCGAGGTACAGCTCACCGCAGAACTCCGGCAGCGGGGCCATCTCGTCTCGTAGATCCCGCATGAACCGGCTCACCGTCGTATGGCCCGTGCGCGGGCAGCCCTCGAGGTCCTGGACCCTGCGGGCGATCTCCATCATCTCCGCCTGCGGCCCGCCGCCGCCGTCGCCGAAGCCGTACGACATCAGCCGCCGGTCCTGGACGTCCTTGTGCTGCACCCAGTTCCACTGGGAGACGAGCGTCTCCGGGTCGGGCCAGCAGTGGATGGTGTTGTAATGCGACACCACCTCCGACCCGTCGATGCCCTTCCACACGAAACTGTCGTACGGGAAGCGGGTGGTATCGTTCCAGCCGATCTTGGTGGTGCAGAAGAACTCCACTCCGGCGCCGCGCAGCAGTTGGGGCAGGGCCGCCGAGTAGCCAAACACATCGGGCAGCCAGAGGGTGTCGGCGCGGTAGCCAAACATCTCCTTGACCGCGGTCTGGCCGACCAGAAGCTGGCGGACGAAGCTCTCGCCCGAGGGGATATTGCAGTCCGGCTCCACCCACATGGCGCCATTGGGCTCCCAGCGACCGCTCTTGGCCATCTTCTGCACCCTGGCGAACAGCTCCGGGTACATGTCGCGCACGGCCTCGGCATGGCACGGAGCGGGCTGGATGAAGATGACCTCCGGGTACTGCTCCATGAGGTTGAGCATCGAGGCGAACGTGCGGGCACACTTGCGCCAGGTCTCGGCAACGGGCCAGAGCCAGGCGGTGTCGATGTGCGAGTGGCCGATGAGACCGATGTAGGGGGCGGTGGTGCCGTTTTGGGCCGCCAGCAGCGGGGCCATTGTCTCCCGCGCCTGCGCCAGCTTCGGCCGCCAGCTCTCCTCCGAGGTCTCCGCAGGCATGGCGTCCACCACCTGCGCCACCCGGGCCAGACCGGCGATGATCTTGCCTTTGCGCAGGCCGCTGTCATCCAGGGCGTGCATGAGGCCGACGAGGGTGCGCAGGTCGAAGACGAAGGCCGTCACGTCTTCCCGCTCCCAAAGCAGCTCGGCGCCCTCGAAGGTCCTGCAGTTCCGGGGCACGACGATGCCGCTGTCCTGCGGCTGAGTGCCGGGAAAGCTGTGGCCGCTGTAGGCCTCCAGGGCGATGTGGAGCTTCTGACCGGCGCGGGCGTCGAGCTTGACCGCGACGACCGGATGGTTGTCGTCGAACACGCCCATGGCCCGGGCGTTGACGAACAGAAGGGTCTCACCACCCGTGTCTGCGCGGAGGAAGAGCCGTCCGCCGGGGAAGCTCCCGGGCACGGTGACATCGCCCCGGAACCAGGCGGTGAGCCAGCTATCGCCCCACCTGGTGCCCACCGGTGCCGGCTTGTACTTGAGCTCCTCGGGCTCGGAGCGGAAATGCTCCTTGGTCTGCGCCATCTCCATGTCGATGCCCGCCACGGAGACGAAGCGCAACTGGGCGTAGCGCTGCTGGATCTTGTCGATCTTGCTGAACAGCTTCCTGTCCGTAAGCATGGGTCATCCTTCTCCCGGAGCGGAGTGGGCCAAAGCGATCGGTGTGGGCAAGAGGCGGTTCGCCGAGGGAGCGAGCCGGTCCTTCGCAAGAAGCGGCAGGCGCCTATCCGTACCTGCCGTAGGTCCTGGCTGTCTCCACCATCGCCCGGAGATTGTCGTCCGGGGTGTCGCGACCGCACTGATCGCCTGTGGACAGGATGAACCCCCCGCCCCCGCCGGCGTCGTCGATTGCCTGCTTGGAGGCGGCGATCACATCGTCAACGCTCCCGCGAAGCATGACGTCCGTCGTGTGCAGATTGCCCTTGAGGATGATCCTATCGCCGTAAAGACGCTTGAGCTGTGCCAGGTCGCAGTCGCCCATGGGCGGGGCCTCCAGGGGGTCGATGACCGTCAGCTCCGTCTCCTCGGCCATGATCGTGACCAGTTCCTTCTCCGGTCCGCAGGAGTGGATGTGGGTGGGCATCCCGGCTTCGTGGGCCAGGGAGATCACGTGCTTGAGGGCCGGGAGCGCGATCTTGCGGAAAACCTCCACCGTCTGCCAGATCAGGGTTCCGGAGCCGCCCACGGCGACGAAGTCGGGCCTGTCCTCCATGGCCATGATACGCCGGAAGCGCTGCTCGCCGTACTCGATGCGCGTTTCGGCGATCTGCTCGTACTTGGCGGGATTGTCGTAGTAGTCGTAGACCATCTGCTCGTTGCCCAGGACGCAACTGCTGATGACAAAGACTCCCACCAGCCCCTGGTCGCCCATGAGGCGCCTAAGCCGCCTGAAGTTCTCGGGCCCGAGATCCACCGGCTTGACGCCCTCCAGCGGCTCCCAGCTCTCGGGCTCCTCGGGCAGTCGTGCGACCCGGTGCGAGACGCCGTGCACCGGCGGGTCGGCCACGCGGTAGATGTCCACATGTTTGGCCCATACGCGCCGGCCGCCCTCGCGGTACGAGGCCTGCGTGACGATGCGCTCGGTGGTCCGTTGGACGATGAACCGCTCCCATTGCGGGCCGTCGTGGGCCGGGTGCTCCTCGGGGAACACAAGCGGGGCGTAGCCGTCCATGAGCGCGTCCACATCGAAGTGCCTGGCGCAGTCGATGGAGGCCTCCCAGATGGGTGGGTCGTTGTACAGGTACAGGTCCCAGAAGGGCTTGCCGGTGAGGCGTGCCGGGATCATGTTGGAGGTGTCCGGCATCACCGGGACGCAGTCGGGGATGTCGCCGCGCAGGAGGGCCAGCAGGCGCTCTCTCGAGGTCATCTTGAGCCTCCGGTAAGGGTCTGGGCGGGCAGGCAGTTCGCGGGCGCACCGAGCGGTACCTCCGTGGCCGGAGACCGGCCCGGAGTGCGGCGAAGGAATCCAGGGGCTCCGCGGCCAATAGGTACTACGGTTCGCCCGGCGAAAGGAGGCCGGTGGTGGTGGTGACAGGACGCGTACAGGACGCTCTCGCCACACCGGCGAGAGCGTGACGGCATCTTGCTCACGGCGACCGGTCTCGCTGGACCCTTCTTCGAATGCGAGGTTGCTCAATGCACGAATGCGACCATCGGCTCTACCCGTGGCATGCCCTGGCCGAGGAGGATGTGCTGCAAAAGCTCGCCTGCGATACGGGCGGGCTGAGCGAGGATGAGGCCGCCCGGCGACTGGAGTCGTGTGGCCCCAATACGCTGCCGGCCAAGAAGCCCCCGACCATCTGGATGGTGCTGCTCTCCCAGATTCTGAACCCACTGATCTTCGTCCTGATCGGCGCCGCCGTGGCGTCGGTAGCCATCGGCGACATCAAGGACGCCATCTTCATCCTGCTGGTGATCGCCCTCAATAGCGGCCTTGGGGCGTATCAGGAGTTCAGCGCCGAGAAGAGTGCGGCCAGCCTGCAGAGCTTGCTCAGGATCCGCGCCACCGTTCGGCGCGGGAGCAGGGAGCAGGAGATCCCCTCGGAGGACCTGGTTCCCGGCGACATCGTGCTTCTGGAATCGGGGGCCAAGGTTCCCGCCGATCTGCGCATCTTGCAGTCAAACAACCTCACGTCAGACGAGAGCTTCCTCACCGGAGAATCGGTGGCCACCGAGAAGCGGGCCGAGCAGTTGGCCGCGGAGGCGGCGGTGAGTGACCGCAGTAACATGGCCTTCGCCGGCGCCGTGGTGGCCTCCGGGCGTGGCCTGGGAGTCGTGGTGGCCACCGGAGCCGATACCCAGGTGGGGCAGATCGCCGAGAGCGTCGCCACCTCCGAGCACGGAAAGCCGCCTCTGGTGGTGCGGATGGAGCGCTTCATCCGGGTCATCACCATGGTCATGGGGGGCATCAGCGTTGTGCTGGCCACCCTGCTGTGGCACCAGGGAAGCGGTATCAAGGAGATCTTCTTCTTCGTGGTGGCGCTGGCGGTGTCGGCTATCCCCGAGGGCCTGCCTGTTGCGATGACGGTGGCCCTGTCCGTGGCGACGCGGCGCATGTCGCAGCGCAATGTGATCGTGCGCAAGCTCACCGCCGTGGAGAGTCTGGGCAGTTGCACCGTCATCGCCAGCGACAAGACCGGCACGCTGACGGTGAACGAGCAGACGGTGCGCCGCGTGGTGCTGGCCGACGGTGTGGGGTTCTCCGTCTCCGGGGAGGGCTACAACGGGGAGGGCGAGGTCAGCACCGATGGGGGCACGCCGGCGAACACCGGGGAGGTCCCCTATCTGGAGCATCTGGCCCGTCTGTCGATACTGGCCAATGAGGCCACCTTGGAGCGCAGCGAGGACGACTGGAAGCATCGCGGTGATGCCATGGATGTGGCCCTGCTCGCCCTGGGCTACAAGCTGGGGCTGAACCCGACCGAGGTCCGGGGGCAGGTGGCCATCCGGGGCGAGATCCCCTACGAGTCGGAGCAGAAGTTCTCCGCGGTGTTCTACGAGACCGACGGCGTCGTCCATGTGGCGGTCAAGGGGGCCGTTGAGACGATCCTGGGCTTCTGCAGCAGCGCGTACGGCTCCGAGGGTACGGTGGCGCCGGATCGCGAGGGCATCGAGCGCATGGCCGAGTCCATGGCGGAGGAGGGACTGCGGGTCCTGGCGGTCGCCGGCGGCCCGGTGGGAGACGCGGGCGAGGCTGGCACCTACGGTCCACACGACCTGTCTGGCCTGACCTTCTGCGGGCTCGCCGGGTTCATCGACCCGCTGCGGCCCGAGGCCATCGAGGCGGTGGCGACGTGCAAGCGGGCGGGAATCCGGGTGCTGATGATCACCGGCGACCACCCCGCCACCGCCGGCGCCATCGCCCGCTCCCTGGGGCTGGCCGGCGCCGAGGACCCCGTGGTGACGGGGCGTCAGTTGAGCGATGCCGGTGACCCCGAGGGGCCACAGTTCTCCGAGCTTGTCCGGTCCAGCAACGTCTTCGCCAGGGTCTCGCCGAATCAGAAGCTGGAGATCGTCGATGCCCTCATCGACGGGGGAGAGTTCGTGGCCGTGACCGGCGACGGGGTCAACGACGCCCCGGCCTTGCGCAGGGCGAACATCGGCGTGGCGATGGGCTCGGGGACCGATGTGGCCAAGGAAGTCGGCTCGATGATTGCGGTGGATGACAACTTCGCCTCGATCGTGGCGGGGGTGGAAGAGGGGCGCTTCGCCTACAGCAATGTGCGCAAGGTGATCTACCTGCTCATCTCCACCGGCGCGGCGGAAGTGGTGATGTTCACCGCCGCCGTCGTGTCCGGGCTCCCGATCCCCCTGCTGGCGGTGCAACTGCTCTGGCTCAACCTGGTCACCAACGGCATTCAGGACGTCGCTCTGGCTTTCGAGGGTGGCGAGCCGGGGGCCATGAAGCGTCCACCGCGGCGCCCCAATGAGCGGATCTTCAACCCTCTGATGACCGGGCAGACGGTGGCCTCCGGGCTCACCATCGGTGCCGTCGCCTTCGCGGTGTGGTACTGGCTCGTGGAGATGCAGGGCTTCGGGGCGACCGAAGCCGGGGTCACCTCGGCCAGGAACATCGTCCTGCTGGTCATGGTCCTGTTCCAGAACGTGCACGTGTTCAACTGCCGCTCCGAGTACGTCTCGGCCTTCGGTGTGCCCATCGCGCGCAATCCGATCCTGGTACTGGGGGTGCTCATCGCCCAGGGCATCCACATCCTGAGCATGCAACTGCCCTTCATGCAGCGGCTCCTGCGCACGGAGTCCCTGCAGCCCATGCAGTGGCTGTGGGCGCTGGGGCTGGCCCTGTCGGTGCTGCTGGTGATGGAGGTGTTCAAGCTCATCGCCCGGAGCCGTGGTGGGGGCAACGGCGCGGCCGCGGCCGGGAGGCAGAGCTGAGCCGGCCTCTGCCCTGATGGGCACCGGTGTGCGGGCGCCCGCCGGCCGTCTGGTCCTGCCTTCGGGGCCGGAGAAGGCCGCGGGCGCCTGCGACGGCAGTCCCCGCGGCGCCGCCGCCGTGGCCCCGCGGTCGAGCACTCGCCGCGATACCTGCGAGGTTCCCGTCCATGCCGCCGTCCAGGACCCGGCAGGACCAGACCGCTCTGCGGCCCCGCAGCATCCTCCTGGGACTGCTGCTGGTCCCGCTGGTGAGCCTGTGGGTCGCCGGCATGGAGAACATCTACGGCGGGCGCCCCACCTACCTGTCCATCTTCTTCCACGCAGTGATCCTCCTGGCCGCGCTCATCGGGGTCAATGCCCTGCTGCGCCTGCTTTCCCCGCGCCACGTGCTCTCACGCGCCGAGTTGCTGGTGATCTACGTCATGATCGGCGCCTCCAGCGGCATCGTCGGCGACCAGTTCATGGCCATCCTCATCCCCTCCTTGGCCTACCCCTTCCGCTACGCGACAGACGCCAACCAGTGGGCCGAGAGACTCTTGCCCTACCTGCCCTTGCACGCGGTGGTCTCCGACCCCACCGCGGTGCGCAACTTCTACGAGGGAGACGTCGGCCTCTACTCTCCCGAGAACTATCGCCCGTGGCTCCTGCCCGGGCTTCTGTGGGCCTCGTTCATCGCCGTGTTGCAGATGATGTGTCTGGCGATCAATGTGCTGATCCGGCGGCAGTGGACACAGCACGAGAAGCTCAGCTTCCCACTGACCATTCTGCCGCTGGAGATGACGGCCGCCGGCACCCACAGTCTATGGCGCAGCAAGCTGATGTGGCTGGGTTTCGCGCTGTCGGCGATCATCGACATCGTCAACGGGCTATCCATGCACTTCCCGGTCCTGCCGATGCTCAAGGTCAAGGTGAGCTGGCTCAGCTTCTCTCCGCGCTGGTCGGGGGCGCTGACGACGACAGGGATCGCCTTCTACCCGTTTGTCATCGGTACGGCCTACTTCCTCCCCTCGGACCTGACCTTCTCCACCTGGTTCTTTCTCCTCTTCTTCCGCCTGCAGCGCTTCGCATTCTCGGCTCTGGGCTACCCGTCCCCCTACCCGTGGACCTCCTCGGGCCACAGTTACCCGCCGGCCATGCTGGAGCAGATCGGAAGAGCACACGTCTGAACTCCAGTCACCGCTCATTATC
>CAZXDD010000294.1:0-4065 GCA_964639415.1 uncultured Armatimonadia bacterium
ATAATGAGCGGTGACTGGAGTTCAGACGTGTGCTCTTCCGATCTCGGCACAGGCGGCCGAGGCCAGGACCGTCGCGGCCAGCACCACGCCGACGGCCGCGAGGGTTGCGGGTGGGAAAGCTCTACGGGTTGAGCGAGGATTGCTGGAATAGCTCATCGGATCACCTCGGCTGTACTGGCACTGGTGAGCAGCGCGGCCACGAGGGCGCGTGTCTCGGCGACTCTGAACTTACCGATCTGGCCGACGGCGCAGGGCATCATCAACTCTCCGAGCGCCTCGACGCTGAGCCCCCCGGTGCTCAGGACCAGCCTGCAGATGGTGCCGCGGCGTACCTGCACGGGGGCCGCGGGTGGCGGCAGGAGCTCGTCCGCGGTCGCGGGCGTCGGGGCCGCGTCTGCGGTCTGCCGGGCGGGCTCGGACGGTTCTGCCGCCGCGACACTTGCCACAGGCGGCGGAGCCTGACGACTGACACTGACTCTCTCGGCGCCGCGGAAGGCGACGCCCTTGAGGTCGACCCCGGCTTTGCGCAGCCTGAGGCGTACGTAACCCGCGGCGAACTCGCGGCTGCCACCGGGCAGCGGGGCGGGCCCGATCTCGACGGTGGCCAGCTCTCCGGCGGCCGCGGGCGGCTCGATCACGGCGATGTCCGCCAGTAGCACCGCACCCGCCGAGACCGTGGCCGCCGGGCGTAGCTCCACGGAGTCGACGGGTGGCACGGCCCAGGCCATTGCGGTCAGCCAGATCATCGTCACCACGAGAGGGCGTGTCATTCCTATCACTCCGCAGAAGCTGGGCTGCGGGGCGCCATCGAGGTGGCGCCCCGGATGATTGGCTCGTGCGCGGCCGCTACCGCTGGACGTTGTTGGCGGTCTCCAGCATGCGGTCCGCCACCTTGATCGCCTGGGAGCTGGCCTCGTAGGCGCGCTGGGCCACGATCATGTTCACCATCTCCTCCACCACCTGGACGTTGGACAGCTCCAGGACGCCCTGACTGATGGTGCCGAGCCCGTCGAGGCCGGGGGCGGAGCTGGTCGGAGTGCCGGAGGCCGCCGTGTTGAGGTACAGGTTGTGCCCGATGTTGGCCAGACCCGCCGGGTTCGGCACCAGGGCCAGCTCGATGGTGCCCACCGTCTGCGGATCGGTGTTTCCGGGGATGACGACGGCCACCGTGCCGTCGTACATCACGGAGATGTTCGTCGCATCTGCGGGGATGGCGATGGGGGGCTCCAGCGGGTAGCCGTCGGAGGTCACGACGTTCCCATCGCTGTCCATCTTGAAGGCTCCGGCGCGGGTGTAGGCCGTCTGGCCGGAGGGCAGGGTGACCTGGAAGAAACCGTTGCCCTCGATGACCAGGTCCAGGTCGTTGCCGGTCTGTTCGTAGGTGCCCTGCGCGAAGTTCTTGGACGTGGCGGCGGCGCGGGTACCGAGACCCACCTGGATCCCCGTGGGAAGCTGGACGCTTTCGGTCGCCGGGCTTCCCGGCATCCGCAGGGTCTGGTACATCAGGTCCTGGAAGTCTACTCGCATCCTCTTGAAGCCAACGGTATTGGCGTTGGCGAGGTTGTTGGCGATGGTATCGACATTGAGCTGCTGGGCGATCATGCCGGTGGCTGCCGACCACAGGGAGCGCATCATTTGCATTCACCTCAGGGTTGTTGCCGGTTCCGGGTACATTGCCGCGGTCTGGCGAGGCTGCGTGTGTTCCCGTTGTCTTCGGCCGTTTGGTCTGTCTGCGGCTTGTGGCTGGCTCCCGCGGGCTACTCGGTGGTCGCCCGGATGAGCTGGGAAAGGCTGTTGTCGATCTGGCCCACCGCCTTGGCATTGGCCTCGTAGATGCGGTAGCCGCTGGTCATGGCGGTCATCTCCGTTACGGCGTTGACATTGGAGGTTTCCAGCCCGCCCTGTATCAGTGCGTAGTTGGCCACGGGGACCGGGGCGACGCTGCCTGCGACCGCACTGCCGGCCTCCGGAGTGAGGCTGGTCATGGCGGGGTAGTCCACCACCAGGAAGCTGTCCACGCGGGTGCCGTCGCTGAAGATGCTGCCGTCCTGGCCGATCTCGATGCGGCCGCCGTTGAGCACGATCTGGCCGTTTTCGCCCATCACCGGGAAGCCCTGAGTGTTGACCAAGACCTTGTCGGCGTTCAGCGAGAAGTGCCCGTCCCGGGTGTACCGGGGGCCGTTGGGTGTGTTGAGCACGAAGTACCCGGGGGTCTGCAGGGCCACGTCCAGCGGGGCGTTGGTGGACTTGACGCCGCCCATGCTCTGATCGATCTCCCCGGTGATCCTCGGCTCGGAGTTGACGTCATCGGCGGCGATGACCCTGGCCAGGCACCGCTTGAACCCGGTGGTATCCACATTGGCCAGGTTGTGTGCGCGGACGTCCTGCCTGACCATCTCGGCCAGCATCGCTCCGGCGGCTGTGTAGATGCCTTTGATCATGGGCTGACCCCTGTTGGGTGAGAAGCGGTGTGCCCGCGACCGTCTGCGTCGCGGTGGTGCCGGTCCGGCGGTAGTCAGGTACGGTCCGCGTCTGTAGCGTGCATCTGGCGCCGAATCTGCCCGACTGCGTCGGCCAGCTCCTGATGGATGCGCCATTCCGGCTCACCCAGCACGGTGGCGGTCTCCGCGACGCTGAGACCCTCCTGTAGGGTGAGGGCCAGGACCCGCAGCCGCAGGGTGTCCAGCCTGCCGAGAGCCTTGATGACCTCGGCGCGCTCCTCGGGGCTGCCGGCGCGCCTGGGCACTGATGCCGGGACTGTCGGGAGATCCTCTGGGCCTCCGGCGATGCATTCCATGATGATGGTCTCGGCCTTTCTGTGGAACTCGTCGCTGCCCCACCGCTCATGGCAGGCCCTCTCCGCGATCCTGAGCATGACCTGCCCGGCGAAAGCGCCCGGATCGACGTCGTCGGGTAGCTGCTTTCCGGAGCGAGCCATGGCGCCTACCACGGCGGGTGCGCATTTGCCGATCGCCACGGACATGTCGCTGACCCACTTGCCGTCACGTGCTTGACTCACTGGAGCGTCTCCATCGCGGCTGGCGTGACCCGTACCGACGACCCGTGTACGAAGTTCTGCAATACCTGTGCCAGCGGAACTGGTGGTGTGTGCTGTGGTGTGTGCGTCCCGCGACAGCGGGCGGGCCTCTTCGGCCGCTACTCATGAAGCAATCCCGGTGCCGTGGACCGGGCGAAGCGGCCGGCGGTGGTAAACGTTTGCACTTCTGGCCCCGGTATGCCGTCTGCTCGCTGCCCCCCGGGGCGGCCATCCCGCGGCGCTCTCGGTCCCGGCGTGTCCGCTGCAGAACGCGGTGCAGGCACCCCGAAGGGTGCCTGCCTTTGACTGTCTCTTGCTGCGGACGAGAAGGGCGCTAGGGGTGCTGCCGAGAAGCCGGGCCTGCCGTGGATATCTCATCCTGAGCGTCCATCTCGCAGTATCCCAGGGGATGCTTCGAGCTGCTCCCTTCCGGAGCGGACGCTCTGGAAATGACATTCCCGGCGAAGGCGGGCCTTTGGGCCGGGCCTCTATGCCGCGGCGGTGGCTGCGTCCACGGCGATGCGGCCGAGTACCTGGACGTTGATCCCGTTGGGGACCTCGGAGTGCGAGATCACGGGAATGGTCGGAAAGTCGCGGGCCGTGAGCTGCCTGACGAGTCTCCGGGCCTGCGGGGAGCACAGGAGCGCCGGCTGTATGCCCTGCTGCATGATATCCTCGGCCGCGTCGCGCACCTGGGTCAGCACCCGCATGGCCATCCCGACCTCCAGGCCGCACACCGGGCCCTGGGTGGTCTGTACCGCCGTCTCCATGCAGCGATGCTCGATCTCCGGCTGAATGGTGATGACCTTCAGGCTCCCATCCTCGGCGACGTACTGGTTGCAGATCACCCGCGACAGAGCGAGGCGACAGACCTCCACCGCATCATCGAGATTGCCGGTGGCGCGGAGGCCGTCGGCCATGGCCTCGAGGATGGTGGCGAAATCGCGCACCGGCACCCGCTCGTCCAGCAGGGCGCGCAGTACCTGCTGGACTTGCCCCACCGAGGCCAGGTCGGGAACCACGTCGTT
>CAZXDD010000294.1:4075-9520 GCA_964639415.1 uncultured Armatimonadia bacterium
TGAACGTCCTGGCGGCTGAGCACGTCGGAAGCGCGCTGCTTGATGGTTTCGCTGAGGTGAGTGGCCAAGACGGTGGAGGCATCGACCACGGTGTAGCCGCGGGCCTCGGCCAGAGCGGCGTCCTGGGTCCGGATCCACTTGGCGGGGAGCCCGAAGGCCGGTTCGGTGGTGTCCTCGCCCGGGATCGAGGGCGGCTCGGGCTTGGAGCTCAATGCCAGTAGCATCGGTGGGCGCAGCTTGCCCCGGGCCACCTCGGCGTCCTTGACGCTGATGACGTATTCGTGCGGCCCCAGCGAGACGTCATCGCGCACGCGGACCGACGGGATGACGAGCCCCAGCTCCTGGGCGATCTGTTTGCGGACCCCGGAGATGCGGTCGAGCAGATCGCCGCTGTCCGGGTCGGTCAGGGCCAGTAGGCCGTAGCCGATGCGGATGCAGATGCGGTCCACCTGAAGCAGGTCCTCCACACTGTCCTTGGCTTCCGGAGCGGCGGCGCGCTCGAGGTCGGATTCCTCGTCGGGCGGCAGTTCCTTCGCGGGGCGTCGGGACAGATAGTACGCCAGCGAGGCGATGGCCGCCCCGACGGCGACGAACACCGGCGTGGGCAGACCGGGGACGACACTGAAGGCGATGAGCATCAGCCCGACGATGGCCACCGCTCGCGGCTGTGTGGTGATCTGGCCGCTCACCTCGGCGCCGAGATTGTCCTCGGAAGCCGCCCGGGTGACCACAAGACCGGTGGCCGTGGAGATCAGCAGGGCCGGGATCTGGCTGATGAGGCCGTCACCAACCGTGAGCAGAGCGAACCGCTGGAAGGCCTCGCCCGCGGGCATGCCCAGCCTGGTGGCGCCGATGATCATCCCGCCGATGATGTTGACCAGCAGGATGATGATGCCGGCGATGGCGTCACCGCGGACGAACTTGCTGGCACCGTCCATCGCCCCGTAGAAGTCGGCCTCCCGCTCGATATCGCGTCTTCTGGCCTTCGCCTCCGCCTCTCCGATGAGGCCGGCGTTGAGGTCGGCGTCGATGCTCATCTGCTTGCCGGGCATCTCGTCGAGGGTGAAGCGGGCCGCGACCTCCGCCACGCGGCCGGAACCGTTGGTAATGACCACGAACTGGATCACGACCAGGATGACGAAGAGGATCAGGCCGACCACTACGTCGCCACCCACCACGAACTGCCCGAAGGCCTCGATGACCTTCCCCGCCGATCCCTGCAGGAGGATCAAACGCGTCGAGGACACGTTCAGTGCCAGGCGGAATAGCGTGGCCACCAGCAGCATGGAGGGGAAGACCGAGAAGTCCAGGGGACGCTTGACGTACATGGACACCAGCAAGATGCACAGCGCCGTGCCGAGGTTGAGCGTCAGCAACACGTCCAGCAACACGGCCGGCAGCGGGATGACCATCATGCCTACAAGGCCGATGATGCCCACCGCCATTACGACGTCGCTCTGCTTGCCGATGCGTTCGAGCAGGTTGTCTGGCATGGCGGCCACATTCTCCGATGGAGTCTATCTGGGTACTCAGAGCCCGAACCGTCCGGGCTCCCTGCGGGACCCTATGCAGGCCCCGGGCCTGTGGTCTGGCGACGCCTGGTCAGCTCCAGGTGGCGCTGTCTTCTCTCCAGGGCCTGACGACGGACGAAGGCCAGAATCTCGGCCACCGCCTGGTACAGCGCTATCGGCACGTAGTCGCCAACGCCGGTGGCCTTGTACAGCGCCCGGGCCACGGACACGTTGCGAACCTCGGGGATGCCGTGCTTGCGGGTGACCGCCAGGATGCGCTGGGCCACGTTGTTCTGGCCCTTGGCCACTACCTTGGGGGCCACCATGCCCTGGCGGTACATGAGCGCCACCGCGAAGTGGGTGGGGTTGGTCACCACGACCGAAGCGTCCTTGGTCTCGCGGGACATGCTCTGCTGCAGCATGTTGCGTCGGGTGGCCTTGCGGCGGGCCCGCATGTACGGGTCGCCCTCCTGCTGCTTCATCTCATCGATGATCTCCTGGCGCGACATGCGCAGCCCGCGCTCGAACTCCCACCACTGATAGCCGTAGTCCATGGCCCCGACGATCACGAGAATCACGGCGACGCGGATGACCATGTCGAACATCAGGTCCAGCGACAGGTTCACGGCGCCCAGCGGCGCGCTGTCGGTGAGGCTGACGAAGTCGGTGTGGCGCCCCCACATCACCCACAGCGCCATGCCCATGATGATGACGACCTTCAGCGAGCTCTTGGTCGCCTCCACCATGCCGCGGATGGAGAAGATGCGTTTGAACCCGTTGACGGGGCTGAGCTTCTCCAGCTTCGGCTGCAGCGGCTTGAAGGAGAACATGAACCGGGTCTGGAGCAGACTGACGGTCAGGCCGATGAAACCCCCGATGCCGATCACGGGCAGCAGCGTCTGCATCCCCACGGCCAGCCACTGACTGCCGATGTGGGCGAACGTGGTCGGAGCCAGGTCGTCTGTGCCGCCCTGGCAGATGGTCCAGCTCCCTACCTGCACGAGCTGGTTCCAATTGGAGTGCCACATCGCCCTGGCCGTCAAGGCCGAAGCCAGGATGGCGAGCCCGGCGGTGAGGTCGCGGCTGGTGGCCGCCTGTCCCTCTTCCCGGGCCTTCTCCCGCTTGCGCGGCGTGGCTTGCTCGGTCTTTGAGCCCTTGTCCTCAGCCATGGCTGACCTTCATCGGCGGGATTGGCGCCTGCCGTGCGCCCGCTGTGTCGCTTGTCGCCGTCCTGGGCCCTCGCTCAGCCCCCCAGCAAGAGCGAGACCACTCGACGGATGTCCTGCATCATGACGGTGAACGCTCCCCCCAGCAGGGGCGCGCTCAGGCCCAGCACGATCATGCCCGCCCACAGCTTGCCGGGAATGCCCACCAAGAACACGTTCATCTGCGGCACATGGCGGCCGACGATGGCCAGGGCGATGTCCGACAGGAGGAGGGCGCAGATCCCCACGGCCCCCACGCGGATCCCGATGTCCAGCGAGCTGGCGGCCGCACCCACGAGCAGGTCGGTCGTGCCGGCTCCCATCACCAGGCCTCCGGGTGGGATGCGGTCGAAACTCCTGGCCACCGCCGCCAGCACCCAGTGATGCCCGTCGGTGACGAAGAAGAAGGTGAGGGCCGTCAGATAGTAGACCTGGCCCAGAAGTGAGCTGGACTGGTTGGAGATGGGGTCGAACAGCGAACCCGCCCGCAGCCCGAGCTGGAGGTCCAGAAGCTCGCCGGCCCAGCGCACGGCCTCGAAGAACACGTACACCGCCCACCCGACGATCATGCCGAGCGCCAGCTCCCCCGCCAGGGTGAGCACGAGCTGCTCCGGCGTGCCTGAGAACGGGTCCGTGGGCTTGGCGGTACCGGCGACGAGGAAGGCTACCCCCATTGCCAGCGCGACTCTCATGTAGGAGGGGACCTGGTTTGACGAGAACCCCGGCATGAAGGCCACGACCCCCATGGTCCGTGCCGCGGGGATCACGTAGGGAGACGCCTGCTCGATCAGGCCCATCGCGAGAGATGCCATTGCCGGCGCCCTTCGGTTACTGATTGGACCGGTGCATCGGGGGTAGGTACCGGTAGGAGAGGTGGCGGGCCCGGAAGCCCTCGTGACCGGGCCCCACGCGAACCATGTCGTTCCGCCGCGACATCGGAGCCGTGCCGGACCGCTGCCTCAGTGTGCGAACCGGGCGAGGTCGGAAAAGAGCCCAGATGTGAAGTCCACCATCGTGTGGATCATCCAGGGGCCCAAGAAGGCCACCACGGCGCCAACGGCGATGATCTTGGGCACGAAGGTCAAGGTCATCTCCTGCACCTGCGTGGCGGCCTGCACCACGCTGATGGCAACGCCGACCACCAGCGTCGTGACCAGGATGGGGCCGCACACCTTCAAGCCTACCAACAGCATCTGGCTCACCAGGTGCAGTACCGTTGTGTCGGTCATGTCACTCTCCCTGGGCTGCACTCGCGTTTGGCGGACAAGACGGCCCGCCCCGGCGACATCGCCCGGAGCACGGGCGGTGCGGGGCATTGCCATCCTTGCAGTCAGCAATTTCCGTGCCACAGTCGTAGGGCGCAAGTGGGGGAGGGGCGGGGGCGGAAGGCCTCCACCCCGAACCTACCGGGTCGGGGTGGAGGAGCGTCAGGTGAAGCTCAGCACCAGGGACTTGGAGATCAGGTGCCAGCCGTCGATCATCACGAACAGCAGGATCTTGAGGGGCAACGAGATCGTGGTCGGCGGCAACATCAGCATCCCCATGGACATCAGGGCGCCCGCCACCACAAGGTCCAGGACGATGAAGGGGATGTAGATCACGAAACCCAACTGAAACGCGGATTTGAGCTCGCTGATGGCGAAGCCGGGCAGGAGAATCTGCAGGGGGATGTCCTCGGGACTGCTGGGCCGCGGCATCTTGGCCAGTTGGAGGAACAAGAGCAGGTCGCGTTCCCTGGTCTGTTTGACCATGAACCTGCGCAACGGCTCGGAACCGTCGCGCAGAGCGGTCTGGTAGTTGATGGTGCCGGCGAAGTAGGGCTGAACGGCCTCCTGGTTGATCTCCGTCCAGACCGGCCGCATGACGAACAGGGTCAGGAACAGCGCCAGGCCCACCAGCACCGTATTGGGAGGCGTCTGCTGCGTGCCCAGAGCGCTGCGCAGGAAGCCCAGGACGATGATGATGCGGAGAAAGGCGGTCATCGTGACAAGGGCCGCCGGGATCAAGGACATGACGGCCAGGCTGAACAGGATTCTCAGAGAGAGCGCCATCTCCTGTGGCGCCTCTTCCCTGAACCAGTCGCCCGGCGGCGTGGGCCCCGTCGGCGGTGTGGGCGGCGTCGGAGGGGTGGGGCCGGGTATCTGAGCGTGGGCGGCCACCGCCACCAAGCCCAGGATGGCCGCCAGCAGTGCTATCCACAGCAGCCTGCGCGCCGCGCTTCGGGCGCCCGTGGCCTGCGTGTCCGCCTCGCTACGGGCGGCACCGCGACCACAGGAGGCGGGTGCTTTGCCCGAGCAGCATCCTTGCCGCACGGTAGGTATACTCATGACCGCATGCCCCTTAGGAAGCGCGCTCGGTGAGGGCGCGGATGAGGGCGTCCCGTCGCTGGGTCCACTCGCTGTCTTGCTGCAAAATGGGTGCCGTGCGTGGCTCGGTCTTGTCCCGGGATGCCGCAGGTGCGATGGCCGGCGGCGCCGAGGGCTGGACGGACGCCGCGGCATGCGGCACCGGTTCGCGGACCGGGGCGGAGCCGTGGGTCTGCCGCAGGTCCAGGATCAGGGAGACGTCCCCGGTACCGTGGGTGGCCAGCAGCACGGGGCAGCGATCGACCTCGACAAGATGCAGCGTGGCCCCGCCGCGCAAGGCCAGATCGGCGCACTGTCGGATGCGGCCACCCTCGGTGAGATCGGAAGAGCGTCGTGTAGGGAAAGAGTGTAGGATAGGGTGTA
>CAZXDD010000295.1:0-9500 GCA_964639415.1 uncultured Armatimonadia bacterium
CCGCCGTTCCCGCCGTTCCCGCCGTTCCCGCCGTTCCCGCCGTTCCCGCCGTTCCCGCCGTTGCCACCGCCGTTGCCACCGCCGTTGCCACCGCCGTCACCACCGCCGTCCTCACGGCTGGACCTCCGGCAGGGTCGTGATCCCCATGGCCGTCGTGGCGCCCGACTGTATGGCGGTGGTCTTGTACCACTTGGCGTGCCCGTCGGCGAACATGAAGGTGTCGCCCTCATTGTGCCGGCCGCGGAGCACGTCGCGGTCGAAGTCTCCCGCCCAATCGGGGCTGTCGAGGGTGTTGAAGCGTCCTCCATAGCCGGCGGTGAGCCAATCGGAGCTGTCGTCCCAGAGCATGGCACATTGCGACGGCGCCGCCACGGCGGCCATGCTCAGTACGTCGTAGTAGCCCCAGGCGGGCAGGTCCATGCCGAAGCGCCTGTTCCAGCAGTAGCTTTGAAGTATGGACCGGCAGCCGGGGAAGTCCACATTGGGGGGACGGGAATCCGACGGGCAGGCGTAGACCTGCTGGTTGCCGACGTAGGGCATGAGCCGATTGGGCCAGGTGAGCGGGATCTGTGCCGCCGTCCCCGCTCCGGAGGAGGCGTCCTGGTAGTTGATGGGATAGGTCTCGTCGTAGTCCTGGGCGTACAGAAGCACGCTGGTGCCGAGCTGTTTGAGATTGCTCAGGCACGCCGTCTGCCTGGCCTTCTCACGTGCCCGGGCGAAGACCGGGAAGAGAATGGCTGCGAGGATGGCGATGATGGCGATGACCACCAACAGCTCGATGAGAGTGAAGCCGTGACGTCGGTGCATGGTATGGTGCTTCCTTTCGGGTGCGGACCGACAGGAAGCACAGTCGAAGGCTATGGGCAAACAAAACGGCGCAACGGATGGATTTCCGATTGCGCCGGTGACGAGCCTCGCCCGTGGCTTCCCTACGTCGGTATTATCCGCATCAGGTTCAAGGGTTGGGTCGCGGAGACCCTCTCAGCCGCAAGCGGCACCCCTAGCGATATTCAGTTGTGCTGTTAGTATGGCAGGAGAGAGGGCGGTTGTCAATGGCGCCCACTCGCGGGTGCGGTCCTGCCGTGAAGCCGCGCGGTCCGAAGGACCTTTGGCGGCGCGTAGTGGGATCGCCCAATCCCACCCGGCAGGACCCGCGAGCGCGCCTAGCCTCGGTAGCCCGCTCCTGCCGTCGCGCCCGTCTACCGGGGTGCGGGGCGTGACCGGCTTGCCTCCCTGCAGCGGGCCGCCTTCAGAGCCAGGCATTGGGGTCCATTCCATCGCCTGCCGGGGTCCCCGGCAGCCAGGCGCCGTCCGTACGCGCATCGGTGAGATCGGCCCCCTCGAGCCGGGCTTCGGGCAGAGCAGCCGCCACCAGGTTGGCCGCCACCAGGACAGCGCCGGTGAGGTCCGCCCCGCCCAGATAGGCACCCCGGAGGCACGCCTCGCTCAGATCGGCGCCGGACAGGTCGGCACCGGGCAGGCGCGCGCCCGTGAGGTTGGCGCCCCGGAGGTCCGCCCCGCACAGACAGGCTTCCCGCAGGTTGGCGCCACGCGCAGATCGGCGCCCGACAGGTCTGCCTCTGTCAGGTCCGCCTCCGCAAGCAGGGCTCCAGCCATCTCGGCGCCCTGCACGAGGGCCTCCTGCATGACGGCGCCCAGCAGGCAGACGCCCTGCATCTCGGCCTCCTTCAGCACGGCGCGTACTAGCTTGGTTGAGGACAAGTCGGCCCCGCTCAGCTCGGCCTGGAACAGCCGGGCCTCACGCAGGTCCGCAAAGGCCAGGTTGGCACCGCGCAGGCTGGCCAGGCTCAACTGCACGCCCCGCAGAACCAACCCCTCCAGGTCGGCGCCGGAGAGGTCCTCGTCGTCACCGGGGCACGCCTCGTGGTGGGCGTTCCACGCGGCAACGCCCTGACGGATCCTCGCCAACGCCGCGGGGCTGGCCACTGGGTGTCACCTGCCGTCCGCTGGACTGTCGTCGATCTCCGACCGATTGCACGTCTCCCAGACCTCCGGGCGACAGAGCCACCGCGCCTGCAGCCAAAGGACCCCGACGCCGGCCGCCATCCCCAGAGCGGCGACCGCAGCCAGCAGAAGTGGCGGCACTTGGCCCTCGGCGACGGTCCGCCGCGTCAGAGCCATGGCCACGAAGCCAAGCATGGTAACAGGCCAATAGACCATCGCCACCCGCAAGCCCAGCAAAGCGGTGGCACGCCCTCTCTCGCTGCACGCGCTGAGCAGCACGCCGCCGTAGATGACCAGCGCGGCGCCCGCGCCCAGCAGCAGCCCGAGGGCCTCGAATGTCCTGCAGCACAGGGCGTACCGCCACTTCAGCACCATGCCAGGGGGTGTCACGGCGCTCTCCCAGTCGGCGACGGCGAAGACGACAAGCCCGGCGAGGACCAACAGCGACAGCCCGAGTAACGGGAGCGATCGGCCGGTGGTGATCACCCGGCGTCGCAGCCGAACCTCCCTGATGCTGCGCTCCTCTTCGCCAGCTCCGTCGGATATCGTCATCTCACCGCCCCCTGCGGCACAAAGCGCCGGCCGCCGGGAGGCCAACTGCCTCCGGCACGACCGGCGCTTGATGTGAGCACAGGGCACAGCCGGCCTGCTGTCTCTATCGGATGAGCCCAGGAGGCGGCTAGACGCTCCGCCTCGCGCCGAGCAGGTGCCCGCTGAAGGCTTGTGGCAACGGACGACGGCGGTCGAAGCGACCGCCGAGTCGGGCTGGAAAGCCCGACCTACGCGGCTGCGAACGGCAGGATTGCGGCCCCAGAGCTTGCTTCAGACGTCAAGAGCCGCGCTCCTACAGGCATCAAGATGCTCTGCGGCGCGCGGGTCTCAGTGGGAGCGCCCTGAGCCCCCCTGCCCGCACCCGGCGGGGCCACCGAGGCAGCCCCGGCAGTCGGCACCCGTGAAGTCTGCGTCGACGATATCGGCATCGGTGAGGTCCGCGGAACGCAGGTCGGCCCCGCACAGGCGTGTCCCCCGCAGGCAGGCGCCCTCGAGGTTGCTGCCGCGCATGTCGGCCTCCGAGAAGTCCGTCTCGGCGAGGTTGGCGCCGCTGAGGTTGGCGCCCCGTAGGTCGATCCCTCGGAGGTCCATGCCCGCGAGGTCCGCTCTGTCGAGATTGGTGCCGCGCATGTCGGCTCCCGCCAGGTCGGCGCCCACGAGTCGGCAGTTCACCAGGTTCGCGCCTCGCAAGTCCGCCTCCCGCAGGCTCATCTCGTCGAACACAGTACCGGCCAGGTTGGTGCCTCTGAGGTCGGCCCCGCCCAGCCTGATGCCCCTGAGGTCGAAACCCGCCAGGTTGGTGCCTCGCAGGTCGACGATCTCGTCCGGCTCCCTCTCGCGCCACCAGTTCCATGCCTCGGGGCCCTGCATCAGTATCGACAGATGTACGGGGTTGGCCATCGGACGTCTTCTCCTTGTGGGCGTACCAGTCGGCCGGTCGGATACTCGTCCCCGGGCAGGTGAGCAGGGGAAGGGGGCCAGGCGCCGTCACCGCCGCTGCCTGGCGGGCGGCATGCGGGTGAGAGACCCGCAGGCAAGGGGGCGACTTCCCCCTCCTATCCCTCCAGCCGGATCTTCACCGTCTCCCCATGCAGCGGCAGCCCCTCGGCCTCGGAGAGCTTGAGAATGGTCTCGGACAGGTACTCGAGGCCCTGCTTGCTCAGGAGCTGGAAGGTCGGCTTCTTGATGAAGTCATCGGTCGACAGCCCGCTGAACATCTTGGCGCATTGGCCGGTGGGGAGCACGTGGTTGGTGCCCGAGGCATAGTCGCCCGCCGGCACCGGAGCGTATGGGCCGAGGAAGATGCTGCCGGCATGCTTGATGCGGGGCAGGACCAGCATCGGCTCCCGGGTGATGATCTCCAGATGCTCGGTGGCGTAGTCGTTTGAGAAGTCGATGGCCTCTTCGAAGGTGTCCGTGACGATGATCGCGGAGTTGTTCTCGAGAGCCGGGGCTAGGATTTCGCGCCTGGGGATACTGACGAAACGGGCCTCGATCTCCTCGGCCACGGCCTGAGCGAGATCGGCATCGTGAGTGACCAGCACCGCCGCGGCGTCCTGGTCGTGCTCGATCTGGGAGAAGAAGTCCATGGCGATCCAGGCCGGCTCGGCGGTTTCGTCGGCGAGGATCAGGATCTCGCTGGGCCCTGCCGGAGAATCGATGCCGACGGTACCGAACACGGCCATCTTGGCGGCGGTCACGTACTTGTTGCCGGGGCCGACGATCTTGCCGACCTTGGGGACCGCGTCGGTGCCGTAGGCCATGCTGGCCACGGCCCAGGGCCCGCCAATCTTGTATACATCGGCGCAACCGGCGATGTCCGCGGCCACCAGAGAGGTGGCATTGGCCACCATGCCCGTGTCCGGCGGGGTGCAGGCGATGATGCGCTCCACTCCGGCGACCTTCGCGGGGATGATGGTCATCAGGACGCTGGAGGGGTAGTTGGCCTGGCGGCCGGGGATATAGCAGCCGGCGCTCTCAAGCGGGCGGTTGACACGCCCGGCGAGGATGCCCGGAGCGATCTCCACCGACCACATCTCCCGCTCGAGCTGGGCGGTGTGGAACTTCTCGATATTGCGGGCGGCGAACTTCAGGTGCTCCACGACCTCGGCGCCCACGGCATCGTAGGCGGCGGCGGTCTCCTGCGGAGTGACCTTCAGGTCCGCCGGGCTGATGTCTTCCTTGAGCTTCTTGTAATGCTCCAGCGTGACCTGATCGCCGCGCTGCCGGATGTCCTTGCAGATATCGCGCACGCTCTCGTAGATATCGCCGATGTCCTCCATGGAGCGCGACATGATGGCTGTCTTGCGTTCCGGCGTGAGTTCGCAGAGCCGTTCAACCTTGATGATGGCCACGTCTTTGGCCTCCTACCGAGAAGTTCTCCGGGTGCCCCAGGATACAACCGGGGCCGTGGTTACCGCAACATGGAAGGTGCATCGGCCCGCTCACGCAGGGCAGAGGCGCTGTATCGCGGCGCTCTGCGCCATAGCGCCCGCCAGCCCTCCGCGAGGGGCCACTTCCGTGTCTGCCCCCCGTCGACACGCCAAACCCCGGGGCGTGGTTGCCCCGGGGCGGTAGCTGGATGGACCTACGAGACGATAGGCGCGGCCGAACTCGCCCGGGGGACGGAGACGCCAGGCATGGGACGGGTCGCCCACGGCCGCCAACCTGCGGCGCCGGTCTGGTCGCTCTCCGCCGGCCACCGCCCTCACAGCGGCCGCCGATCCGCAGAGGGAATCTGGCCTAGACCTTGTTGGCCACCGTTACCGCCTCGGCCAAAGCGATGGTGCCACTGTACAGCGCGCGGCCCACGATGCAGCCCTCGAGGCCGAAACGCTCGAGCCCGCGCAGCTTGCGGATATCCTCCAGCGTTGTCACCCCGCCCGACGCGATCACGGGAATGCCGACGGCCTGAGCCATGGCCTTCATCGCCGGGATATTGGGCCCGCCCAGCATGCCGTCGGTGTTGATGTCGGTGAAGATGATCTTGCCGACCCCAAGCTGCTCCATCTGTGTGGCCAGCTCGAGGGCCTCCACATCGCTGGTCTGCGTCCAGCCCTGCACCGCCACACGACCGTCGCGGGCGTCGATACCCACGATGATCCGCTCGCCGAAACGCTCCAGACACTTCTGCAGCTCAGGTCGATTGGAGATGGCCGCCGTCCCGAGGATCGCCCACTTCACTCCGGCGTCCAGGACGCGAGCCACCTGCTCCACAGTACGCAGCCCTCCCCCCAGCTCAACGGGGATGGGCACCGCCGCGATGATGTCGCGCACGGCCTCAAAGTTGGCGGAGGTGCCCGAGAAGGCGCCGTCGAGGTCCACGATGTGGATCATCTCGGCACCCTCGTTGGCCCACCTCTGCGCCACCTCCGCAGGCTCGTCGGAGAACACGGTCTTGGCGTTCATGTCGCCGCGCTGCAGACGAACACACTTGCCCTCGGACAGGTCTATGGCTGGGATCACTAGCACGGGTGTGGTCCTCACTCCTCAGAACGGACGTATTCAGACCTTCTCGAAGGCCTGCGAGGGACCGCCGGCCGGGCGGCCATAATCCCTGCGAGTGGCCAAAGGCGCCCTACACTCACCTCGCCAACGCGGCGAAGTTCTCCAGGATGCTCAACCCCACGGACTGGCTCTTCTCCGGGTGAAACTGGCTGGCGAACACATTGTCGCGCCAGATCGAGCTGCAGAACTCGTACCCGTAGTCCGTGGTCGTCGCGACAACGGAAGGATCGTCGGGAACCACATAGTATGAGTGCACGAAGTACACGAACGCCCCCTCGGGGACCCCCCGCAGCAGCGGGGCCTGCGACTTGATGCTGATCTGGTTCCATCCGATCTGCGGTATCTTCAGCCCGTGCGTGAACCGCACGACCTTACCGGGAATGATCCCCAGCCCGGGGTACTTACCGCCCTCCTCGCTGGAATCGAAGAGCATCTGCAGCCCCAGGCAGATACCCAGGAACGGCTTGCCCGCGCGGACGGCATCCTTGACGGCCACGTCCAGGCCGCGCTCGGTCAGGTTCTTGACGCAGTCATCGAAGGCGCCGACGCCGGGGAGAATCACCCCGTGGGCACGCCCGATGACATCCGGATCATCGGCAATCTCGTATTGGGCCCCTACCTTCCGCAGCGCATTGGACACACTGCCGAGATTCCCCATACCGTAGTCGATCAGAGCTATCATGGACTTCCCCGGGAAGATGGCGGTCAAAGCCAAGGCGTGGTGATCACTGGACCTGATTATAGTTTGCCTGCGCCGACGCGACAAGCAAGCATTTGGAGCCCTGCCGGGCCTGCCCCTGGGATGTCATTCTGGAGCGTCGGCGTCGCAGGCGCCGCTTGGGCGAAGAATCTCGCTGAATGCCGGGAGATTCCTCGAGCTGCTCTTACCGGGAGCGGACGCTCTCAGAGTAACACTCCCATGCGAGTGTAGGTTTTCCGGGCGGACATCTGGAGGTGCGGCAGAGCGCCCGTTTCGGCGGGTAGTGGACCCGCCGAGTCGGGCTGGAAACTCACACTATGCATGAACGCATTCAGGCTACATCCCACCACGGCGAGGCCTGTATCGCATGCCATAATGTCGTTCTCCCCCCTCCTCCCGTCTCGCCGGTCGTATCGGCGAGTACAAGCGGCTCGAAGAGACGCCGAGAGGCGGGGCTGGGGGGTGAGGCGACGTGAATCGGCACCTGTCAGTAACCTGCATGATCTGAGTGGAAAGCCCGACCTACGCGGCCGGGCCTCTATCCCCGCACCACTTCGACCTCCACCGAAACCGCCTGTCCCAGCGCCAGTCCCGCGGCGCTTTGCATGGCCTTGAAGATCGCGCAGGGCACCACGCAATCCACACAACACCGCACATCCGGATCCCGGGCTTCAGCGAACACGGTGCTCTCGTGGCGTCTGGCCAGCTCCTCGAAGGCATCCAGCCGCCCGAGACGCCCACCCAGAGCGGTGATATGCTCACAGTTGCTGGTTATCTTCAGCTCCACGGTCTGACTGTCATCGCAGCGAGCCACGACTTCGGAGACGAACCCGCACACCCCAGCGTTGATCCTACACTTCGCCGTTTGCATGACCCATCCTTGTGAGAAGTGCGATTGATGCGCGCGACACCGGCTCCGCCTACCGGGCCAAAGCATCGTGGAAGACCGCGTCCAGCGCGCCACTCTCGCTCCAGTAGAGAAGGTACCACTCGACAGCACGCTTCGGGGGCACCGCTTCAAGGCGGACCTTGTGCTCCGTGCCCGCCGGCACATCCACCACGGTCCACTCCGCGTCTCCCGGTACCCGGTACAGCAGCCTGCCCGCCGCCGGGCGGTCGGTGGCCCAGGTGCAGCTCAGGCCATCTTCGCCTTGTTCCAAGGCCGGCGCGGAGGTGAGCTTCGGCCGGTCTGCCTCGCGGCTCCAGGCCACCGCGGCACAGAGCGACTGCCGCCTGGCGGCGAAGCCGGCCGTGTCCCGCGGGTTGTCCAGGACTTCCTTGACCAGGTCGGCGATGAACCCCTCAACCTGCCCGGCGACCTCCTGCTCCAGCCCCTTTGTCGACTGCCGGAGCATGTGCAGGAGCATGTAGTCCTCACGGCCTTCGCGGGTCTGCTCCCAGCGCCGCGAGGTGATGGGGCGATCCGGCCCATCGTAGATGGCGCCACAGTCGGCGATCTCGCCGTCGAAGTCGTTCCAGGGGTCTCCGCGCCAACTGTTGTAGGCCCAATAGCAGGTTCCTTCCAGGCCTAGATCCCAAACGCGCCACTCCTTGAGGCGATAGTAGTCCAGCGGGTCGAGGGCCTTCATGGAGGTGCTGCAGGTGTATGTCCAGACCGGCTCGCCGCGGGCGCTGAGCTCGCGGTACAGGGCGCGCAGCTCCGCGCGCTCGGCGCTGCGGGAGGGGGGGGTCTGGTGCGGGATCCACAGGTCGATCACCGGATCGAGCGCGCGGACCTCCGCCACCGACTGGGCGCCGTCCATGCAGGTGCGCATCTCGGGGGCCAGGGAGCGCAGGTAAAGCCCGGCCTGTAGCGTCAGCTCGGCATTTTGCTCGGTGGCCTCGTCCCAGAGTTGCACGGCGTACTCGGAGTAATCCATGCCGATGTCGTCGCGCAGGTGGCGGTCGAACTCCCTGACCCAGGTGCCGAAGGCCTTCTGCCACGGCTCGCTCATGAACTCCCAGCCGTGGCGGGCGCTGTACTTGCTGTGGAAGTCGCGGATGATACCGTAGGAGAACAGCACGATACCCCCGCACCGCCGGGCATAGCGCAGCTTGACCTGCAGCATCTTATCATATCCCGACCAGTCCACGGGCCCCTGCAGCTCGCCGTCCGCGTCGAAGTTGGCCCGGCACGAGGTGTCCATCAGGAAGCTATTGGTCAGATGGTCGGCCAGGTCGGCCACATAGCGCTCGTTCTTGGCATAGTCCCAGTTGAAGGCGGCGATGGGCAGGTGGTCGGGCAGGCGCACAGGCAGGACCTGCATCTGGAGCGGCACCGTGCGGGCGGCCAGGTCGCGGGCGAAGGGCGTCACGGTCACCGCTGCGGTGTAGCGGCCGGGCGCCAGGTCTTGCGTGTCCAAAGACAGCCAGAACTCCCGGGTCTCGCCGGGAGGGATCGCGAAGCTCCGGGCCTCGTTCATCAGGGGCAGCGGATCGGCCACGGTCTTGCCGCCGGCCAGGTCCTGGTACAGCACATCGTGCAGCGCGATGCAATCGGCGTCGAACTGGCGCCCCGCCTGGCTGCCCTCCGTCAGACTGACCGAGTAGACCTTGAGGGCGCCTCCGGAGGGCGTGTCGAGACGGAGCACGACCTCGAACGACTCGGCGGCCGGCGCCGTGAAGGAGGCAACCAGGCTGCGGCGGCGGGTGGCCGTTCCGGCCGCAAGTGAGCTGGACCAGGTCCAGCCGTTGTTGATCACGTGCACGGAGCCCGCGTCGGCGGGCAGGTCTTCCGTGGCGACAGCGGCCACGAGGGTGTAGGACCGTCCGGGCG
>CAZXDD010000296.1:0-9482 GCA_964639415.1 uncultured Armatimonadia bacterium
GCAACGGCGGTGGCAACGGCGGTGGCAACGGCGGTGGCAACGGCGGTGGCAACGGGCGGTGGCAACGGGCGGTGGCAACGGCGGTGGCAACGGGCGCGCCGATGGCCAAGTCGCGCCTTTCTCGGGGCTCTTGGCCGTTCTCCTTCTGTGGTCAGCCGTCCTCCGTGGAACGCCGTGTTCTCCGTGGTGAGGTGTTGCCGCTGTCCGCCTCTACTGGTCGCCCTCCCCCGCCGCCTCCAGCCACTTCTCCAGCTCCCTGAGCCAGTGTCTCAACTGGCCGTTGTTCGGGTCGATCTCCAGCGCCCTGTGGGCCGAGGCCTTCGCCTCCTGCACCTTGCCCAACCGAGCCTGGATGAAGACCAGCCGCTCCCAGGCGTCGGCGTAGTCGGGCATCGCCTGGAGCACCTGCAGTAGCTCCTGCTCCGCCAGGTCGAAGCGCCTGGCATAGAGATAGGCCAGGGCCAGGGAGTAGCGGGTGGTGTGGTCCTCCGGGGTCTCGTTGAGCTGGTTGCGATACCCAAGGACCATCTCCTTGACGGCGTCGCTGGGCTCCCAACTTTCCGCGGCGGTTGTCGCGGCGGCGGCTACCGGCGACCCGGCCCCGGCCTTACCCGGCGACCATCCTCCGCGGGCGCCCATGCCGTCATAGGGGCCCTTGGGCGGAAGTCTGCCCCGCTCATTGGGCAGCGCTTCGCCGCAGCGGGCGCAGTAGAGCATGTACCGGGTGTCGTAGGTCTGTCCGCAGTTGGGACACTTGAGGATGGCCATGGGCTCACCGGTAGGAGTCTGGATCATGGGATGCAGGTACGGAGGCTTTCCGGTCGGCCCCCGTGCGGGTGGCGGTGGCCGGAGGCCGTCAGGAAGCCCTTCTCTGCACGGCGGGGGTTTTCCTGCTCCCTGTGGGGGCGGCGGCCGGACTGTCCCGTGCCCGAGTGGCGAAGCGCCGGCAGGGCTCAGGATCCGTTGATCTCGCTGGTCACCACGACGTACTTCACCGGGTCGCTGTGTCCGAGACGGAACCTGGTGTCGGCGGTCTGGAGGTATGCAGGCTGCGGGTCCAGCGGCCAGGGCGCGCCTTTGACCTCGTCGCGCTTGGCCTGGAGCAGGGCAAGGCCGGCGCAGTCCAGGGCCACAGGGTCGCGACTGACCAGCAGACGGCCGCAGTCCCAGTGGGGGGGCATGTCCACGGGGCCGAAGTCGTAGTTGGGCTGGAAGGCATCGAGTATGTGTAGCTTGAACTTCAGGCGGATCACCGGCCTGGAGGGCCCCGCCGCCAGACTGTCCGGATTCTGCAGGGCCGCCACACGGTCAACGGAGGGCAGGGAGGAGAGCTGATTGGTGACGGCACCCCGCATGCCCACCTTGGCGTCGGGACGCAGCCGCGCCACGTTGATGAGCACGTCGCAGTCGTCCAGAACCACGCGGGTGACGCCGTCCCGGAAGCCGGCACTGTCGGCGCCGACCACCCGGACGCCGCCGGCGTCGCTGCGCAGCGAGATGCCGGCCGAGAACAGGGACCGCTCGCTGTCGGACCAGATCACGATATTGGCCGGGCGCACGCCTGCGCGTACGACGCGGTCTACCACCACATCGAGCAGGACCAGTGATGCCGCGGGCAACTGGGCGTCGTACAGGATCCCCACTCTGTCGGCCCCGGAGACCACGTCCCCCCAGGCCTCGGCGATGCGGGTGTTGTCTGTGGCGATCATGGCCGCGCGATCCAGCATGCGCGCCACCACGCGGTAATCCAGGCGTCCCAGCGGGTGGACCTTCCTGGAGGTGAGCACTCCGCGAGTGAGTACGGTGTGTTCGGAGTGAACGGAGGCCACGACCGCCTGGGCATCGCGGGCCGCCGCGTGCTGGGGCACACACAGGCCGCTCACGACCGCTATCAGCACAAACAGGGAAAACCCGGCAGGGTGGGCAACCGGCTCACCCTCCGGGCGAATGGACAGCATGCGCGTTATCATCGGGTTGCCTATGTCATCTCCTCGAGCTCTCCCTCCCACCTTGTAGGACAGTCCCCGGCCCCCGGAGTTTCCGGCGTCCGGAGAACACGTCGCTGCACGACGGTGGCGGTCAGGCGTGCAGGGCGGCCTCTGCGTGCCCGGCGATGGCGGGGCTCGCAGTTGCCGACCTGCGCGCCCACGGCCGGGAACCCTCCCCGGCCCTCCCCGCAAGCGGAGCGGGAGCACGACCGGGCCTCCCCCCGCCTGCGGGGGGATCGAGGGGTGCCGCCCGCGGCAGGACAGCCCACCTGCATTCCGCGCACGCTCCCCGGGCGGCCCCA
The DNA here is from genome assembly GCA_964639415.1 of uncultured Armatimonadia bacterium. Taxonomy (GTDB): domain Bacteria; phylum Armatimonadota; class Zipacnadia; order Zipacnadales; family JABUFB01; genus CAYRFY01. Next base: position 2,291 of record CAZXDD010000296.1, read on the forward strand.
CAGGCGGGAACGGCCACCCTACGGCACGCTCTGCCGGAGGCCCGGCGACAGGCCCTTCAGCAGCTCGGGCAGTTCATCGGCTGTCCGGGCCCGGTGGCACCGGCGGCCCACACAGAGGTACGCGGCCCCTACATCCGCCGCCAGGCCCTCGGCCTGCAGACGCGCGCCGTCGCGGTCCGGATCGAGATGCACCACCGTCAGTCCGGGAACGTATGTGCGCAGCGCCGCCTGCGCCCACTCTCGGGACTGCTCCGGTGAGGCCACGATCCGCAGCAGTCGCGGCTCGGCAGAGAGCAGCCAGGCGGCGTAGGCGTAGTCACCGGCCATGAAGCCATAGCGGGCATATCCCGTCGCTCCCACTCGCAGGGCCTCGTGGGCCCGCTTCAGCAGGGAATCGTCGCCAAGGTGATGCGATAGGCGCAGCAGCGCCACGGCCGCCCGAGCGTTGTCGATCACCGGCTTGTCGCGGTGACGCAGCAGTCCCGGTGCCTTCGTGTCGGCGGGCACATCCCACAGGCCTCCCTGCTCGGACCACAGGTGGGTCAGGGCGTAGGACACGGCCGACTGTGCGCCCGCCAGGTAGTGGGCCTCCCCGGTGACCTCGTGCAGGTCGAGGAGGGCCGTGGCCGTCCATACCTGGGTGGCCAGCAGCCCCGGACGGTGTGGCGCGCCGTCGTAGTAGTGGTAGATGGCACCGTCATCGCGGCGCATCGTGCTCATCAGGAAATCCGCGGCGCCCTGCGCCGTTCGCAGGTACGCGTCGGCACCGAGGGCCAGATATGCCCGCACCAGACCGTCGATCGCCATAGCGTTGTATGGGGCGATGAGGGTCGGATCCACATACGGCTCCCCGATCTGTGCTCGCCGCCGGGCATCCAGTGAGAAGAACTCCTCCCCCGGCACGGTCTCTCGCTGCGGGTCGTGACTGAACACATCGGCATCCTGGCTGGCCCTGAAGGCGCCGGTGGCCTGATCCAGCAGGGTCGCCTCCAGATACCGCGCCACGGACCGCACCGCGTCGGCGAGCCTCTGCTCGCCGAACGCTCGGTACGCGTCGGCGTACGTGCCCAGCAGGCATCCATTGCCCTCGAGCATCTTCTCGTAGTGCGGCACGCGCCAGTTTGCCGTGGTCGAGTAGCGGTGGAATCCGCCGCCGACCGGGTCCAGCAGCGGCAGCATCCCGTGCAGGGAACCCAGGACGATCTCGGCCATATCCGAGCGGGCTCCCAGCGCGTACTGGGTGAGGGCGAAGTCCAGCGCTCCGGGTTGAGGGAACTTGGGGGCCGCTCCGAAGCCCCCGTTGACGGGGTCGAAGGCGCGCTTGAGCGCCGTTAGCGTCACCTCGACGGCATGAACCGGCGTGCCGGCGCCCAGAACCGGCTCGCCCGCGTCATCCCTCTCATGGGTCGCGATCCGCCGCTGTATCTCCTCGTGTTGCTCGGCGTAGGCCGTAGCTACATGGAGCAGTACCTGAGCCATCTGCTCCGGGGGAAGGTATGTGGCCCCGTATAGCACGTGCCCCGAGGGGGTCAGGATCGCGGTGGTCGGCCAGCCCCCCTGGTTGTAGCGGTCGTTGATGTCCGGGAACCTGTCGGTGTCCACTCGCACCGGGACGTACAGCCTCTCAACCAGCTCCACGACATCCGGGTTCTCGTAGGTGGTCTCATCCATCACGTGGCACCAGTGGCACCAGTGACCGAAGATGTCAAGCAGGACCGGCTTTTCCTCCCGCTGCGCCAGGAGGAAGGCCTCGTCACTCCACTTCAGCCATCGTATCCCGTCAGTCGACTGCTCGGCGCCGGCGCCCTCATGCCCGATTGCCATCTCGGCACCCCCTATATATGACTTGGTTATATTATTGCCATTCGGTGTTGGGGGCAAACGGACCTGTCGGCGAAGTCCCTCCGCACCCTCGGATCTGCGCGGACGGGTGACGTCCCGTGGTTGATCGCGTACTCAATGCGGAGCAAGCACATTTGCAGGGCCATGGCGGCGCTCATCCTAAGCGTTTCGAGGCATGGTACCGAGGCATGCAGGCGGCCCAACGGACTTAGCCGACAGGCTCAAACGGACCGGGTGGGTGCCGGGAGGTGGGGGGCGGGAGCGCGCCCTACGCGGGGCCGGCCGTTCCCCGTCCCGTGAAGAGGCGGCCCAGGGCCTCCTGGACGGCGGCCAGAGCCTCGGAGAGGGTGAAGGGCTTCTGCAGACAGACCACGGCTCCGCGAGCCCAGGTGCTATGCTCGACAGAGGCGACCCCCTCGCCCGACAGGAGGACCACGGGGACGGGCGGGGTGAGACCGCGCGCGGAAGCAATGAGTTGACGGGCTCCCCCACCGGGAATGACGAGATCGGCGATGAGCAGGTCGAGGGAGGAAGCGTTCATGGCACTCTCGGCCTGGTGCACGCTGCTGGCGGTGTGCACCTGGAATCCGTGACCCGCCAGGAAGCGAGCCACGGTGCGCCCCAGGTCGATCTCGTGGGTGGCGAGCAGTACCCGCAGTCCGCGGCCGGCCTCGGAGTGGAGATTGACGGCAGGATCCGAGGCCGCGGTGACCGCCTCGGCCAGGCCTTCGCGGGCCGGCAGGCGCACCTCGAACGTTGTGCCCACCCCCGGCTGACTGCGCACGTCGATGGTCCCCCCATGGGCCTTGACAATCCCCAGAGAGACGGAAAGACCCAGACCGGTCCCGGGTGTATCACTCTCTCCCAGCCGTCCCTTGGTGGTGAAGAAGGGCTCGAAGATATGGGGCAGGCTCTCGGCCGCGATGCCCGAACCTGTGTCCGAGACTCCCAGCAAGGCAACGGGCTTTGCGCCGGCGTCGGTGAGGTAGGCGGTGGTGATGGCCAGAGAGCCACCTTCGGGCATGGCATGAGCGGCGTTGATGAGCAGGTTCAGGACAACCTGCTCGATCTGCCCGGCATCACCGAAGACAGGCAGGGGCCGGGCGGCGTACGCCTTCTCTACACGGATGGGAACCTTGCCCAGGTGCGGGGCGGCCAGGGCGAGGGCGACATCGGCGGCGCGCTCGAGCTCGAAAGGAGCGCGACGGGGCTCGTTGGGCCGGGCGAAGGCCGTGAGATTGCGGCAGATCTCGGCCCCATGGCCGGTGCCGGAGCGCACCGTGCTGATGAGCTCGTCGTACTGCTCCTCTGTCCGGATGTAGCCCGCCAGCTCCGCCGTGGCCATCATGCCGGCGAGCACGTTGTTGAACTCGTGGGCCACACCCGCAGCGAGCTGTCCCACAGCGGCGAGGCGCTGGGCGTCCTCTGCTCTCTTGCGGTCGGTCATGTCGTGAGAGAACAGGGCGATGCGCACGACGGCGCCGTTCTCGTCCAAGACCGGATACGCCGAGCGCGTAATGTACCGATCCTCGTCGGCATCGTCCCAGCGCGCCGGTTGTCCGGTCTGCAGCACCCGCCGGAGCTGCTCCCTCGTGGCCCGGGCGGCTTCCGGGTCCATCTGCGCCGGGATGCTGGTGCCCAGGAGCTCCTGCACGCCGGTGCCCAGGCTGTCGGCACAGGCCTCGTTGGCCGCGAGAGCCCGGAAGTCGGTGTCCAGCAGGACCGCAGGGTTGTCCGTGGCGTTCAGCAGGGCCCAGGCGGTGCGCTCGCTGTCGCGGAGCGCCTCCTCGGCCCTCTTGCGGTCCGTGATATCGGTGAGGATCGTCACCACCGCCTCCACCGTGGTGTGGCTGGGATCGAAGACCGGTTCGGAGTTCACCAGAATCCAGCGGTACGTGCCTGCAGACGGATGGTAGAAGCCGGTGACCACGTTACGGAATGGCTGGCCTGTGCGCAGCGTCATCAGGGCGGGCCGCGTGTGGATGGGGAACGGTGAGCCGTCCGGGTGCACGGCGTGCCATCGCGGGTCCGCGGGCCCGTCGCCGCGCATCTCCTCCAGCGTCAGCCCCATCAACTCCTGAGCCATCTCGTTGGCCTCCACCGTGCGGGCATCCTTGTCCAGCACGATGATACCGCCGGGAACCGCGGCATGGAGACTGCGCTGTCGCTCGAGACTCGCGCGCAGGTCCTCCTCGGCCCTCTTTAGGTCGGTGATATCCACCCCGAGGCCGACGAAGTGATCCACCTCGCCGGCGTCATCGAGTACCGGGACCACGTGATCGCGTAGCCAGCGGACCTCGCCGTCCGGCCTGCAGATGCGGTACTCCACCGGACCCGTCGCCTCTTGCACGCGGGACGCAGCACGGGCCATCCGCCTGCGGTCGGCGGGGTGCAGCATCGAGTGCCACGAGACGGTGCGGTTGTAGAGGTCCTCCACCGGGCGACCGTAGATCGTCTCGAAAGCCGGGCTGCAGAAGTGGACGACGCGACCGTCCGGCGACATGGTCCAGAACACCGCGGGGGTGACTTCCGCCATTTCGCGGAACCGTTGCTCACTTCGTCTGAGCGCTTCCTGGGCGGCGACACGCTGTGTGATGTCGGTGCCCACGCATACCACTGCCCGCAACCCGCATTCCTCGTCGGGAATGGTGCAATTGCACCAGGCGATCCAGCGGCTGGTGCCGTCCTCTTGCAGGTACTGCTGCTGGGTGGTTGCGTATCGCTCGGGAGCCTCGGACAGCTCCCGGAGGCTGCTCTCCAGGGCGGAGGCCGTCTCGGGCGTTTGGGGCACGATGGCACCCGCCACGCTGCGGCCGATGAGGCTCTCCTCGGGGCCGAGGCCGAGGAACTCCCGGGCCGCCCGGTTGGCCACAGCCACGCGCCCCTCGCCATCGGACATGAGGATCATCACTCCGGCGTGCTCCACCAGCTCGCGGTACCGTCCCGGTGCCGCCCACACAGCGGGCTCTCTGAGACTGAGCACGACCCCAAGCACGGAGCCCTCCGAGACCAGGGGGGCCGCCGCGAGGTCCACATACCGCGGCGGGTCACTACCCGCCAGCGACAGGCGGAGCGTGGCCGGTTCGGCGGCTGCGGGTGCAGCCATCACGCCCTCGACGACCTGGCTTAGCTCCGCGCAGTCGGCGAACAACTCCGAGTAGTGGCGGCCGACCAGCTCCGTCGCTGAGCGTCCGATGAGGGCTTCGGCGGCCGGGTTGGTCAGGCACACCATGCCCCCGCGGTCACAGGACAAGACGGCCTCGGGGAGGCTTCGCATAACCGCCTTGTAGTCCGGGAGACCACCCATCGCGTGCGCCTCAACCACGAGCCGGTCCGCTCGGCCGGCCGCTAGGAAATGACTGCGAACTCGGACGGCGAGGTGCGCAGGTGCACGGCCCCTCCCGAGACCCTAGGCAGCGTCCACAGGGAGCCTTGCGAAGTGACGTCGCGCAGGACTTGGGGCAACACGCCCCCGCCCGGCTCCTGCGGGATCAAAAGCAGCGTGATGGTGGCCGGAAGCGTCGCGGCGCCGCGGTACGTGACGGCCGGGGCCGGGATCAGCCTGCTGCCGGAGCGCCCCGTCCACCCACGGCCGTGCTTCTGATCGTGCCCGTCTTCGCGCCGCAGCACGTGGTCGGGCTTGCCTCCGGGCCAGTAGCTGACGTGGGGCTCCCGGTCACCCACCGTCAGCTCCGGCGCCAGTTGGCCCTCCAGCGGCACGACAAGCAATCGTGCCCCATCCGGCGGCGCCGTCGCGACGATCCCACTGCCGTCAAACCGGACTTCCACATCCGCCTCGAACTGGAGGTTCTGCTCGACGGCCACCTCGGCCGGCTCTCCCACCATGACATCTTGCAGCAGCCAGTAGGCGCCGTCAACGAACAAGACTCTCCGCTGCCAGTGAACGTTTTTCACGGGCCGGAACGAGTAGTCGCCAACGAACAACACATAACCATCACCCTGCTCCCACCTGTTGCTCAGCGGCTCTTCGGCCTCGTTTGTGCCACCCTCGCTCATGAACTCGTCCACGCCGTCCACCGTGATGGTGTTGTGCAAAAAGCCCGAGGGCTGTCCCCCGATGAAGGCATCCGGCTCGTTGCTGGCGTACCTCGTGGAGGACGGGTCGATGATGAACTTGGCCCCCTTGGCGGTGACAACGAAGCTCAGCTTGTCCCCGTGCTGATGTGTGGTGCCCCACGGGCCGCCGTCAATGGCCATGTAGTTGGCCCTCTTCTCCCAGCCACTGCGCATGGTGTAGTACCCACACCACTGGTCTTCGCCCGGAGCGGGCCAGGTGGTGAAGGGCGGCGGCGGCCCCGGACTTTGCGTGACGAGGGGCTCGACCCAGGGCATCTCCAACCACCTCACCAGCGGCAGGTGTACGTAGCGCGGGAGCTCTCCGGCATACAGATCACCGAAAGACGGTAGCCAACCGGTGGGATCGGAAAGCGCCGCCATGCAGGTCACCATCGCTTGCAGGCGGCCCTTTTGGCGCGCCACCGCCTCGGTGTTGCGGAGCGCATAGGCCAGCCTCTGCTGCACGACGGAGGTCTCCGCCGAGTAGGCCACCGTCAGCTCCACACACATGCCGTCGGGGTAGAAGGCATCCTGGACGTACTGCCGGAAGAGCAAGGCATCGAACTCCAGCCACGCACGGCTCTGGGGGAAGTCGCCCAGAAGCTCGCAGCCCTCGGCCATGGACTGGAGCATCGCGCACCCACCGTTGTGGCGCCGGTCCACCCAGGCCTGGATCTCGCCCCGCAGGTAACCCAGCTCCTCGTACAGGCGCCTTAGCATCGAGAGCAGCTCCTCGTCGCCGACCTCCGAGAAGCCGCGCACCAGCGCGATCGTCTCTACCATCTCATGAATGCGCTCGGGGATCATGCACCAGTACCAGGGCCTGGCCACCACCGTGTGCGATGTCCAGCCCGAGGTGCTTGCCTGGCCGACGAACTGCTCGATGGGATAGGCCGCCATGTAGCCCAGGATGTGGTCAACCGCCCAGCGCGTATACCGGGCGTCACGGGTGTGATGGATGGCGGCCCGCAGCGTGCCGAGTACCGGGAAGCGCGTGACGCACGACAGCGGCGAGTCTTGCCAGTCCAGACCCGTCTCGGGCACCTCGTAGACGCTGTAGCCATCCCACATGTGACCGGCCAGGATGTTGTCGGCTCCGGATGTGCTGTGCCCCGCGTTCCGCGCGCGGCTCTCCCAGTCGGTGATGAGGGCCGGGTCGAAGCGACGGGTCCGGAAGTGGGCGATGTAGGCCGTGCGGGCTCGCGCCACATCCCCCTCTTGCAGAGCCTCCTTGACCTCGGCCAGCTCGGGGCGGCTCAGGTCCAGCAGAGAC
>CAZXDD010000297.1:0-9468 GCA_964639415.1 uncultured Armatimonadia bacterium
CCTACGGGGTGGCCAACGGCTTGGTTGCGGCCCCGGAACTTGCCTCAAACGTCAATAAGTGCGCCCATGTAGGCATCTAGACCTCCGTCGGCGCCTCGGCCTCCATGGGCGCCACGGCGGTCTCCGCCGGGGTCTCCTGCTCCGGGACTTGAGCGAACTGGAGGTCCAGACGCCTGAGCTCCAGGTACATCCAGATGAAGGAGAAGCCCGCGCTGGCCAGCGAGGAGGCCGGGAACGACCACCACACGCCGGACACGCCCCAGAGGGCCGCGAACCAGTAGGCCAGGGGGAGCTTGATGATGACATTGCGCCACAGATGCAGCACCATGGCGGCCCAGGTCTTCCCGATCCCCTGGAAGCCCGCGGAGACCATGATCGAGGCCGCCACCAGCGGGTAGACGGGGGTCAGCGCCCGCAGGTACTCCACCCCCATCGGAAGCATCTCGGGGTCGTTGACGAACAGGCCGAAGAACTCGGCCGGGAAGGCGAAAATGGCCAGCCCGCCGGTGCCCATCACCGCCGCCGAGAGCCAGGCGGAGGTCCACATCACCTCGCGACAGCGGGCGATGGAGCGGGCACCGTAGTTGTAGGCCATCATCGGCACAACCGCCGAGAACAGACCGAACACCGGCACCATCGCCAGCGACTCCACGCGAATACCGATCCCCAGCACCCCCACGGCATACGGGTTCATGTCCACCAGGAGGCGGTTGATGGGCCACATCGAGCCCGCCATCGCCGCCATGCCCACACTGGCCGGCAGGCCGATCCAGTAGATCTCGCCGATGGTGCGCAGGCCGTCGCGGAAGGAGGAGATATACGGGAATACCGGCCGCACCTCGGTGCTCCGCGCCCACAGCCGGCTGAGCAGGATCAGGGAGACCAGCGTGCGCGTGCAGAAGGTCCCCAGGGCCGAGCCCTGCACCCCCAGCCCGAGGCCGAAGATGAAGTACCAGTTGAGGGCCGCATTCACCACATTGGCCCACAGGCTCACCTTCATCGGCGTCACGGTGTCGCCCTGGGCCCGCAGCGCCGAGTCGGCCGTGGTGCCCAGGTGCATCGGCAGCATGCCCAGCAGCATGATCTGCCCAAACTGCCGGGCATAGGGCACGATATCGGCATTCCCGCCCAGCAGCCCCAGCAGGCGGTCCAGGAATAGCAGGGACAGCACCGTGAGAAGGCAACCCACGATGGCGCTGACCACCAGGCCCCAGCTCAGCACCCGCCGGGCCTGCTCCAGCTTGCGCTCACCCAGCCGGCGCGCCACCAATGCCGAGACGCCCACGTTCACCGCGGTGGTGATCGCGAACATCAGAAACATCAGCGGCCCCACCAAAGACACGCCGCTGACGGCCTCCTTACCCAGGCGGCTGACGAACAGCGTGTCCACGAACTCGAAGGACGTCTGCATGATCCCGGCGGTGGCCGCCGGAATCCCCAGCGTAATCAATGTGCGCAGCACCGGAGCGCTGCCCATCTCACTGGACTCGATGCGCCGCAGGTAGCTGCGGCGTTGCACAGGTGGCTCTACAACCTCTTGGGGCTCAGGTGTCATGGATTCTTACTCACTATCAGGGCCGTCAGGTCGCCGGGGGCAACCGAGATCTCATAGCCGCTGTCTGGAAGAGTGCCCTGCGCCTCGGCGGCGGCGTCGGTCGACAGGTCCAGCACAGTATAGCCTGCGCGGCCCGGCTTGGACAGCGACACCCGCACGTTCTGCGCTTCCGTCTCCTCGTAGCTCAGAAGTGCCACCACGGCTTTCTCCTCATTGCCCCACACATGGCAGCGCACCGAGCCAAAGGGTGTCGAGGAGGGCACGGCAATCCGGCGGCCGTCCACGGTGATCTCCCGCACCCGCTCCGGGGCTCCCTCCACCCGCAGCCACTCCACCTTGGCACCGGAGAAGGGGACGTGCGACCGCAGCAGCCGGATGTCTCGCACCGACCGGGCGATGGCGTGCATGTAGTCGGCGTCGAAGCACTCGATACCCACCCACATGAAGGCTCCCTCGCCGCCGCACAGGCCCGTTGCCAGCAGGTTCTGGCGCAGCTCCCGGGGCGAAAGGCTGCGGGGCTGGGAGATGTCCGATAGCTCGATGAAGGGGAGCACCGGCCGGCCCGCGCGTCGGCAGGTCTCCTGCACCACCTGATGGTACGTGGGCCCGGAGGCGTAGATCATCGGGGCATGGAAGGCGGCATCGGGCTCGAAGAGGGTGATGTCGGCCCCTCTGTCGGCGGAGGCGGCCGTGCCGTGCCAACTGCACAGGCCCACGGCCACCTCGGGGTCGATCTCGTGGATCAGGGCGATGTGAAGCTTGACGATGGCGCCGTGCTGCTCGGCACAGAACCGGCCCCACTGCAGGCCGTACCTGGCCTGTATCTCGGCGCCCGGGAGCGTCGCACACTCCTCGGTCGACAGCTCGAAGCGCCGCGCGAAGGCCGCCCGGCAGCGGGGACAAAAGCACGTGTTGAACGTCGAAGGCTCGTAGTCGATGACCAGGCGCTTGATCCCCCCGATGAGCTTGGCCCCATAGTGTGCCCTCACCGATTCATACCACGGCTGCACCCGCTGAAGCTGCGCCTCCGGGCACACATGCCCCGTCACCGTCTCCCCCTTCACGTTCACCAGCGCCGTGTCGCCCTCGGCCGTGCCCGCGAAGCCCTCGAAGCGCCAGGTGTGCAGATCGAAGCCCAGGCCTCGCAGATGGGCGTCCACGTCGGTCCTTTCCGGCTCGTAGAAGCTCATGCAAAAGCCGCCCACGATTCCGGCGGCCTGCAGGTACTCAACAAGACCCCGGCGCACCGTGGCGTTCGGGGTGCGCAGGGCGCCGGTGTGCTGCACGTAGATCCGGAAGTCCTCGGGCGGCGTGAGCCTGCCCTCCAAAGGGGCGGCGATCTGTAGCGCCAGCGCGTGCTCGGGGCCCAACTGGCCGCCGGTCTCCAGGCGCCACCGGAAATGGCCACCGGAGACGGCATCCGGGGCCACCTCGGCGTAGAGGTGGTGGTAGCCTTCCCACGAGGGCCTGTCCCGCAGCGTGGCCGTCAGAGGCTCCTTGGGAATCTCGAAACGCCAGGACAGCAGGGCCTCGCCGCCTCTCTCGACGGCCGTCGGTACGGTCTCCACGTCCCGGGCCATGGGACCACGGCCACGCACGACGGGCCCGTGCAGGGTGATGCCGTGGGGAGTCTCAATCACGATCGCCGGGGCCGTGACATTGGCTTTGTCGCCCCAGAAGAACACGGACAGCGGGTTGACCCGGCCGGGGAGCAGGTGGAGCACATCCTGCCTGGTCCACTGCGCCGGGGTCCACATTGCCTGCAGGGGGAAGCCGTCGTCCTCGGGGATGACTCGGACCCTCGCGGCCGGAGCGATCTCGGTCTGCTCGATGATCAGGTCATCGAACCAGGCATAGCCCGTGCCGTGCCGCAGCTTGCAGACCACCACCAGCCACTGGGCGTCCGGCCTTGTGCGGAACTCGATTGCCTGCTCGTGCCAATCGCGACTGCCGCTCAGATGCGCAGTGTCGTGCCAGTGGTCCGGGACTTCCTGGCCGTTCTCGTAGCAGATCACGTAGGCCTCGCCGGTGACCTCGGCGAGCATCATCTTCACCCGTAGCCGATAGCCGGTAGCGGGCTCCACGGGGACGCGCCGGGTGTAGGCCCAGTGGGCGCGGGCGGTGCCGTCGGTGGGGATGGCCAGCCGGGCCGAGCGCAGGCCTCCGGCGGCCTGCTCCTGGTCCCACTGCCCGAAACACTCTCCCCGGGCGCGGCGGAATGTCCAGCCATCCGGCGCGGTCTCGTCACCGACGGGCTCGAAGTCCGCGCGCAGCACCTCCGCGGCGTGAACGTTCGCGAGGCACAGGAGCACGGCGGCGATGGATAGCAGACGCATGGCGAGTTCCTCCCGCTGGTCGTGCTGAGATCTGCCGCCCGCCGCACGGGCGGGGCATTGGCGGAGCGAAAGGCGCGGAGACCCGGGAGCGGTGCGGGCGCCACCTACCAGGGAAACAGGTCCAGAGGGTTATCGGTGACCTTGCGCACGGTGCGGGCGTCGATGCGATCCACGCGCCCGCGGGCCGCGGCGGCGTCGGCGTAGTCGGCCCGGGTGAACTCCACGATGATCTCCAGAGGCCGTTGGGGCGAGAAGGGTCTGGCCTGCGGGATGATCGCCATGGCCTCCTGAGCCGCACGGCGGATGCGCTCACGGGCCTCCTCCAAAGGCAGCGCCTCGGCCCTCTGGCGTCCCACGCCCCTCTTGACGGCCGCCGTCTTGCAGGGCGAGAAGAACCCGTGGGCTTCCATGCAGGCGGCTTCATCGCCGCTGACCATCACCAGCGGGATGCCGAAGTTGCCTGCCACCAGAGCCCACTGGGCCAGCTCGCCCAGCTTCCTGCCGTTGATCCAGTAGTTGTACCAAGTGAGCGAGGACTGGGTGTGGTCCAAAAACCCGTTGAGAGTGCCGGCCATGGCGTGGGCGCCGATGAAGAAGGTGGCGTCGCAGCGCTCGTCCATCACGCCCCACCACTTGCGGTTGGGCTTGGTGTCGTTTTGCGCCCGGGGGTCGAGCATCTCGAGGATGAAGTTGCCGCCCCCGCCGTGGCTGTCGAGGACCACGACCTCCGTGGCCCCACCGGCGAAGGCGCCGTCGACGGCGGCGTTGACGTCGCCCATGAGCAGCTCGCAGGAGAGCCGGTAGTCCTCGCTGTCTCGCGGCACCATCTCGGCCCGGTCGACGCCGCTGATGCCTTCTAGATCGGTATGGATGTAGATCCGCATGGTACTGGTCTCTCCTCGCTGGTCGGGTGTCACACTCCCGGCACGCCAGTGGCCCCAGTTTCCCCCCGCCCGTCATAGCGACCTGCCGGCGCGGGACGGGCAACGGGCAACGGCCGTGGCGGGCGGCGGCTCTCACCGGGGCGGTCCCTCACCCGTCTGTTCCGGCTCGCCGGCGAGCCCGAACAGCCGACCTCTCCCTGACGGCCCTTCGGGCCTGGGAGAGGTAGAACAGCGCACGGCCGCCTCCATGCCGCGCGGTAGGAGCACGGGCCCAAGTGTCATTGTCCCCGTGCACTCGCCTTGTTTCCAGGCCGTTTGCCGTCATCCGCTGCTATCCGCCGCTATCCTGTTCTCCCGTCGCTACCGTGGCGGAGGTCCTCAGCCCTCCCCCGCCGAACTGCCCCGCCGCGGTGGCGTATGCCCGCACTACTTTCCCGGAGGCGATGAATGCAGAACCTGCGTGCGGATATCTGGGCTCAGCCCGACGAGATGGCCCGTTCGGCCCGTGGGCTCATCCACACCCAAGCCGCCGAATTGCGCCGTGCCGCGGACCTGCTTCGTGGCCCAACTCCGGCCATCCTCACCGGCATGGGCAGCTCGTACTTCATCGCCCTGGCCGCACAGTATGCGGGGCTAGAGCTGGGCCTCAAGACCCTGGCGATGGATACCGGGGAGCTGTGCAACGGCCTGGCGCCGTGGCTGGAGGATGCCGCGCTGCTGGTGGTATCTCGCTCCGGGGAGTCGGCGGAGACGGTACGGGTGCTGGAGGTGGCGCGCGAGAAGAGGGCGCGGGTCATCGCCGTCACCAATTGCCCGGAGAGCCAGTTGGGGAGGGCGGCCGAGGTGGTGCTCAATGTGGGCGCCGACCCGGACCACAATGTGTCGGTGAAGATGTACAACGGCCCGTTGCAGGCGGCGATCCTGGCTCTGGCGGAGGCCTCCGGGGCTCACGGGGCCTCGCTGCTGCCGGAGCTGGAGGCCGGCTGGGCCAAGGTGGGGGAGAGACTGGACGGCTGGGAGGACGCGCTGGAGTCGGTGGCGGGACTGTTCGAGGGCCCCGTGGTGCAGTACTATCTGGGCCGCGGTGCCGGGTATGCCTCGGCCTGCGAGGGGCGGCTGCTTTGCGAGGAGGCCGCCAAGTACCCGGCGACGGCGGACAATGCCGCGGCCTTCCGCCACGGTGCCATCGAGGTGGTGAAGGAGGGCTTCCGGGGGATGCTGTTTCTCACTCCGGGCACGCCCATGGGGCTGACGGCCTCGCTGGCCGCGGCGATCGAGGGCTTCGGCGGTAAGAGCGTGGTCTTCGCTCCCGACGGCGGCCCGGAGCCGGAGGTGGCGCTGACTTTGCGCTTCCCCGCCGTCTCGCCGGTGCTGGCTCCGCTGTTTGACGTCACCGTGGCCCAGCTCCTGGCTCTGAAGATGGCGGGCTGGCGCGGCGCGGACTGCAATGACTTCTACCGCTGCTCATATGTCATCAGCGAGGAGGAGTAGCCCCGGTGCCGACAGCGCTGGCGGTTGATATCGGCGGCACCCACGCCAAGCTCGGCATTGTGGATGGCAGTGGGGGGATTGGGCGGACCGCCACGGTGGACGCCCCGCGGCGGCCCGAGGACTACGTCTCGCTCAATGCGCGGATGCACGCGCTGAGCGCCGGGGAGGCCGTGGACGGCATTGGGCTGAGCATCGCCGGGCTGTACGATTCCTCGCGGCGAGTGCTGACCTACCATCCCAACAACATCGGGCTGCAGGGCGCGGACTTCGTCTCCCCCCTGCTTGCCGGGTTCGAGGGCCTGCCGTGGGCGGTGGAGCGAGACATCAACGCCGGGACCCTTGGCGAGTGGCACTACGGGGTGGGCAGCGGGTCGCGGCGATTCCTCTGCGTGGTGGTGGGGACAGGGGTCGGCGCCGGGGTCATCGTGGACGGAGAGCTGCTGCGATTCGCCTTCGACGGCATTGGCGATCCGGGCTATGTAGTCGTGGCACCGGACGGTGGCCTCTGCCCCGGGGGGAGCCGGGGCTGCCTCGAGGCCGAGGTGTCCGCGCCGGCTCTGGCCAGGCGCGCCGTGGCGAGGTTCGAGGTGTTCGAGAGCTCGGCGCTCCGGGAGCACCACCGCGAGTTGCAGGAGGGGCAGGCGCGGCCGGTCATCGAGCAGTGCAGGGCCGGCGACCCTCTGGCGCTGAGCATCATCACCGAGACCGGCGGGCTCCTGGGCCTCGGCCTGTCCACCCTCGCCTCCATCTTCGCTCCCGATACCATCGCCATCGCCGGGGGGGTGGCCGAGGCGGGGGTGCCGTACCTGGCGGCGATTCGCGAGAGCTTCGTGCAGTACACCGCTCCGTTCTATGCCGAGGGGGTCCGTCTGGAGCTGGCGGCCATGGGGGGGCGGGCGAACCTGGCCGGGGCCGCGGCGGCGGTGTTCTCGCGGCTGTAGAGGCACGGCGCCAAGGGCCGCCCCGCCCGCTCGCGTGATTCTGAGAGCCATGGCGCCCACAGGGCGCGGCCTGAGGAATCCCCTGACGCCGGGACGAGATCCTTCGCTACCCCGCTGCGCGGGGTTGACGCTCAGGATGACAACCTCGCGCCGCGGCGGTGTGGCGTTTGGGATGGCAACACCACGACTCGCCTCACTCCCCCGATCCCCGCTTCGAGACTCACATACCGGCTTTCCCCCTCGATCTCCACCCCAAACTCGGTGTCCTCCCCATCCACCGTGACGGCGCCCGGCTCCAGCCACGAGGGGAGCAGCAGCCGCAGGCGCACTTCCTCCCCCGAGCCCGTGTATTGCAGGCGCATCTCCCGCGCGGCCTCATCCAGCTTCACGCGGTAGGCAAACAGCGCCCCCGAGGCCGCGTAGCGCCACACGACACTGGCCTGCGCGAAGGGGGTTGCCGCCCAGCGCGGCGAGACGACGACGCGCCTGAGTTGTCCGGTCTCATCCACGATCCCCGCCAGACCCTCCATGAGCGCATCCACCCACTGCGCCATGCCCCAGGAGGCGTAGGGCACCTCATTGGGGGTGCGGAAGCCCGGAGTGCCGTCGGGCCAGTACCATACCTGGGCGCCGCCGGTCTTCTCCAGATGCTCCAGGTACTGCAGGAGGAGTTGCAGGCCGTAGGCCTCCTCGCCGCAGGCAAACGCCGCCCGGCACAGCTCCCCGCCCACCCAGGGCATGAGCCCGCCGTTGGCGTACCCTCCCTGCCTGCAGTAGTCCCGGGAGAAGTAGCCCAGGCCGTCGGGGTAGCCCGGCTGCAGACTCCACCAGGGGTAGGCGTCACCGGTCGCGGCATGCCGGCTCCGGTACTGAGCGATGATGCGCCGCGCCTGCTCGCCGTCGGCAAGGCCCCGGGTCATCGCCCAGGTATTGCCCATCGAGAGCTGGGCGTCTTCCGCAAAATCGCCGTGCTCGATGGGGTCCAGATGCACGTGATGCAGAAACTTGTCGCCATCCCAAAGCAGCGCCACGGCCCGCCGCCGGTACTCCTCGGCCTCGGTCTCCCAGTGTCGCGCCTCCTGCTCGTGTCCCAGATGCCGGTGCATGGCGGCCATGGCGGTGAAGGCCAGATAGTACCCGCTTTGATCGCAGTTGGCGATGACATGGCGGCCCTCGCCGCGGTCCGAGGCGCCGTCGATGTCGAAGTCCCAGGTGTCGCAGCTATGCTGGCGCTTGATGAGGCGATGCTTCGGGTCCCAGTGCTTGGGGTCGCTTTGCACGTATCGCAGCGCTCGGCGAAGCTTGGGGAGGGCGGCCTCCAACCACGCGTCATCGCCGGTGGCCTGCCACGTCTGCCACACCCCCAGGACGAGGATGTACTCCACATCGGATTCGAGGCCCACGCGCCAGGTGCGCCCATCGCGCTCGATGCCGTCGGGCACCATGCCCTCGGGGCTCTGAGCCTCGAGGAATCGGTCCAGGCCGCAGGACATGTCCGACTCCCAGTGTCGATAGCCCGGGAGGCCGTAGATCCAGTCGCGCAGCCAGATGCCGTCGAAGTGCATGGTATCGGCGGACATGTAGCCCACGAACTTGCCTCTGTCGGTGTGGTATTCCCGCCGCCCCAGGCGCATGCGATCGCGGGTGTAGGGCAAGAGCCCGTCGATCCGCGGCTCCCCGCATTCCACGGAGCTTTCGGCCTCCACGCGGAAGTTGAGGTATCTGCTATGGCGCTCTTCGTTCTCCCAGGTCAGGTAGAGGTAGTGCACGCCGGGGGGGCCGGGGGCGGGGAAGGTCAGTGTGGCCGCGTTGTCGCGGAGGGTCACCCGAGTTTGGAGGGTGCATCGTTGCTCCGGGTCGCAGGCTTTGATGGTGCAGGAGGTATCCCCGCGGTCTCGTCCGCGGATGGTGACGGTAACGGTATCCAGCGGGCGGTACTCAGGGGCGTCGGTCTCCAGGCGCCCGTAGGCGCCCTCTGTGGCCTGGGGGTGGGCATGACCGGCCATGGCGGCCTCCGGGCGTAGGTAGTGGGAGAGTCCATCGGGGCTATTCGGCGCGACGAGCACGATCCCTCCGCCTTGGCCGTCGTCCTTGGCCGTCGCCTTGAGCCGTCGTCCCGCCCTGCGGTTCGGGCCTTCCCTCAGAGTATGCAGGTTCCGGGCAGGCGCCGATCCGCGTCGCCTGCCCCCCCGCCTCCCTCCCGGCGTCTCTTCGAGCCGCTTGTACTCCGTCCCGCAGGGCGGGACCGGCGGAGACGGGAG
>CAZXDD010000298.1:0-9402 GCA_964639415.1 uncultured Armatimonadia bacterium
TACACCCTATCCTACACTCTTTCCCTACACGACGCTCTTCCGATCTACTCCTGCGTGGTGATAACCTGCGGGCTCAGGGCGCCCAGGATCGACCAGGTACCGGAGCTGATGAAGGCCCAGCTTCCGCCCTCCGCCGGGACCGCCGCCACCGCCGAGCCGGTGTCATGGTTGCAGACCGAGATCACGTCACCGTGGCGCAGGCCGGTGCTGTCCTTGACGCTGTCCAGCAACGGCCCCAGCCGTGTGCCGGGGTCCACGAGCCGGGGCATGATCGACCGCGGGAGGTCGTAGGCGGCAAAGACCTTCTCGCTCCACTGTCCGCTGCGCGGGTTGTACACCTGCGTGGAGATGGCGTTGCTGCGCTCCACCTGCCTTTGGCCCGTGAGGAAGTAGCCCAGAGTGCTTGGGATCATGAGGAAGGAGTCGGCCATGTCCAGGAAGGGGCTGTCGCCCCGGCGCAGGGACAGGAGCTGGAACAGCGTGTGGATCGAGAGGATCGCCAGGCCGGTCTCCTCGTACAGCTCCATGCTCGTCATCTTCTCCAGTGCCTTGTCGACCATGCCCTCGGTGCGCTTGTCTCTGTAGCACACGGGGTTTTGCAGGAGCTTGCCGTCGCTGCCGAAGAGGGCGAAGTCCACGGCCCAGGTGTCGATGCCGATGCCGTCCACGCTGTCGCCGTAGCGCTTGACGTACTCGCGCATGCCCCTGAGGATGTTGTTGTACAAAGAGAGGATGTCCCAGTGCATGGTGCCGCAGACTTCCACGGGCTCATTGAGGAAGCGATGGATCTCCTCCAGGGAGAGCCTGCCGTCCTGCAGCGTGCCGACCACGGCTCTCCCGCTCTCGGCGCCAAGATCGAAGGCCAGGTAACGTCGGGCGGCCATGATGAACACCTCGTCAATTCGATAGGTAGTGGGAAAGACAGGCCCCGCAGGCAGCGACCTGCGGGGCCCATGTGCTCCTGCCAAAGGTCGACTGGAGATGCGGCCAGGAACCCCGGATTCGCCGGGAATGTCGTCCTGAGAGCGTCCGCTCCCGGCAAGAGCAGCTCGAGGAATCTCCCGGCATTCAGCGAGATTCTCCGCTATCTCGCTGCGCGAGATGGACGCTCAGAATGACATCTTGGCGGCAGAACCGGCTTCTCGGCCAAGCTTCTACGTCTGGGGTTTCGCCGCGTCGGCGCCCATCCCCTCCTGGAAGGCGATACCCGCGGCGGCGATGCTGGAGAGCGCGCCGCCGGTCTCCAGGGGGAGGAATATCTTGGTCGCCTTGCCGTCGGCGATCTGGCCCAGAGCCTCCAGGTACTTGACGGCCAGCAGGTCCTGAGTGGGATTGCCGGCGTGGATGGCGTCGAAGACCGTCTTGATGGCGAGGCCTTCACCCTCGGCGACGGTCAACTGCCGGAACCTCTCGGCCTCGGCCACCCTCTTCATCGCCTCCGCCTCACCCTCGGCCCGCAGGATCTGCGACTGCCGCTCGCCCTCGGCGGCGAGAATAGCCGCCTGCTTGATGCCCTCGGCCTCGAGGATGGCCGCGCGCTTGTCGCGCTCGGCCTTCATCTGCCGGCTCATGGCCTCGGTGATATCCCGCGGCGGCTCGATGGTCTGGATCTCCACCCGTGTGACCCGCACACCCCACTTGTCCGTGGCCTCATCGAGAATCTCGCGGAGCCTGGCGTTGATCGTCTCGCGGGAGGTGAGCGCCTCGTCGAGCTCCAGGTCGCCGATGATATTACGCAGGTTCGTCTGGGCCAGTTTCATCGCTGCGAGCACGAAGTTCGTCACATTGTAGGTGTTGCGGAACGGGTCGGTGACCTCGTAGTAGACCACGGCGTCCACCCGCACCAGCGCATTGTCCTCGGTGATCACGTCCTGCGGCGGCACATCCAGCACCGTCTCGCGCATGTCCACGAGCTGCATGGTCTGGATGAAGGGGACGATGAAGATCAGGCCGGGGTCGTTGGTCTTGGTGTAGCGCCCAAAGGTTGCGACCACGCCGCGCTGGTGCTGGGCCACGATGTACACGCACTTGCTGATGAACACCATCGCCAGGATGGCCAGGAATATCCCAAGCACGTACTGTCCCACTGCGATCAACTCCTTGTCGGTTCGCCCGACAGTTGCCTGTCGTGGCCCTCCGCCATTTCCGATTGGCTCGGCCGGCCGGGGCGCTTTCCGGGACCGGAGCCCGGCCGCCGGTGGCGGCAAGTGGCCTCCTCAAGCCGCCACGGTGCTCCCTCACCGGCCCATCGCCCGGTCCGTCCGTTCAGGACCCCAACTGCTGTACCGACAGTGTCGCTCCCTCGACGCCGAGCACTACCACTCGCGCCCCGGCCTCCACCACATCGTCTGCGCTGGCCCGCCACTCATCCCCGCCGATACGCACGCGGCCGGTGTTGGCCGCGGGGTCAATGCGCTGCAGCACGACGGCCTCTTTGCCGATGACACTGTCCACATTGGACGCCACCCCGCGACCGAGGCGGATCCTGTGCACTAGCGGCCGCGTCAGGGCCGCCAGGAGCACGGTGGCCACCGAGAACACCACCCACGGGAGCCAGACCACCGATCCAAGCACCAGGGCCACCAGTCCGGCCAGGAACGCCGCACACGCGGCCCACAGCAGGTACATCGTCCCGGCCATCAACTCGATGATGAGCATCACCAGGCCCGCGAGGAACCACAGGTACCATGGTAACATGCTTTGGGCACCTCCCGTCTTCTCCTACTCAAGAGTCATGTAGAATCAAGGCCGGCAAGTAGCTAGGGAGTTCCCCGCCGGCATCCTCAGCGCCTGCCTTGCTCGCCCATCACGGCCGCGGCGAGGTACCGGCGCCCTGAGCGAGGAATGGTCCGCCACGACCGGCGAGAGGCCGGCTCTGCGCCTGCCGCACGGCGCTCCGCGCGGCCCTCGGGTTCCCCTGCGTCGAGCCCGGACAGGCCCGTCCAAGGAGGCTCTCATGTCATCCATCCGCCCCCGCCTGTGGCACGAGCTGCAGGCCGCCGATCTGCCCCAACGCCTCACCGACCCGCCCTCCCGCTATCGGCCCGTGCCCTGGTTGGCCTGGACCGGCGACCTCGACTGGCCCGGCCTGCAAAGCCAACTGGCCGAGATGCACGCCCGGGGAATCACGGAGTTCTTCCTGTTCCCCATCTACGGCATGGAGCTTCCGTACATGTCCGCCCCGTACTGGCAGCGCGTGGGCCAGACCCTGGACTACTGCCGGGAATTCGGCATGAAGTGCTGGATCTACGATGAGTACAACTGGCCCAGTGGCGTGTGCGCCGGCATGGTCCTGCGCGACCATCCCGAGGCCTGCGAGCAGGTCTTGTGGGTCAAGCCCGCCTCGGCCGAGGGCGCGGTACCCGGGGGCTGCGGAGAACCGCGCACGGCAGGGGGCGCCGTGTGGACGGTAGGGCCGGGGCGCGACATCCGCATCAACGTCAGGGGCTGCGACTGGCTCAGTACCATTCCCGGATACCTGGATGTGCTCAGCGCCGAGGCCTGCGGGCATTTCCTGGATTCTACCCACGAGCGCTATCTGGCCCACGCTCCGCAGGACTTTGGCCAGACGATCCCCGGCTTCTTCACCGACGAACCCGGCTTCCACCTGCGCGTCGCTTCACCCTGGATGGGTCTCCCGTACACCGACGGCCTGCTGGAGGACTTCCACTCCCGCTACGGCTACGACCTGCGAGAGTGCCTCGGAGACCTGCTGGGCCCGGTGGACGACCCGCAGGCCCAGCGCGCGCGGATGCACTACTGGCGCCTGGTGGCCGAGCGCTTCGGGCAGGCCTACTCGGCCGGTCAGAGGGCCTGGTGCGACCGGCACGGGCTCGCCCTGACCGGCCACTGTCTGGGCGAGGAGACCCTCAACACCCACGTGCGCATGGGAGCCGATCTGTGGGAGGTCATGAAGCACTTCACCATCCCCGGCATCGACATGCTCGCCAATGCCGACGGCTTCACCTATCCCTATGGCACCGCTTTCTACGGGGCTCTGGACCGACGCTCCTTCCACCTGACCTGCAAGCTCGTCCACGGCATCGTGCGGCACAGCGGGGCCTTCGAGATGCTCTCCGAAGCCTACGGCGTCTGCGACTGGGGCATGAACCTGCAGCGCCAGAAGCGGGGCTTCAACTATCAGGTGGCCCTGGGGGTGACCTTGTTCAACGACAACTCCCTGGTCACCAGCATCGCCGACTTCCGCAAGTACGCCATCGCCGGAAAGCACTTCACCCAGCCGTGGTGGCGGCACTACAAGACCTACGCCGACTACAACGCTCGGGTTGCCGCACTGCATGCAGAGGGCGAGCCGATATGTGACATCGCGGTACTGTACCCGCGGTCCACCGTCTGGGCTCTGGCGGACCTGCAGGCGTTGTCCGTGCCCTGGCACGACGCCGCCCCGGACTTCCCTCTGGGAGCCCTGCAGGAGCAGCTCTATGACCTGCTGGATGAGCTGGTCCGCGAGCAGTGGCACTTCGACTTCCTCTTCGAGCCCGTGCTGGAGCAGGCGCAGGCCGCCGCCGGCCGGCTCACCACCGAGCACGCCTCCTACCGCGCTGTGGTCCTGCCCTCGGCCACGCGGCTGCCGAAGGCCTGCTGGGACAGGGTACGCGCCTTCGCCGAGGCCGGCGGGACGGTGATCCTCGCCGGCGACCCGCCGCAGCGGACTGTGGACGACCTGGAGGACCTCTCGGGCGAGGTGCAGGGGCTGCTGGAGCTGCCGTCCGTCCACCACGTGGCCGGCTCCGGGGCCGCGGTGGCCGAGGCGTTGTCACAGGCCCTGCGCCGGCCGCTGACGCTGAGCGGAAAGGGGGCCCGTGAGTTCATCTCCTCCCGGCGCCGCATTGCCGGCCTCGACGCCTTCTACGTGGCCGGCATGGCTCAGGAGCCGGTGGACATCACGATCGACGTGAGCCTCCCCGGACAGGTCACCCTCTGCGACCCGGACACCATGGAGCTCTACCGACCGGAGGCGGAGGGCGGCTTCACCTGGCATTTCGAGCCCTGGCAGGGGTACTTCGTGTTCGTGGGGGACGGGCTGCCCGGCGATGGTCTCCCGGCCGCCCCGGCCTGGCTGAACCCCGCGGCGACGGTGGCGCTCGACGGCGACTGGGAGTTCACACCGGAGCCGGGGAACATGCTGCGCCTTGATGTGGAGGTCAAGCCGGACCCGCGCAATGAGGGCGCCGCCCGGGGCCGGCAGCGTGGGGAGGACGATGATGGCTGGATCGCCCCCGAGGACGGGCGACTTCCCGAGCCGATCCTCCCGGGTGAATCGCCGTGGTACTGGCTGCGGGCCAACGTTGCCTGCGCGCCGGGAGCCGCGCCGCACCGTCTGGTCCTGGACAACCCCGACTTCCTGGAGGTCTACGTCAACGGGCGGCCGGCGCGCCAGGTGGCGGGACAGCCGGTCTGGACCGAAGAGAACGTGCACTTCGAGGTGGGCGCTCTGCTGGAGCCGGGCGCCAATGCCATTCACATCCGTGCCCGGACGAGCAAGTACAATGACCCCCGCATCGCGCCCATGGAAGGCATCAGCGCCCTGCTGCAGCCCGTGGTTCTCGTGGGCGACTTCACCGTGGAGGGTCAGACCCTCAGGCCCGCGCCGAGCACCATCTCGCCCGCGGAGCCGTGGGAGGGGCAGGGGATGCCCCATTTCGCGGGCGTCGGCGTCTACCGCCGACAGGTCCGCCTGCCCGCGGACGTTCCCGTGCTCTTGCGCCTGCCGGCCTGTGCCGACTCGGTGGAGGTCCGCTTCAACGGAGCGTCCTGTGGCATCCGTTCGTGGTACCCGTATGTGTTCGATCTGGGGGCGGAGACCTCCGAGCGCGAAGGCGAGCTGGAGATCCGCGTCCACAACGCACTGGGGCACATCATCACCAGGACCTACGCGGGCCAGTCCACGCTGTACGAGCAGCGCAGCGGCCTGCAGGCGGCTCCGGAGTTGATCGTGCCTTCCGCGCCGTAGGGACGAGCCGACGAGCCGGCCGCGGTCGTCTCCGTGCCCGCGGGTCTCTGACCCGCAGACCATTGGCGGGCGCTCGCGTTGGTCGGCCTTTGCACCCCGTTTGCGGGTGTTCCGGCGGCGCGATGGTAGACCACGTGCGCCGCGCAACTACTGTGCGGTTTTTCAGAAGGCATGTGAGCCTGCCGCGTCGAATCAGGCAAGGACGGTTAAGTGGGAGCGCTTAACACCCGTACTGCCGATATCTCGGCCGCGGGAGGGCCGCCCCATGTCGCCGGTGCGTCCAGGAAAGGATGGGAACGGCATGCGCAAGAGTGGCTTCACGCTGATCGAGTTACTGGTTGTGATCGCGATTATCGCGATCCTTGCGGCAATCCTATTCCCGGTCTTTGCCAGAGCCCGCGAGAAGGCCAGACAGACGACGTGCACGAGCAACCTCAAGCAGTTGGCGCTGGGCATGTTGATGTACGTCCAGGACTACGACGAGAAGTTCCCCGGCCAGAACATCGCGCATTACCCGGGCGGCCCAACGGCCTACCCCAATGACGCCTGCTGCGTGGAACGGAACATCTACATCCACATCATCGGCCCCTACATCAAGAACCGGCAACTGGGTCTGTGTCCCAGTGGCCAGGATGACTGGCCCAGCAGGGGCGCCACCATATACGGCCCCGCCGGCGTATACACCCACTACAAGTACAAGCACGCCGTCTGCTCCCGCGGGGACGGTGTGAAGATGTCCCTGTTCGCCTGGCCCTCGGAGCAGATCATGCTCAACGAGTACCGATCGTGGCACGGCGACCTGCAGTGCGGCTGTCGCCAGGGGGCCGAGTACTCAACTGCGAGGCCGTTCAACTGCGCGTTCTTTGACGGCCACGTCAAGGTCATCCGCAGCGGCGACACGCTATGCTCCAAGAAGATAGGCTACTGGGATCCCCACTGGTTCTGGTATCCCGACCTGTCAACCAACACCTCCGACCCGTCGGTGGGCAAGGACATCTAGACCTGCCTGCCGTCCGGCCCACCCACACGGCTCCCGCCCCTTCCCGGGCGGGAGCTTCGCTTCGGGGGAGGACCTCCGGCGCTCCGCGGCCAACCTACGCCCCGGCCTCAGCCCCAACCCCACGGAGGACCCACCTCATGGCTCCCATGTCGCCGCGAGAGGTCGTGAGCCGCACCGTCCGCTTCCAGACCCCCGACCGCCTGCCCCGGGACTTCCCCGGTGACTTCGGATGTGACTTCGCCTGGGCGAGCATGGACCCCTCGCCGGATGCGCGACCCTCCTTCGGCACCGACGAGTGGGGCGCCGTGTGGCACAATATCGGCGTCTCGCACCTTGGGGAGGTCAAGCAGTTCCCGCTTCAGGACTGGAGCGAGTTTGCACAGCTCACCATTCCCGATATCCGCGATTCCGCGCGCTGGGAGAGCCTCGAAGGCGCACGAGACCGTGCGGGCGAGCAGTTCCTCTTCGGCTCCGGCCTCTCCATCTACGAGCGTGTCCATTTCATCCGCGGCCTCAGAAACACCTGGACGGACATGTACACCAACCCCGACGAGCTGCAGAAGCTGCTTTCGATCCTCGTGGACATGAACCTCGTCGCCATCGAACACTACGCCGCCGCCGGCTGCGACGGCCTGATCTTCTGCGATGACTGGGGTCTGCAGGACCGCCTCATGATCCGGCCCGAGAGCTGGCGGGAGCTGTGGAAGCCCTGCTACGCCAGGATCTACGGTGCGGCCCACGACGCCGGACTGCTCACCTTCCTGCATAGCTGTGGGTACATCGTGGACATCCTCGATGATCTCATCGAGGCGGGGCTGGATGTGATCCAGATGGATCAGCAGGAGAACATGGGCCTCGATGTGCTGAGCCAGAGGTTTGGGGGGAGGATCACCTTCTACTGCCCGGTGGACATCCAGCAGACCATGTGCCACGGCAGCCTCGACGACATCCGCGCGTATGCCCGGGAGCTGGTGGCCAAGCTGGGGACCGGCGAGGGTGGGTTCATCCCCAAGTGGTACGGCGATCCGCAGGGGGCCGGTCACACACAGGAGGCCGTCGACGCCATGTGCCGCGAGTTTCGGAAGGTGAGTGAAGAGATGTACGGGCGGTAGAGGCAGGGTAGAGGCAGGGGAGAGGCAGGGGAGAGGCAGGGGAGAGGCGGGGGAGAGGCGGGGGGCCGAGTGTGCAGCCGGTGCGACGCGAGGCGTCGCCCGCACACCCGGCCCGGTCGTCTGGCACAGCCCTCACACCGCCCGCTCCTATGGCAGCAACACGTCGGCGTCCTGCTCGATCACCTTCGTGATGGCCGCCCGGCACTCGTCGGTCAGCGGGTAGTTGAGGTAGGTTTCCCACGAACCAAAGATCCCCATGTCCACCAGGAGCTTCTTGAGGCCCGAGAGCCAGCAGGAGATGCTCTCCCCGCCGTACACGTCGTACATCATGCGGTTCATGCGGGCCTGGAGGGCCTCTGCCTTCGCGATGTCGCCCGCGGCCACGGCCTCGATGATCTGTCCCGCCAGATAGCCGTTGAAGATGCCGCCCCCCAGCAGGAGACCGTCATAGCCGGCCTGCAGGTACTCCACGCAGTGGAACTCGTCGCCATCCAGGAGCATCAGGTCGGGGCGCTTGTCGCGCGCCGCCAGCGCGATGTCGCGGCGCTCCGGGGTGGCCGAGCTGTCCTTGACCATCACCACATTGCTCTGGGCGTAGATGGTGTCCAGCGCCTCATCGGGAACCACCACCGCGCCGCCTCGGCCGCGGTCGTAGATGCCCACCGGCAGGGGGCTTTGCCCGATGGCGTCCACGTAGAGCTTGATGATGTTCTCCAGCGTGGCATTGAGCAGGAAGTACGGGGGGGCGATGACGGCGATCTGCCCTCCGTCTTCCCTGGCCGCGGCCACATTGTCCAGGATCCTGTCGGTGGAGTTGTCCGTCACCTGGACGGCGATGGCCAGGTCGCCGGCGGCGGCCTCGGCCACGGCGCGGACCAGATCCCGCCGCAGCCGGTCGGGCATCCAGGCCCCCTCGCCGCAGGTCCCGGCCAGGAACAGCCCCTTGACCCCCAGCCGCTTGTGGTGCGCCACCAGCCGCGAGACGGCCTCGCGGTCAATCTCCCTGCTCTGCGTGAACGGAGTGGGAGTTGCGGACCACACCCCGGCGAGCGTATCTCTCATGGCTTTCATCGGTACTGCCCCTTTCGGCACATCGCGCCGCCCCACTGCCCGGGCGGCCGGTGACTGTGAGTGCGGGCGAGTTCGCCTCGGGCCTCGCGCCGACCTTCCGCAGACAGGCGTCTGGCCTCCCTCCGCCGACCGCCGTCGCCGTTGACGCCATCACCTTTGACGCCGTCGCCGTTGACGTTGACTCGCGACCCGTGACTCGCCGACTCGCGGCTCGCCGACTCGCGCTCTGCGCGAGTCGGCGAGGA
>CAZXDD010000299.1:0-9354 GCA_964639415.1 uncultured Armatimonadia bacterium
AAGTGGGCGGAGACCTGTATGACTTCTTCCCTCTGGGGCATCGACACCTGTTCTTCGCCATCGGTGATGTATCGGACAAGGGGGTCCCGGCGGCGCTGTTCATGGCCATGACCAAGACCCTGCTCAAGGGTCTGTCCCGGATCGACCAGCCGCCCTCGGAGCTGCTGGGGCGGGTGAACTTCCAGGTCTCCACCAACAATGACGCCCTGATGTTCTGCACCCTGGTGTGCGGCGTCCTGGACGTCCAGACGGGGGAGGTGGCCTTCGCCAACGCCGGCCACAATCCTCCGCTGATCCGCCGGGCAGACGGGACGACGGAGTTCCTGCACCTGCCGGCCGGTATCGTGCTCGGAGTGGACCCCTCGGCGGAGTTCGAGACCCAGACCATGTGCCTTGGCCCCGGTGATTCCGTGGTCCTGTACACCGACGGCGTGACCGAGGCCATGAACCCCGGGCACGTGCTCTTCGCCGAGCAGGGCCTTGAGGACACCGTGCGCCGGGGCGGTGACGCCGACCCCGAAGAGCTGGTCGCCGCCATCGCCGATGCCGTCACCGCCTTCGCCGCGGGGGAGCCGCAGTCGGACGACATCACGCTCCTGGTGCTGCGCTTCAACGGTGCGACCCCGCAGACTGAAGGAGACCTGTCCCAAGGTAGCCCCAAACCCATGGCACCGTCATCGTAGAGGTGCGGCCCAGAACCCAACCTTCGCCGGGGATGTCATTCCCAGAGCGTCCGCTCCCAGTAAGAGCAGCTCGAGGAATCCCCTGGCAGCCAGCGAGGTTCCTCGCTATCTCGCTGCGCGAGATAGACGCTGAGAATGACATATTGACGGCAGAACCGGCTTCTCGGCCGGACTTCCAGAGGTGCGGCCCAGAACCCAACCTTCGCCGGGGATGTCATTCCCAGAGCGTCCGCTCCCAGTAAGAGCAGCTCGAGGAATCCCCTGGCAGCCAGCGAGGTTCCTCGCTATCTCGCTGCGCGAGATAGACGCTGAGAATGACATATTGACGGCAGAACCGGCTTCTCGGCCGGACTTCCAGCACAGTGGAGAACGCCCTATGTCGACCGATGCCGTGAACGCGGGAGCCGTCAAGACCTCGCGGGTGGAGGCGCTCAGCGATGGCGTCTTCGCCATCGTCATGACCCTCCTGATCATCGAGATGTTCGTGCCCGAGCTGGAGCACGTCGAGACGCCGGACCAGCTTGTCCCGGCGCTCCAGGGCCTCGGTCCCGTGATCTTCAGCTACGTACTGTCCTTCATCGCTCTGGGGATCTTCTGGATCAGTCACCACTTCCAGTTCCACTACATCCACCGCACCGACCGCGTGCTTCTGTGGCTGAACCTGCTGCTCCTGATGTCCGTCTCCACCGTCCCCTTCAGCGCCGCCCTGCTGGGCCGGCACATGATGGCGCAGCCGGCCATCATTCTCTACGGCTGCAACCTGATCGCGGCGGGCCTGATGCTGTTTCTCCACTGGTGGTATGCCACCGGCGACCGCCACCTGCTCCGCCCCGGGACGCCGCCGGAGCTGATCTTCCTGGCCAAGCGCCGCATCCTCTTGCCCTCGGCGCTCTACCTTGTGACCATCGGGGTGTCCTTCGCCAGCACGACAGCCGCCCTGGTGATGTTCGCCGCCATCCCCATCGTGCACATCCTGCCCAGCCGCATCGACACCCACTGGGCCCATCGGCTTACACCGCCCCCCCAGTAGGGGCGTGCGTTCGGGATGTACGGCCGCTGCAAAGAGGGGTGAGCGGCACGGCCGACGGTTGAGGGCCGAAGAGCCCGCAACCATGGACGGCGACGGCGGCGGGCCCGGAGCCACGCCGGCAAGGTGGTTCTCAACGCCGTGTGCCGACGGCCCGGACGGTGCTCGGCCGGCGGCCAACGACCGGCGGCGATGCCTCTGGGGCGCGGGCGTGTACCGCGCCCCGCTCTGCGCCCCGCTCTGCAATAGCGCTTGCGCCGGTCGCCCGATTGCGGTAGAAACACAGTAACATGACACAAGCGGCCTCCCTCAACCCCTTCCGCACCTTCCCGACGCCTCAGCGGCTCAGTGACCCGACCCGTGCCCTGGCGGCCCGGGCGCTCTGCGGCGAGCACGGGCGCAGCATGGTACCGGGCGACACGCTGGGCCTTGATCCCTCCACCGTCGAGGGCCTCGGCGAGAGCCTGCGCTACGGGCGGGTCGCCCTGTTCGTCGCCGAGCACGCCCCCCTGCGCATCCTGCCGGGAGAGCGCATCGTCGGCGCGGCCACCCTGCGGGAAGCCGCCTTCCACGCCACTCCGGTGCTGGGCGGGAGCAGCACCAGCCACACCACGGTGGGTTTCCACAGGGCCCTGAGGGTCGGGTACCGGGGCCTGCGCCGGCAGGTTCAGGAGCGCCTGGCCCGTGGCGACCTGGATGACGGCGGCCGCGAGTTCCTCCAGGGCATGCTCCTGTGCCTGGAGGCCGCGACCCTGTGGCACCGCAGGCATCTGGACCTGCTGGACGGGTTGATCGCCGGGAGTGATGGCGAGGAGGCCGAGGGTTACCGGGAGGTTCGGCGGGCCCTGGAGCGGGTCCCCGAAGAGCCACCGCGGACCTTCCACGAGGCGGTGCAGGCCCTGTGGTTCCTGTTCGCCTTCCAAAGGCTCATGGGAAACTGGTCCGGCATCGGCCGCATCGACCAGATGCTGGGCCCCTTCCTGCAGGCCGACCTGGCCTCCGGGCGCATCGACCTGGGCGAGGCCCGCGAGCTGCTGGCCCACTTCTGGATCAAAGGCTGCGAATGGATCGGCGTCTCGGAGCAGCGTGGCTCCGGCGACGCCCAGCATTACCAGAACGTGGTGCTCTCCGGGGTGGACGCCGCCGGGCAGGACGTCACCAATGAGGTGACCTACCTGGTGCTGGATGTGGTGGAAGAGCTCCTCATCAGCGACTACCCCATCGCCGTGCGCCTCAACCGCAATACGCCCGAGCCTCTCCTGCGCCGGATCGCCGAAGTGCAGCGCCACGGCGGCGGGATCGTCTCGGTCTATAACGAGGAGGTCGTGCTCGCGGCCCTGGACGGATTCGGCTACGCGCCGCAGGAGGCCCGCTGCTTCGCCAATGACGGCTGCTGGGAGGTCATCATCCCCGGCAAGACCGCCTTCGGCTACTCCCCCTTCGACATGCTGGCGCTGCTGCACGAGGTCCTGGGTCTGCACAATGAGGGCGCGCCGCCGGACTTCCCCGACTTCGAGAGCCTCTACGCGGCCTTCCTCGCCCGCCTGTCCGCTCACATCGCGGCCTTCAATGACGGCGCGGATGGCTTCATGCTCGGCGGCACCGGCACGCCTTTGCTCTCGCTGCTGGTGGAGGACTGCATCGAGAGGGCCAGGGACTATCGCGACCGTGGCGCGGTCTACAACGTCCTCTCGCCGCACGCCGGGGGCATGGCCAATGTGGCCAACAGCCTCGTGGCCCTTGATGAGCTGGTGTATGGCAGGCGGCTCATGGCCCTCCCGCAGCTTGTGGAGACGCTGCGGGCCGACTGGGACGGGGCCGAGGACCTCCGCCGCCTGATCCTCAACCAGTCGCCGGCGTACGGCAATGACGACGAGGCCGCCGACCGCATGATGCAGCGGCTGTATGATGACTACACATCCCTGGTGTGGCAGACGCCGGAGCGCGACGGGGTCCTGCGGCCCTGCGGAATCAGCACCTTCGGCCGCGAGATCGCCTGGGCCTACCCCCGGGGCGATCGTCTGGCCTCACCCGACGGCCATCGCAAAGGCGAGATCCTGGCCACGAACTTCTCGCCCTCGCCGGGCACCGACCGCCGGGGGCCCACGGCGGTGGTGAAGTCCTACTGCAAGATGGATCTCACCCGGGTCCCCAGCGGGGCGACGATCGAGCTGAAGCTGCTCCCGGAGAGCCTGCAGGGCGAAGCGGGCGTCGACGCCCTGGTGGGCCTGCTACGCGGCTTGGTGGACCTCGGCGGCTTCTACATGCAGATCGATGCCGTTGACCGCCAGACCCTGCTGGAGGCCCAGAAGCACCCGGAGAGGTACCAGAATCTGGCGGTGCGCATCTCGGGCTGGTCCGCGCGCTTCGTCACCCTCGACGAGCACTGGCAGCAGATGATCATCGACCGCACGCAGCAGAGGCTGTGAGTGGGGAGTGGGGACCTGACTACCTAACACAGAGATACAGAGACGCGGGGAACGGCAGTGCGGAGAGGGTGCGGGTCCGCTGTCTCCGCTGTGAGATGCCTGCCATCTCGCTTCTTCCGCCGTTCTCCGTGGAGCTCCGTGCTCTCCGCGTCATGCAGACCGGGTGTGCCCGCCCGATCTGCGTGGTGAGACGTTGATCGTTCCTGGTCGTTCCCCGCCGTTTTCCAGCCGTACTCTGGGTCCCTGTGTCTCTGTGGTGAGGTGTCTGCAGCTTCGCTTCCCTTGTCGTTCTCCGTGGAACTCCGTGTTCTCCGTGTCATGCAGACCGGGCGTGCCCGCCCGATCTGCGTGGTGAGACGTTGACGGTTCCCGTCGTTCTCCAGCCGTTCTCTGCGTCTCTGTGTTCGGTCGTCCGCGGCGCCTATGCACGCTTGTACCTCACCGGGTCTGGCACCCCCACTTGGGCGAAGGCCGCCAGCCTCAGTTGGCAGGCGTCACACTCCCCGCAGGCCACGCCTTCGTCGGTCGGGTCGTAGCAGGTGTGTGTCAGGCCGTAGTCCACCCCTAGCTCCAGCCCCCGGCGGATGATCTGAGCCTTGGTCAGCGTCATCAGAGGTGTGTGTATCCGCAGGTGACGCCCCTGCTCCGTGGTGGCGCGGGTGGCGAGGTTCGCCATGCGCTCGAAGGCGGCGATGTACTCGGGCCGACAGTCCGGGTAGCCGGGGCTGTCCAGAGCGTTGACGCCGATGAAGATCTCCTGAGCCTCGAGCACCTCGGCCCAGGCCAGAGCCAGGGACAGGAAGACTGTATTGCGCGCCGGGACGTAGGTGCTCGGAACTCCGGAGGCCATCTCGTGCGCGTCGCGCCCTCTGGGGACGGGGATGTCGCCGGTGAGCGCCGACCGGCCGAATGCCCGCAGGTCGATGGGCATCACCAGGTGCAAGGTCACGCCCAGGTGCTCGGCGACCCGCCCCGCCGCCTGCAGCTCGACGGCGTGCCTTTGGCCGTAGTCGAAGGTCATCGCGCAGGGCTCGAAACCCTCGGCCCGGGCGATGGCCAGTACCGTCGCCGAGTCCAGGCCCCCGCTCAGGAGCACTACGGCCCGAGCAGCGCTCATCTTGCGCACTCCCCCTGTATCGTTCGGTTGCAGGGTCGGCGGTCGCCTTGCGGCGCGCAGTGTGCCTTCACTGGCGCGCCCAGATCTCCAGCTCCGGCACGATCAGGGCCTTGCCTTCGTCCCGGGCCCCCAGACGCAGGCGGCAGTGCCGCACCGCCGGCGCTTCCCGCAGCTCGATGCTCACCGCCGGGAAGTCTCCGGGATCGACGGGCTCCCGAGGCGGAGCGCCGCCCAGCGCCTGCCACTGCTCGCCGACCAGCCCTTCCACGAGCAGCTCGGGACACCCGCCCCTGCAAAGCAGCCACAGGCGTTCCAGCGCGTACGGCTGCTTGAGGTCGAAGCTGATCGTCACCGGTGCCGTGGTCTTCCAGGCCACGGCGAAGCGCTTGAGCTCCTCATCGTACGTGCCGTCCTTGACATCCGGCGCCTTGCGGCGGTCCATCAGATCGCCGGCTGAGAAGGCGATGTCCGTCACTCCGCCCTCGTCCGCGGCGTAGTCCGGAGCCACGTCGTAGCTGTAGGTGCCCTCTACCGCCAGGTTGGCCACCGGGATCGGCTCGTTGGTGTCCCACATCACGAAGTTGTTGCTCAGACACAGGCCGGAGGGCGGCTTGATGTCGGCGGCCGGCACCGCAGGGAAGGTGAACCGCCAGATGTCCAGGTCCACCTCCTGCCCCAGCCCGGAGTGCAGGGCCCTGAAGTACGCCCGCCAGGCCTCGGAGGCCGCGGCCTTCTCCACCGTCGGATCGAATCCGAACAGAATCACCGCTCCGTCCCCGACGCTCTTGCGTACAGCGGCGGTAGCGCCGCTTTCGTAGCGCAGCAGCACCGTCGCGTCATCCGCCGGGGCCAGTTCCGCTCCCTTCCCGGAGAAGACGGGCAGCTCCCCGGTGAACCCTCCCACCGGCTCGGCGCCCGTGCCCGTCACACCCGTGTGTGGGACGGTCTCACCGACGGGCACGAAGAGCCTCTCCCGCAGATCGTCCATCGTGCTGCCGTCCAGGTGGTACGTGAAGCAGTCCGGCTGTGTCACCACCAGCGTGCCGCCCTCCTCCACGTAGGCCAGCAGATCCTGGACCACCTCGCGCCGCTGGGTGACCGCGCCGGGCACGTAGATGGCCTGGAAGGCGGACAGGTCCAGCTCCGCGCGGGCGATCTGGTTGTCCTCGATGACCTGGAACCAGCCCCGTGCACAGGGCCCCAGGAGAGTGAACAGCCAGCGGTACTGCCCCCCGCCCTGCATGGCCCCCAGGAAGTCGCCCATCATCCCGTCATTGGACAGAAGCACCGCCGCTCGGGTCCGGGGCAGTCTCGGCCGCGGGTTCCCGGCGGCGCGATCCAGGGTGCCCATCACCGTCTCCCAGCGGGGAGGCGAGCCGTAGCGATCCGACTGCAGATCCATCGTCTTGCTCTGCGTCCCGGCCGTGTCGGGCATGTACAGATGGAAGCCCTCGCCGCCCGCGCGGTACACCTGACTCATCAGCTCCAGCACCTGGGCGGGCCGGAAGCTGTTGGCATAGTTCTCCACATGGGCGCAGGGCATGGTCGGCTTCCCGCTCAGATCGCGGAGCGTCTTGGTCACCCATGCGAAGTCCTGCTCATTGGGGTTGCGCCGCGGGTAGAGCTGGTGGGTGACGATGTCGCAATAGCGACTGTAGCCCGAGTAATCCAGGGGCATCACCTGGGCCAGCGGGTCGGGGCCGATCACCAGCAGTGCGGGATCGACGGATTTCACCGTCTCGTAGATGCGCCTTTGCATGGCCATGAACCGGTCGTTGTACCAGCGCCGGTACGCGATCCAGCGGAATGGGTTCTTGTCCTCCAGTGACTCGGGGATCCCCCACTTGCCGTACCCGAACTCGGCCTTCACCTCTCGATCCACCTGCTCCATGAAGGGATAGGGGCCGTCTTGGTAGTGGAGCTTGAGCCCACGGATCAGGTCGTGTTCCTGGAGCTCGTCGGCGGTCATTGCCGCCCAGAAGTACGGGCGCCAGCGGGTCAGGGAGTCCTTGAGCTGCTGGAGGAAGACCTCCTGGTTCTCGTAGTCGATGACATAGGCGACGTTCCCCTCATCGGCGGGCTTGCCCTCGGCCTTCGCTCTGGTGTTGCCCTGGCAGATGAGCTTGACGCCGTACTCGTCCGAGTACTTCCTGAACGAGAACAGGTCTCTGTCCAGCCAGTCGGCGCCGGCGATGTAGCGCAGGTTGCGGCGCCCGGCGTTGGCATACACCTCGGACAGCACGTAGGGCTGCGCATGCTTGAGGCAGAAGGGCCCGAAGCGGTAGTTCACCACATCGTGGGCCCACATGATCACGCCTCGGGCGCCCATCCCCGGACCCTCGTCGCCCCACAGCTCCTGATACAGCGGGTCCCTGGTTTGCCAGACCAGAGGGAACTCGTCGCGGATCACCGGCACGGAGTTTTCGTACAAGACCCGCTCGCCAATCGAGATGCGGAACGCAACCCTCTCGCCCTCCTCGCCCGCCACGGTGTAGGGGACGGCCAAACTCGCCTCGCCGGCTTCGGATGTGGCAAACTCGCGCCGGACCTGCGCCGTGGCGCCGGCTTCGGTGGAGGCCTCGATCTGCACGAGCAGTCTTTGTCCGGCCTCACCGCGGTAGCTCCCGCGGAGCGCATTGCTCCCGTCTGCGTTGCCCTTGCGGGAGCACAGTCCGCGGCTGTCGACGACCAGACCGTTGTCGGAGGCAAAGACGATGGTCCCGAAGCGGGCGGGCTGGGCGAAGGCTCCCTGGATGCCGGCCCAACTGGAATACTCGCGGCCCTGCGGTCGACCGCGACAGACGTTGAGGCCCCACACCTCTCCCGCTACCGGACGGGTGCCGAGGGTCGCGAATGGCACAGCGATCTCCACCGTCCAGGCCTCGTCCCCGCGCACTGCGGTGGCCCGGAACGGCAGGCTGAGGTCTATCGAGCTCAACTGGCCGCCGCTGGTGATGCCCAACTGACCGGCCGTCACTCCGGCCGGGGTGACGCCCAGGTGCACGTAGCTGCGGCCATCGTGGTGATAGTCCACGAACAGCTCGATCACGTCATCGCCCCACACCCGCGAGCTCTCCGCCTCCGAGGCCTTCGTCACCAGGCCCGCCATGTTGGGCTCATGGGCGGTGACACCGAAGTACAGGAACTCATCGTCATAGGTGACGAAGGCCTGGGTCGCGGCCTCGGGTGTGAGGCCGCCGCGGTTGAGCAAGAACCCGCTCAGCACCGGCTTACCCGCCCAGGCTGGATCGTCCAGGACGCCGTCCACGGTGGGCGCGGTCTCGGCGCGCACCATGGTGACACTCCCGGCCTCCGCCCCCGCGGCGCTCTCTATCTTGGCACCCTTTTGCAGGTCGTACAGGTACCACTCCGCGGCCGAGGGATAGCGGTCGTTGGCCCACTTGTCATTGCCCTCGATCCCGTCGCGGTAGCTCATCTGGACCTGGACACCGATCATCCCGCCATCGAGGCCCAGGGGTGCCCTCGGCACGCGGATCTCGATACCCCGCCCGTCCGCGGTGTAGTGGCCCTGGATGCCCTGCCACTGGGCGTGGCCCTCATACCAAAGGTACGTCTTCCACTGATCGCCCTCGCGGCGGGACAGGTACGTGGCATTGTGCCCTCTGCCGCGTACCGCCTGCTGGCAGGTGTAGTAGTCGGCCTCGCCGTCGCCGTCGGTATCGAGCACGATGTAGCGGCGGTTCGTCCAGAAGCGCTCCTGCCAGGCCTCCTGTGTGGCGTCGGTGAAGGGCCGGGGGCGGGCGAAGTCGACCCGGAAGTAAAGGAACTCCCCGTCGTGGGCCACATGCAGCCGCTCCACATCGCCGTACGGCGACGCGGCGGCGGCGCGCATCTGGGCGCTGCTCTCGTACACCACCGCCCCCGTCCAGTCATCGAGCTTCCCGTCGATGGTGATGGCGGCTGCGCCACCGGACGCGGCGGCGAGCACACCGCAGATCAGCGCGAGGGTTACCGGTACGCGTGTCATTGCTGCTCCCTTGTGCGGCTGCGTTCGTGGACGCCGGGGCCCACGACAGACTACACACTCACATTATGCATGAGCGCACTGGGGCCACATTTCGCCATTCCCACGTCCGG
>CAZXDD010000300.1:0-6743 GCA_964639415.1 uncultured Armatimonadia bacterium
GGATGGGGGGGGCGGGGATTGGGGGATGGGGGGGCGGGGATTGGGGGATGGGGGGCGGGGAACGTCACACCACAGAGACGCAGAGAGCACGGCGAGCACGGAGAACACCGAGCACAGAGAACGGCTAACGGATGCAGCGGCGAGAGAGGGTCCACGCTGTCGTGCCGTCGGCCGTCATCCTGTCGTTGCCCTGCGGTCCGCTGCACCGAGAGGCCTACTGCCCATGTCCGACAGACGCTTCGTCAGCCGCGCCGGCGAGAAGCTCGCCCACGCGCTGGATCACTTCGCCGTCGACGTGCAGGGCCTGATCTGCGCCGACCTGGGCTGCCACGTGGGCGGCTTCACCGACTGCCTGCTGCAGCGCGGTGCCGCCAGGGTCTACTCCGTGGATACCAGCCACAACATCCTCGACTGGAACCTGCGCAATGACGGGCGCGTGGTGCTGATGGAGCGCACCAACGCCCTGCACGTGCAGCTCCCCGAGCCGGTCGACCTGGTCACCATCGACGTGGGCTGGACGCCGCAGAGGCTGGTGCTACCGGTAGCGCTGGGGCTGCTCGGGCCCGGCGGGACGGTAGTCAGCCTGCTGAAGCCTCACTACGAGGCCACGGATAAGGAGCGCATCCGGGGCAAGGTGCGCGACGAGTTGGTGCCGGAGATCGTGGCGCGCACGGTGGCCGAGCTGAGGGCGGCGGGGATCGCCGTGGAGGACACCGTCGAATCGCCGATCCTCGGCGGCAAGGGCAAGAACCGCGAGTTCCTGCTGCTGATCCGGGGAGGGAGTAGCTGAGGGGACGGCGAATCTGAGCCGGGGCCGGCGCCTTCGCGGCCGCCCCCCCGCGGTATGCCACACCACACGCCCACGGGCGTTTGAAAAGGAGCATCATCTCGTGAGTGCCATCAAGCTTTCCGACAGCCAGGCCGCCGAGGCCACCAAGCCCGTCATCGGCGTATTCGCCACAGGTGACCCGCGTGTCGACCAAGAGTCCCGCGAGCGCTGCGTCAACATCGTGGAGATGGGCGCCAGGGTCCTCGCCGATCGCATGCGGATGGCGGATGGGTCGGCGGTCAAGGTCGTGTACTCGCCGATCCTCGTGGACGGGGAGAAGGAAGCGGACATGGTGGCCCGGCAGCTTCAGGCCGAGGGCGCCAATATCCTGGTCTGCCTCCCGGATACCTGGGCCTTCCCGCAGCTCGGCTTGATCTCTCTTCTGTCCCAGTTCCCCGCCGACACACCGGTGAACCTCACCTGCGGCAACTCCGGCCCCAAGCCCGGAGTGGTCTTCGCCCACGCCGTCAACGGCGCCCTGGCCCAATCCGGCAGACTCACGCACCTGAACGTCGGCACCTGGCCCGACACCGGCCAAAGCCCGCAGATGACCGAGGGCACCGCCGACGCCCTGGTGGACTGGGCCTATGCGGCGGTGGCCAAGGTCGCCCTCAAGGGGCGGCGCGTGGTGATCTTCGGACACGACAGCATGGGCATGGAGACGGCTCTGGCCCACGTGCTGCCGACGCGCAAGACCTTCGGCCTTGAGATCACCCGGCTGGACATGAAGCTCCTGGCCGACATGCTCAATAAGGAGGCCTATGACGCCGAGGAGCTCAAGGCGCTGCGGGCCTGGGTAGACAAGATGATCGGCGGTCGCCTGACCCTGCGCGACGAGGCCGACAGCCGGCGGTTCAACCAGAGTCTGGGCATGTACCTGATCGTCCGCGACCTGCTCTCCGAGCTCAATGCAGTCGGTGGCGGGTTCATGAGCCAGCTCGAGTGGGGCTCCGACCGCCGCGGCCTGCCGCTGCCCGTGGCCGACGCCATGGAGTCCTTGTTCAACTCCACCTTCGACCACAATGGCCGCAAGGCGCCGCTGCCCTTCGCCACCGAGGCCGATGTACAGGGCCTGCTCACCATGCTCTATAGCACCTGGCTCACCGCCGGCAATCCCCCGCTGTTCATGGACTTCCGCAAGGTCTGGGAGCCGTGGGAGATCAATGCCAAGGCCGAGGAGGTCGGCCTCGGAGACGTCGAGCCCGATGCCCTGTGGCGGCAGAAGGGCCTGGTGGATGGCGACAACTCCGGCAGCGCGGCCTTCGACTGGGCCGCCATGCCCGGCGCGAGCGTGGAGGAGATCATGTCCGGCGTCTCCATGCCGCTGGCCGATGAGTTCTACTTCCCCGGCATGGGCAACTCGGTCACCTTCGTCTCTCCCGCGGGTATCGACGGCGTCGCGGCGAGGATGGCCTACAGCGCGCTCACCGGCATGTTCTCGCTGATCTGGGATGAGGCCACCACGGTGTCCTTGCCGGAGAAGCTCAGCGTGGCGGTGTGCAATACCTCCTCCCCCGACTGGCCGCATACCTTCGTCGTGCCCAAGTACGCCTCGATGGGCGAGTACAAGCAGTTCGCGCCCGCCAACCACTTCCACATGACCTGGGGGCTGAAGCCCGCGCGCCTGCAATACTGGATGGACCTTGCCAACGTCCTGTCCGTGGCCCCGTGGCAGGCCAGGCCCACCTACCTCGAGGGCGTCGACAGACCCACACCGCTGATCTACCTCCTCAACGGTGGCGAGGCCGCCACGAAGCTGAAGCTGGCGGGCAACTGAGGGGCCAAGAGAGCTCAGAGAGCAGAGGGGAACGGCCAACGTCTCACCACGGAGACACGGAGAACACGGAGTTCCACGGAGAACGGCGAGAGAGGCTTGGGGCGGGGAGACGGGTCAACACGGAGAACGGCGAGAGAGGCTTGAGGCCGGGGAACGGCTTAGCACAGAGACACAGAGAGCGTGGAGAACGGCGAGAGGGGCAACGGCGGACGACATGTGTCGTCCGCCGTTGCGTCTGTCCGAGGAGATTGCCGGGCCTGCGGCAGGTCCGACCTACTCGCGCCCTGAAAGCAACTCCGCGATCAGACCCGCGTCCAGCTCCTGATCCGAGCCCACCACGTACACAGGCTTGTAGACCCCGCCCATGCCCATGCGGTTGAGCACCCGCACCGCCAGCGTGGTCTCCTGCCCGGGGGCGGCGTAGTCTCCGGGCTCGAAGGCGAAAGGCCTCACCCAGATCTGCTCCGGCGCCAGACCGGTACTGTCGCAGGTGTGCTCGAACACCCGCCTGCCATTGATGAACACCACGGCGTCCTCATCCACGGCCTCGAAGTACAGGTACACGTGTCTGCGCGCCACGTCCGCGGGCACCGTGCCGGTGATGCGGTACCAGCCCAGGCCGGTATAGCCCTCAAACCCCTGCCGCTCCCAGCCGTAGCCCTCCCCCACCTTGATGGGGCACCAATCCGCGGTGCTGTGGCCCGCAGAGGCCCAGTCGGCGCGGACGCCCTCGTCCCTGGGGTCGGTGCGGAACCGCCAGTCGCCCGGGAGCCGCCACACCACCAGCCTGTCGCGATCCACCTGTCCCAGCCGGCCGTGGACGCGGACCTTGTCCCGCCAGTCCTTGATCCTCTGCGGCACGTCCACGGGGCCCTCGGCGATGTGGGTGATCTTCTCGCGGTCGGCGATGGTCTCAAAGCGGTCGATGAGCTCGCCGTACCCCGGGCCCACGAAGTCCGGGCCACGCATGAGCTTGACATAGATGATGGGGATCTCGGCCAGCTCCACACGCCGCAGGATCTCCGGAGTCTCGGCCAGCTCCCTGGCCCACGCAAACAGCCTGTCGGCCTCGGCCAGGAAGTCGCGGGACAAAAAGGGGCTGTCCATCGGATAGCGGATGCCACCCTCGGGCGCCGCCAGACTGTCGGCGTGCTCCACCGCCGTGGCCTTGAGCAGCTCGTTGTACTGGTCGATGGCCAGGCCCGCGCGGCCGTAGTAGCCCCAGATGAAGTCGCGCATCAGCTCGTCGGCGTCCAGCGACGGGTCCCACATCAGCTTGGCGAATACCCAGCAGCGCAGGGCCTGGAACTCGCTGCCGGGGCTCTGGTACGCTCCCTGCTCCATGACCCCGGCGGCGCCGTGGGCGATGAAGTAGCGGATGTTGTCGGTGATGGCCTCCATATTGGGCATGGGTGCCGTGTAGTGGCTGAAGTTGACGCAGTAGTCCCAGATGTGGATCGGGGCGCCGATGGCCTCCCAGGCCTCCATCGCCCGGCTGAACTCCTCCACCTGCCTGGAGGGGGTGAAGGGATAGGCCCAGGTGGCCCGGTCGGTGCAGAGCTGGATCGCCACATTCGGCCGCGGCCGGATGGTCTTGGGCGGCTGAACCGTCTCCAGATAGGCCAGTGTCGACACCTTCACCTCGGGGAACTCGACGGCCACCGCGTCGGCCACGGCATTGACGAAGTGCAGCAGGCTCCCACAGTCGGTGCCCTCGGCCTCGTCGATGGCGCGGCACTGGGGGCACTGACAGGTCTGCCCGCCGTCGTTCTTGGACACGCTCATGATCACGCTAGTGGGGCGCTGCCGCAGGATGCGCAGCGTCGACTCGGTGGCGATGCGGATCACCTCGGGGTGGGTGAGACAAAGCTGCTGGGTGATCCGCTTGCCGTCCTTGGTGAGCATGAAGTAATCGGGGTGCTCCTCGTAGTACTCACCGGGCGGCACCAGAGTATTGAAGGTGTGGACAAACAGGGCGTAGTCCACGTGGCCGCCCCACTCCTCGGGCACGGCCGCACTGGGGGCATTGGTCCGGTTGTACAGGGAGAAAGTGCCGTCGAAGGCGTCGTGGTAGAAGGGGTCCCGGATCTGCAGGACGGGCACGAAACTCCGGGGCACGGGAGAGAAGACCAGCGTGGGGCGCCTGGGGATGCGGTATTCGCTCTTGGTGTACCAGCGGCAGCCCAGGTCTTCTTCCAGCAGCGCGATGACGGCATTGATCGGCCCGCGCTTGCGGCCGCCCAGGAGAAACAGCCGCTCGCCGTCGACGATGATGGCATAGCCCTCATCGCCGAGGCTCTGGCCCTTCTGCGCCGGCTTGGCGAACTGCGTGGCCCGGTTCGTCTCGCCGATGCACAGCTCGTGTGCGCGGACGGCGGCATCGTCGCCCACGATGGGGAACTGGGCCCCGGTCATCTCCGACAGCCAGCGGGCCAGCTCCTCGGCGGCCTTGAGCTCCTGAGTCGTCGGTTCGGCGGGGATCACAATGGTGTAGTCGGTCTGTCCGGCGCGGGCGAGAGTGACCGGGCCGGCCGGGGCACCGCTGGGCCTCAGCGCGTTTTGCCACTGGCCCCAGCGGGCGGGGGCCGCCTGGGCGATACCGGAGAAGGCCACAGCCCCCAGCAGGACGGGCATCAGAATGAAGCGACGTGTCATGGTCCATGTGCCTTTCGTGTGCGTCGATCATCGCGGACGCGCAGGGGATCGCGGGTCCGCGGGCCGGGTAGTCTCCACGGCACGGCCGCTGCAGCCTGCCGCGCCGACACGATCTGTGTTATTCCACGCCGAAGCCGCCCCGACCTCCGACAGGCGACAGGACAGGGGCGAGGGCAGGACGACGAAAGCGCCGAGAAGTCCCCCTGACAGGCAAGGTTGCCCGGGCCACTGCCCCGTCGACGCGGACGGGTCTGCAAGGCCTCGTAGCCGCCATCGGGCGCCACAGCACGATCGGCGCCATGCTCACCACCCCTCTTCTTGCTCTCGCCGTTCTCCGTTCTCTGCGTCTCTGTGTTCCGCCGTTCGCCTTCCCTCGCCGCTTCTCGCCGCTTCTCGCCGCTTCTCGCCGCTTCTCGCCGCTTCTCGCGGTTTCTCGCCGTTTCCCGCCGCCACCGGCCGTTCGATCTGATATTTCATCGAACAAATGATTGACAGGCGTCGTCACTTGCTGTATAGTGTGTCCCGGGCTGTCGTGCCCCCCGGCCGGGGGGCACGTGGCATTGCCGTGCGTACCGCTGTGCGGGGCGGATCAGGTGAGTGGAGGGTCTCGGCATGGAGTTGTGTGTCCAGGCGATACCCGGCGAGCTGCGGCGCCGCCGGGCGTGGGTCTGCTGGCGTTACGAGGACCGTGAAGGCAAGCCGACGAAGGTGCCGTACAATCCCCTGACAGACAGACGGGCCAGGGCCAATGACCCGTCGACGTGGACGAGCTTCGAGAGCGCCGTAGCCGCCATCGGGCGCTACAGCGGCATCGGCGTCATGTTCTCCGACGGTCTGTGCGGCGTGGATCTGGACCACTGCCGCCATCCGGCGACAGGCGTCATCGAGCCGTGGGCGCA
Source organism: uncultured Armatimonadia bacterium (assembly GCA_964639415.1). Classification (GTDB taxonomy): domain Bacteria; phylum Armatimonadota; class Zipacnadia; order Zipacnadales; family JABUFB01; genus CAYRFY01. The sequence continues at coordinate 6,161 of CAZXDD010000300.1, forward strand.
GGAGGTGATCGCCACCCTCAACTCGTACACCGAGGTCAGTCCCAGCGGCGAGGGGGTGCACATCCTGCTCCTGGCCCAGTTGCCTCCGGGCGGCAGGCGCAGGGGCAAGGTGGAGATCTACGGCGAGAGCTCGCCGCGGTACTTCACCGTCACCGGCGCGCGCCTGCAGGGCGCGTGCACCGAGGTTCGGCCACGCCAGGCGGAGCTGGAGGCCGTGCACGCCAGGTTCATCGGAGCGAGGCCGGGCATGTCAACGCTGGCGGTAGCGACGGGGAGGGCGGCGGCGGGCGCGGCAGCGCCGAGAGCGGCCACCTCGGGACCGGCTACGTCCGGCACGGCTACGGCCGTCTCGGCCACGGGGCCGGCCACCTCCGGCACGGCCACGGCGGTCGCTCCTCTGGGGCCGGCTCCTGCGCCCTTCCCGTCCCCACCGTCTCTGCTGTCTCCGGCGTCTCCGGCGTCTCTGGCGCCTCCGGCGTCTCTGGTGTCTCTGGCGTCCCCACCGTCTCCGGCATCTCTGGCGTCTCCGGCGTCTCCGGCGTCTCCGGCGTCTCCGGCGTCTCCGGCGTCTCCGGCGTCTCCG
>CAZXDD010000300.1:6843-9353 GCA_964639415.1 uncultured Armatimonadia bacterium
GCGTCGCTCTCCGACTCCGAGCTGGTGCAGCGGGCCTGCACGGCCCGCAATGGCGCGGGGTTCTCGCGGCTGTGGGACGGCTCCTACCCCGACGATCGCTCTCAGGGCGATCTTTCGCTGTGCTGTCATCTGGCCTTCTGGACCGGGGGCGACGCGGAGCGCATGGACCGCTTGTTCCGCCTCTCCGGGCGCTATCGGGAGAAGTGGGAGCGCGTGGACTACCGGCAGAGGACGATCGCCAGGGCCCTGGAGCAGGTGACCGACTGCTATCGGCCGCCGGAGGAAGGCCTCCGGACGGTGGCCGAGATCATCGCTCGGGCCGAGCGGGGCGAGGAGGCCGCGGTGTGGGAGGCCATCGAGCCGCTGGCGGCTTTGCCGAGGGAGAGGTACGAGGAGGCGCGGCGGGCGCTGAAGGCGGCGCTGGGCAGCCGGATCGCGCTGGGGAGGCTGGACGCCGAGGTGAAGAGGGTGCGCCGGGCGCGGCGGGAGGCGCAGCGGACGGCGCAGCGCACGGCGCCGCGGCCCGACAGCGGGCGGCCCGTGGTGGCGATCGGCGGCCAGTTGCGGGATACCGCCGAGCAGGCGGCGCAGGCGCTGTGGCAGGCCAACGAGCCGCCGCGGCTGTTCGTGCGTGCCGGCGGTATCGTGCGCATCGTGCGAGATGAGCGGGGGCGCCCGGGCATCGGAGCGGTGGGCGTGGACGAGCTGCGCAACGAGCTCACGGCGGCGGCGGACTTCGTGCGCCGCACGCCTCGCGGCGATGCCGACTGCGATCCTCCCTCGACCGTCGCGCGCAGCATCCTGGCCCGGGAGCACTGGCCGCTCCCGGGGCTTGAGGGGCTGATCGAGGTCCCCACGCTGCGGCCCGATGGGAGCGTCATCACCACTCCCGGGTACGATCCGGCGACGCTGCTGCACCTGGCGCCCGCGGATGCCGGGGGGGCGTGGCCGGCCATTCCCGAGGCCCCCACGGCCGCCGACATCTCCGCCGCCCGGGCGCTTCTGGACGAGCTGATCTGCGACTTCCCGTTCATCTCCGAGGCGGACCGCGCCAACTACCTGGGCCTCCTGCTGACCCCGCTGATCCGGCCGGCCGTCGCGGGCTGCGTGCCTTTGGCCGTCATCGACGCCCCCCAGGCGGGGACGGGCAAGAGCCTGCTTTCCGAGATCGTCGCGCTGATCGCCACCGGCCGCCGCGCCCCGCTGCTGGCCGCGCCCCGCGAGGATGAGGAGATGCGCAAGCGTCTTACGGCCGTCCTGCGAGAAGGCGCGCCGCTGGTCATCTTCGACAACGTCGACCACCCCCTGCGGTCGCCGAGCCTGGCCCTGGCGCTGACGGCCGGCGTCTGGCAGGACCGCGTCCTGGGCCAGAGCGAGAGCGTGGCCCTGCCCCAGCGCGCCACGTGGGTCGCCACGGGAAACAATGTCGGCCTCCGCGGCGACCTGCCGCGACGCAGCTACATGATTCGCCTGGATGCCCGCCGGGCCCGGCCGTGGCTCCGGGATACCGCCGGCTTCCGTCACCCGGACTTGCTGGCCTGGGTGGAGCAGCAGCGCGCGCGCTTCGTGGCGGCTCTCCTCACCCTGGCGCGGGCCTGGTACGTGGCGGGCCGGCCACCGGCCGCAAGCCCGACGGTCGGCGGCTTCTTCCCCTGGTCCCAGACGGTGGGCGGGATTCTGGCCCACGCCGGAGTGCCGGGCTTCCTGGGCAATCTGGACGCCCTGTACGAGGAGATGGACGAGGATGGCCAGCAGTGGCTGGCGTTCCTCACGGCCTGGGAGGAGTGTGGGGGCCAGGAGGAGATCACGACGGCGGAGCTGATCTCGCGCATGATGGCGCACGACGAGCTCCAGGCGGCCTTCCCCGAGGGCGCCACCGATCGCAGCGGTAGGCCGGACGCCCGGCGTCTGGGGCATGTACTGAGGCGCAAGCAGGGGGTGCGAGTGGGAGAGCCCGCGCGCTGGGTGGAGAAGATGGGCCGGGCGAGACGCGTCGCGACGTGGAAGCTGCGCCGCCAGGAGTGATGTGAGTGCGGTTCTTTCGGTTCTTGCGGTTCTTTTCCCCGCGCTCGTGCGCGGGCGATGCAAAGGCATGTGGCCAGAGCGAGGCCGACACCGGTGCGGTTCTTTCGGTTCTTCCCCCTCTTGGGAGAATCACAAGAGGTGAGAACCAACAGTGTAGCGGCGCCCCCCAGACACAGGGGACCTTTTGTTGTCCCATCACGGAGGCGGGGAAAAGAACCGCAAGAACCGAAAGAACCGCCCGCGGGCACGGTGGCTGTCGGCAGTCTGTGCCCCGGACCTCGAGGGTGCCTGCAAGACGGCCGGCGCCGTGCAGGCCCGCGCCCTACAGGGCGGCGACCTGTTGCCGCCTCTTTGCTTTCTGCCCCCGGCGGTGGGCCTGAGACGGTGTGGCCCGGGATGTGGGGCGGGTGGTGCACCTTGCGGGCTTGGAACTCACATTATGCATGAACGCATTGATGCCACATCCCGCCGCAGCAAAGCCTCTA
>CAZXDD010000301.1:0-9352 GCA_964639415.1 uncultured Armatimonadia bacterium
ACACTCTTTCCCTACACGACGCTCTTCCGATCTCTGCTGGCGGGCGACGCGGTCGGCCGTGGCAGGGTGCGTGCGGAAGAGCATCTCGATGTTGGAAGGCCGACGCTGCTCGTACTTGTCCATGAGCTGTGCGAAGAACTCCACGTTCCCCGCGGGGTCGTACCCCGCGGCGTACGAGAGCGTCCGCCCCATGTCGTCGGCCTCGTACTCATTGTCCCTGCTGTAGCGCAGCGACAAGAGCCCCAACCCGACACCGGCGATGTCGGCGAGGGCCTCGTTTTGGCCCCCCAGGATCATCAGCCCCAGATTGTACCAAAAGCCGCGCTTGATCGCGTGCATCCCGTGCCGCTTCGCCACGTGGCCAATCTCGTGACCCATCACGCCCCAGATCTCGTCCTCGCTGTTGGCGAACCGCAGGAGCCCGGTAGTCACGTACACGTGGCCGTAGGGGGCCGCGAAAGCGTTCACCATGTCGGTCTCGATGACCTTGAACTCATAGGGGATGTTCTGGCGCGGCACATAGCCAAGCAGCGTGTGTCCGGTGAGGCTCACCCAGTCAGAGAGCAGTGGATCGTCCACAACCTTGTAGGTGCTCTCCACCGACTGGGCCGACATGCTGCCGATCGTGCGCTCGATCTTGTCTTCGCAGCCGCCCACCAGCACAACGGCGGCCAGGATGCAAACGGCCGTGCGCAGGCGCCGACCTGAGTCGCTTCCGAGAGTCATCACACGCTCACTCCTGGTGACGGGCATCACGGACCCACCGGATCCGCGGCGCGCGGGCCGTCCAAAGTGTCCCCGGTGCCCAATCGCGGGCACAACCCTCGCTGAGGGATTGTAAGTGTCCGGCCGCAGGCAAGTCAAGCAGGGGAGAGGCGGGGGAGGACGTCGCCCCGCCCCAGCCATTCCCGGCGCTTCCCGGCCGTTACCTGCCTTGCTCGGCCGTTCTCAGTCTTGCTCAGCCGTTCTCAGCGCACTCCGTGCCTGTGTGGTCCGCATTGCTCCTGGTGAAGCATTCCCGCAGCTCCCCCCCGGGAAGGGCCTTGCACTGCGCAGAGCGTAATGTTAGTATATAAGCGAATACTAACATGAATGACCGACCACTCCTCCCCGAAGACGCGACCGATGCCCGCGAGCTGGCGGAGCTTTTCAAGGTGCTCTCCGTCGAGACTCGAGTGCGCATCCTGCAGATGCTAAGGGAGCGTCCCCTGTGCGTCAACGCGCTCGCCGGACGTGTGGGCGTGACACATTCCGCGGTTTCGCAGCATCTACGGGTGCTGCGCGGCGCCGGACTGGTCAGCGCCCACAAGCAGGGCTACTTCGTGCACTATCGGCTGCAGGAGAAGGCCGTGGAGGACCTGCGCCGGGTCTTGCACGGCTTCCTGGCGGAATAGCCATCTGTCTGACGGCACATCTGTAAGTATTCGCGCATATACTTAGGAAAGGAGCTGACGCCATGTGCGGCAAGAAGAGCGACTGCAAGCAGCCCGACTGCGGCTGCGCCAAGCGGCCGTCCTGCTCGCCGGAGCAGGTCCGCAAGTGCCACGGTGACAAGAAGGGTGGCAAGTAGTACACGCGGCGCCGGGGCGGCGAGCATTGCCCCGGCGCTCATTCCCCGCTGGGACCCCGAGCGGCCCGGCAGACGAAAGCTGTGATGCCCATGGGAGCGGCGATTGTGATGGAGAGTCTGCGCAAGCAGTACGGGGATCTGGTGGCGGTGGACGGTCTTTCCCTGGAAGTGGAGCAGGGCGAGGTGTTCGGCCTGCTGGGCCCCAATGGGGCGGGGAAAACGACCACCATCCGTATGCTTGTGGGGCTGACCGAGCCCGATGGCGGGCGGGCCGCGGTGAACGGGTTCGACGTGATCCGCGAGCCCGTCAAGATGAAGGCCGGTGTCGGCGTGGTGCCCGAGCTCTCCAATCTCTACCCGGAGCTCACCTGCCTGGACAACCTGCTGTACACCGCCGAGCTGTACGGCGTGCCCCGGCGGGAGCGGCTGGCCCGCAGTGAGGCGCTGCTGGAGCAGGTCGGCCTGACCAACAGGCGGGACGCCGGGTTTGGGAAGCTCTCCCGGGGGATGAAGCGCCGTCTGACCATCGCCGCCGCCCTGGTCCATCGGCCCGCGGTGCTCTTCCTCGACGAACCCACCACGGGGCTGGATGTGTTCAGTGCGCGCTCGCTGCGTGGTCTGGTGCGGGAGCTCAACGCCGGGGGGACCACGATCGTGCTCACCACCCACCTGATTGCCGAGGCCGACGAGCTGTGTCATCGCATCGGCCTGTTGGTCAAAGGCAGGCTGCTGGCGCTGGACAGCCCGGCGGCGCTCAAGTCGCGGGTGGCGGCGGAGCAGCGGCTGTGGGTGGAGCTTGAGAGCGAGCCGCCGGCGACGGCGCTGGAGCAACTGGCTGCTGTGCCGTCGCTGAGTCTGGCGGAGACGGCGGGCAATCGGCTCCTGCTTGCCGCCACCGACGTGCACGCAGCGCTCCGGGATGTGGTGGCCTGGAGCGTGAACCACGGCCTGCGAATCCGCCACCTGGCCACCCAGCCCCCCACACTGGAGGAAGCCTTCGTGCGCCTGACGGGGATCGATGCCGACGTGATGACGGTGGACAAACCTCAGAAGCCCGCGGGGGGTGGCTAGCGATGTCTGCCATCTGGGCCATCGTGCGCAAGGACCTGCGGGCCTACTATCTCAAGCCTCCGCTCATCAGTTGGGCCATCATCATGCCCATCGTGCTGGTCCTGGCCTTCTACCTGCGCCATCCGGAGGGTATCGGCGATCTGCTGCCGGGCCTGGTGGCGATGACGGTGCTGTTTGGCGCCACCTCGATGGAGGGGATCGTCTTCACCTTCGAGAAGCGGATCGGAGCGCTGGAGCGACTGCTCCTGGCGCCGGTAAGTCTCCGTCAGGTGCTGATGGGGAAGGTACTGGGCGGCACGCTGTTCGGTGCTGCCACGGGCATCGCCATGCTCCTGATCGGGATGCTGGGCTTCGGGGTGAGCGGGCCGCGCTGGGAGATCGCCCTTCCCGTCATCGTCTTGTCTTCCTTCGCGCTCTCCTGCATGGCCATGGCATTGGTCGCCGGCGTCCGTGAGGTTTTCGAGGCCATGACGTTGTTCAACTACTTCCGGTTCCCGATGGTGTTCCTCTGCGGCGTGTTCGTGCCGGTGGCCGCAATGGCGCTGCCTTTGCGCGTGGTGGCCTATGTCCTGCCGCTGACCTATGTCGTGGACGGGCTGGGGGGCGCATTCCCCGCGCGCTCGGGGCTGTTCTCCCCGGGGCTCGACCTACTCATACTGGGAGGCTACTCCGCGGTGTTCCTCCTCTGTGCCGAGCTGGTGCTGAAGCGCAGCGTGCGGCGAGAGGGCTGAGGCGGCACGGGAGGGTTTGGCCCCGAGAAGTGTGCGGTTCCCGAGGAAGGAGACCTCATCCCGTGTGGATCAATGCAGCGCCCCCCGCCAGAGGCGCCGTCTGTATGACCGCCATCCTGTTGGCGGCCGCCGTGGTCGTCCGCGCACAAGTTGCACCGCCGCCAAGCGCGACGGCCCCTCAGCTCTTCATCGACCAGAGCCTCATCCAGTACCGCGAGGGCGTCGACCTGGTGATGCATCCGGCACAGAACAGGACGCTCGGCCCTGTCCTGCGGCCCCAAATGCCCTGGGAGGCCCGGGGGCTGTCCATGGGCGGCTCGGTGATGCGCGAGCCCGGGGGCGGCCCGTTGCGCATGTGGTACACCGCCCACGCCGAGACGGACCGGATCTGCCACGCCGTCTCCTCCGACGGCCTTGACTGGCGACGTTCGCCTCTGGGGCAGCCGCAGCTCGCGTCCCACGGCGAGGGCACAAGCATCGTTCTCGAGGGTGCGCGCTTTCCGGGAGTGCTGCGCGACGAGGGCGACCCGGAGCCGGCGCGGCGCTACAAGATGATCTGTCGCCCGGCGGGCTCGGCCGGGCGTTGCCTGACCTTCGCCTCCGCCGACGGCCTGCGCTGGGAGCCGGCGGGTGTCCTGGATGTGCCGGGGACGGGCCCGCTGTCTGTAACCGGGGGGACGGGGGAGGGTTTCGTCGCATTCGCCTCGGCCGATGACCGACTGTACCGCCTGAGCAGCCTGGACTTCGCCGCCTGGACGGCGCCCGAGGCGGTGGATCTCTCCGACGCCCCGGCAGGTATCGGTCTGTGGCGAGTTGGCCGGGCACTGTTCGGCCTCCCGTGGTGGGGCGGAGCCTCGGGGCGCGTGGACCTACTCACAGGCGGTCCGACACTCTGGCGCGAACCGGGGTTCGACCCGTCGCCCTGGTCGCCGGGAGCGGGGGAGGACGGCTGGGACGCCACCCTCCTGGGCCTGGCAGGCGCCCCCGTCCGCTGCGGCGGGAGCCTGCTGTGGTACTACTCCGCCGCCACCACCGGGACCCGGGGCGCCATCGGGGTCGTCGGGTGGCGGGAGGAGGGTCTCGTCTCGGCCCGGGGAGGGCATCGGCCCGGCGTCCTGCTCACCACGAGCCTCGTGGTCGCGGGCGATCGACTGGAGATCAATGCGTTTGCGCCCGGAGGTGTGCGGGTACAAGTGGAGAACGACCGTGGCCAGGCTATGGCGGGTCTCTCCAGTGAGGACTGCGTGCCCTTCAGCGGAGATAGTCTGTGCCACCCGGTGCAGTGGGCGGCAGGCGGAGACCTGTCTCGGCTGCGCGGCCACAGTGTGAGATTGCTCTTCACGCTGTACGAGGCCGACCTGTTCTCATTCCGGTTCGCCCGCGCAGAGGGCGCCCCCGGCGTGCGGTGAGCGCGACCGGTAATGCGGGGCCGACCGCGGAGCCGACCGCATTGCATTGCGGTTGCCGTTCGGAAGTGATCGCCGTTCGGACGCTTGACACTCCACAAGACGCGAGTCTATAATTCTGCTTCTAGACAGCAACTCGGTGCCTGTGGGTGCTCTGCCGGACAGGGAGGGGCCTTTTTTCATGCTCAGCTCCAACGTGGGGGAATACGCCAAGATACGTGTACTGGGCGTAGGTGGCGGCGGCTCGAACGCCGTGGACCGGATGATTGAGGCCGGCCTGATGGGCGTCGAGTATATCGCCATGAACACCGACCTCCAAGTCCTCGACCTCTCCATGGCGGACAAGAAGCTGCAGCTTGGCGAGGGCCTCACACGTGGCCTGGGTACCGGGGGCAACCCGGACCTCGGCCGGCAGGCCGCCGAGGAGAGCAGGCAGGAGATCATGATGTCCCTGGACGGGGCGGACATGATCTTCATCACCGCGGGCATGGGCGGTGGCACCGGGACCGGGGCCAGCCCTGTCGTGGCAGAGATCTCCAAGGAAATGGGCGCCCTGACCGTCGGGGTGGTCACCAGACCCTTCGCCGTGGAGGGGAACCGCCGCGGGGGCCTCGCCGAAGAGGGCATCGAGCGTCTCAAGCAGCACGTCGACACTCTCATCGTCATCCCCAATGACCGTCTGCTGCAGCTCTCCAACAAGGAGCTCAGCCTCAAAGAGGCCTTCAGGCTCGCCGACACCGTCCTGCAGCAGGGCGTCCGCGGTATCTCCGAGATCATCGTCTTCCCCGGCCTCATCAACCTCGACTTCAACGACGTGCGCGCCGTCATGCTGGACGCGGGCACCGCCATGATGGGCATCGGGGAATCCGAGGGCGCCAACCGCGCCGTGGATGCGGCACAGGCGGCCATCTCCAGCCCGTTGCTGGAGACCGACATCGCGGGCGCCTCGTCGGTGTTGCTCAATGTCACCGGCGGGCCCGATCTCACCCTGGCCGAGGTCCAGGAAGCCGCCGGGATCATCCAGGAGGCCGGCGGCGGTGGCGGCGCGGATGTCGACATCACTCTCGGTGCCGTCATTGACGAGAAGATGGAGAGCCAGGTGCGCATCACGGTGCTGGCCACCGGTTTCGAGAAGGGCAAGCGCCCGGCCGTGGCACCCGCTGCCGAGGCCACCCGCGCGGCTCCTGCCTCACGCCGCCCCGACGTCTCCCGCGCGGCCCAGCGCGCCGCTGAGCCCGCTCCGGAAACCGAGCCCGAACCCGCCACCGCAGAGGAAGAGGAGGCCGCAGGAACCGCCAAGCGCGAAGAGAGCCGGGAGCGCCGCCGCGCCGCCTTCAGCGACGACCTGCCCACCTACGACGAGGACGACATCGACATCCCGGCCTTCCTGCGCCGCCGGTCCTAGCCGCGTAGGTCCTAGCCGCGTAGGTCGGGCTTTCCGGCCCGCCTCGGTCGTCTTTGATATCCCGTCACACACAGGCCCCCGCGAGATCCTCGCGGGGGCTTTTGGCTCTCTCAACCGTCCTTGGCCGCTCACCCCTCCGTGTACGTCGCCGACTGCGACGAGGTCTCCCAGACCCTCACATGGCTGGGCGACAGCCCGTGCTCCGCCAGAGCCTCCTTCGCCCGGACATACACGTACCGCGCGATGTTCTCCGAAGTGGGGTTGATCTCGGAGAACTGCGGTAGCTCATTGAGCATGCGGTGGTCCATGCCGTCGAGTATCTCGTCGCAGACCTGCTTGAGGATGCCGAAGTCAAGCAGCATGCCGTTGTGCTGCAGCTCGGTGCCCCCCACGCAGAGCTCCACCTTGTAGTTATGGCCGTGCACGCGGGCGCAGGGTCCGTCGTAGCAGCGCAGACGGTGCGCGGCGGAGAAGTGTCGCTCGACGATCAGCTCATACATTCGCGTCGGTCCTCCGAACTGTGTCTGTCACCGGCTGTCAGGTGGCACGGCGGTTGAGGCTTTGCACGCCGGGATCCGGCGGGCCGAGACGACCGCCATCACCCGCCGCCGCGCACAGCGCGCCGGGGCCGCCGGTTGTCTCGCCCTGTGGCGTTGCCGAGGCTCTCTAGGCGAAGCGCTGAAGCACCCCGCGCCACTTCTCCGCCGCCCGCTTGTGGTCTTCCGGGTCACCTCCGGTGCCGATCAGCATCAGCCGCGGCATTATGTCCTCGGCCACCGGGCACAGCCCCTCCTTGTACTCGGGGTTGGTGTCGGCGAAGGGGCACATTCGCGGGCAACCCTTGCCGTAGCCCACAGGCTCGGCGATAGTGGGGTGCAGGTAGGCGGGTTTGCCGATGTAGCCGAAGTTCACGCCGAGCCCGGCCTCGGCGTGGGCCTGCTGGAACTCGTCATACGACACACCCACCTTATCACCCTCGAACAGCGCCGTCCAGATGTGGTACGTGTTCACGCGTCCCGCCGGGACCGCCTGGGGCACAACGAGCCTGTCGAGGCCCTGCGCGGCGTCGCTATAGTGCCGGGCGCTCTCCATGCAGATGTCCGCATAGCCCCGGGCCCGCTTGAGCTGCACGGTGCCGATGGCCGAGACGACCTCGTTGATCCGATAGTTCCACGCCACCCGCGCGGGGATGGTACCGAAGGTGATCATCTCGTGGATGGTATCCCGGTGTGCCTCGCTGCGGCACAGCACCATGCCGGCGTCACCCAGGGCCATCTGCTTGGACATCTGGAACGAGAACACCCCGATGTCGCCGATGGTGCCCGCATAGCGGCCCTCGTACCGGGCGTAGATGGCGTGGGCGCAGTCCTCGATGACCACGAGATCATGCTCCCGTGCCACCTGGAGGATCTCATTCATGTCGGCGCACAGGCCCCAGAGCTGGGTGACGATGATGGCCCTGGTGCGCGGGGAGATGCGGCTCCTGAGACTCTCCACATCCATCGTGTGCGTGTCGCGGCGCACATCGGCGTAGATGGGGATGCCGTTGTGGTACATCACCGCGAGGCCCGCGAAGGCGACCAGCGGGTCCACGATCACCTCATCGCCCGGCTCTACACCGGCCGCCGCCACGGCCGCGTGCAGCCCCGCCATGGCGTTGCACACCGCCACCGCATGGGGCGAGCCGAACTCGGCGGCGAAGGCCTCCTCGAACCGGCGCGTAACGGTTCCACTGATGGAGCACAGATTGCCTCCATCCAGCACTTCCTTGACGGCGGCGAGATCCTCGTCATCGAAATAGTGCCACATGGCAAAGCCCTCTTCTCGATGTGATCAGGCGCGGCGAAGACAGGGCATTTCCGCCCGTGGGCGACAGGGACCTGCAGGGACAAGTGAAGCGAGTCGAGCGCCCACAGACCGCGCAGGAAGGAGCGCGCAGAGCGGAGCCGACGCACCGCCTCCCCCGTTTTGCTCCGACAGATGCAGGCGCAGGAATTGCCCCCCTGTGGCCGGAACGCTACCGGGGTCGCCACATCGCCGCTGAGCATACCCCACCGGAGGAGACGCCCATGGCCTCAGCCAATGACTTCGCCCGAGTGCGCCAGTCGCTGCTTCTGCAGGGCAGGCCCGACCGCGTCCCGGCCTGGGAGCTGGAGGTGGACATCGAGGTCAAACAGGCCTTCCTGGGCAAGCCTATCCGCTCCGAGCGGGACGAGGTCCAGTTCTGGGTCGAGGCCGGGTATGACTACGTCCCTATCGCCGCGGGGCTGCTGAAGGTCGGTGGCGTGCTCTCGGGGGAGGCGACCGTGGTTAAGGAGCACGACTACAGCGTGTACGGCGACAGCCGCCGCGAGGTCACGTGGGCCGCGGAGGGCGAGGGGGTCATCCGCTCGTGGGCGGATTTGGAGGCCTTCGCGTGGCCGCAGAAGGCCGACCTCACCCTGGACCATGTGGAGCGCGTCATCGCCGCCGTGCCCGAGGGCATGGGCGCGATCGTCATCATCGGCAAGATCTTCACCCCGACGTGGATGCTCATGGGCTTTGAGGGCTTCGCCGAGGCCTGTGCCTTCCAGCCCGATCTGGTGGCCGAGGTGTTCCGGCGCGTGGGAGAGCTGCAGTTCGACTGCTGTCTGCGGGCCATGAATCTGCCCGGCGTCAGCGGCCTGTGGATGTCGGATGACATCGCCTACGGCCAGGGGATGATGGTCAACCCGGCCATCCTGCGGGAGCATGTGTTCCCCTGGTACCGGAGGCTGGGCGAGCTCATGCGCGCAGCCGGCATGCCGTACATCTACCACTCCGACGGCAATCTGTGGCCGGTGATGGACGACATCCTCGGCTGCCACTTCAACGCGCTGCACCCCATCGAGCCCAAGGCGATGGACAGCCGCGAGCTGAAGGCCAAGCACGGCGACCGCCTGTGTTTGCTGGGCAACATCGAGCTAGACCGGCTGTCACGCGGCACGCCGGAGGAGATCCGCCAGATGACGCGTCGCAATATCGAGGAGTTGGGCCGCGAGGGCGGCTACTGCGCGGGGTCCTCCAACTCGGTGACCTACTACGTGCCTTTGGAGAACTACCTGGCGATGCTGGAGACGTCCTTGGTGTACTGGGGGTAGTGGGAGCACCGGGCAGCAATGCGAAGAGCGCCGCGCCCAGGGAGGGCGCG
>CAZXDD010000302.1:0-9335 GCA_964639415.1 uncultured Armatimonadia bacterium
CCGCGGGCGCTGCGGCCGCCCCGGCACAGGCGCCGGCCGCGCAGGCCGGCCCTCTGCCCCGTCCGGCGAGCGAACCGGCTCCGGACGCCTCCGGACCGCAGGAGGCCGGCGTGCAGGTCCCGGCCGACCGTGGGCGCATTGCCCCCGCCGCCGCGGGATCCGCACAGGAGGTGCTGGCTCCCGCGGGTTGGCGGTTCTCGCCACTACCCGCCGAGCCGGCCCGGGACCCTGCCGGACAGCCATCCGCCACCATACAGGAAGCGGCCCGGGCCGACCGGGCCGCCTCCGTCGCAGCCGCGGCCGCCCAGGCGGCCCCCACACCGGGCCGGCCGACGGCCGCAGACTCCCTGCCGCCGGCACCCGAGACCGGCCGCGACCCCGCACCGGGTATGACAACCGCCTACAGCCGCGGCCCTCAGCCGCGGCCTGCGCCCGTGGACCCCGCAGTGCTTTCGGAGCCACGGGAGCAGTCGGCCGGGGATCGCGGCCCGGCCGCTGGAGCTGAGTTGTCGCGGGCGGTAACAACGGAGACCGGCGCGCCCAGGCAGGTCGGCCCGGCCCTGCCTCTGCAGACCGACCCGCCACCGCCATCCGACGTCATCGGGCCGCACGAGCAGGCCTCCCGCGCAGTACCCGAGTCCACCGCCCCGACGGCGGCCCGGCAACCATCTCCGGCGGCCATCGGCCCCGCCCACGCGGCGCCCGAAGCCGTGGTGGATGGCGGATCCGCCCGCACACGCGTAGGAGCGCCTGCACAGGTTCCTGTCGCGACGGACGCGGCCCGCACCGGGCCCGCGACCAACGCCCGGGTCACGGCCTCCGAACCCGCAACGCCGACTCCAGACGCGGTGCGAACCGCCCTGACGCAGGAGTCGCGGCCGGCCACCGCACCTCCGACGGAGGCCTCTGCCCCGGCTCCCGATCCCGCCTTGCCGCGTCCGGACGCCGCGGCCACGCGGCCTTCGCTTCAGACGCGACCCGACCCGGCCACGGGTGTACCGGCCGCAGCGCCGGCCTCGGAGACCGCAACGCCGGCACGCGCGACGCAGCCGACGCAGCCGACGCAGGCAGCACCGTCGACACCACCGACACAGGCGACACAGGCAACACCGTCGACACCACCGACGCAGGCGACACAGGCAACGCAGGCAAGACCGTCGACACCACCGACACAGGCGACACAGGCGAGCGATGCCGCACGTCCTGAGGCCGCAGCGGCCCCGAGAGCGCCGCTTTCGCCTCAATCCGATGTGGCCCGGGACACCGGCGCCGCTGTGGTGCGGCCGAGGGGCCTCTCCGCGCCGGAAGCGCTCAGTGCCATCGAGACTCAGCAGCCCCGGCGGGAAGCCACCGCCCAGGCCCGGGCGGTCCAGATGGCCAGTGGCGCTCGGCCGCCCGCTCGCGGTGGAGGCGCCTGGTTCTCACCGGCAGGCCCACAGCAAGGAGTTGCCCCGTCGGTCACGCCCGCACCCGTCTCGGAGGCGGCCATCCACAGCGCCCCCGTCGCCGAACCCGTGGACTTCGCCACCGCTCCGCAACTGACGGCCCAGGTGGCAACCCAGGGGGGCCGCCCGACCACGACTGCCGGGGCCGCAAGGGCGGCGGACGCAGCGTCTGTGGATCCCGCGCTGCCCGGGGGATCGACGGCACCCGGCCCCGTGGCCAACAGCGTCGCCACAGGCCGGCGGCCCCCCCAGGCGCCACCGGCGGAAGGGTTGGCGGCCCGGACGACTGCGGCCTCCGAGGTATCCGCCGATCCGCAGACGGTGAGATTCGACGGCCGCGCCGCCGCGACGTCTGTCGCTGCGGCGGCCGCCACGGCCGACCGCAGCACCCGTGAGGTGGGCGGCCCATCGCGCCGGCCGCAGCAGGTCCAGGCACAGCGGACGGAGTTGGAGGTCTCCGCGGTCACCGGGACGGACTTCTCAGGCGCCGCCGCTACCGCCGTGTCGGCGGCTCAAGCCCAGAGCATCGCCGACGGGGGGCCTGCGCAGACGCAGGCCCTCGCCCGTGCCCACCGGGTCGTGGCGGAGATCGCCGCCCTGGACCATACGGACCGGGGTGAGCTGCAGATCGATCTGGACTGGGAGGACGTCGGGGTCCGTCACCTGTCCGTCCGCGTCGAGGAGGGCCGGGCGCGATTGGTGTTCACCTGCACCAACCCGGAGAGTGTCGCGCACCTGCGGTCCCTGGAGGCCCCGATACGCCAGGCACTGGAGGCCGGCGGCATGCAGTTGGACGACTTCCGGGCCGGCTATGAGGGTGGTCAGCGACAGGGGGACGGCCGCTGGGCGGAGCAGGCGCAGGGACAGCCCGACCGTGCGCAGGTGCCGCTTGACACCCCGGCCGACAGGGCGGGGCGGACGCGACCCGGTAGCGCCACCGTCGCCACCGCAAGCCGTGGGCCGCGGGCGGTGGACGGTAGGCTGGATGTGCTGGTGTAAGTCCAGCCTCCCCCTGCGGGATTCACGCCGCAAGTCAGACAGCGTGCTTGACAAGACGACAGCGAAAGGTCATCTAGAAGGAGCCCAGCATCATGATGGTCGGAGACACGGTGAGCGCAGCGGCCGCCGCCAGTAGCACCACAACGAACGGTAGCACCTCGGCGAAGGCGCTGAATCTCGACACCAGTGGCTTCCTTCAGCTTCTCATCGCTCAGTTGCAGTACCAGGACCCCCTCGAGCCGATGACCAGCGAAGCCATGCTGACGCAGCTTTCGCAGCTCACGACGGTGACCGAGCTCAACGAGCTGAACAACAACTTCGTGAGGATGGCCGATGGGGGCATGAATGTCGCCAACATGTCCTCCCTGCTGGGCAAGACCATCCACTATTCCGACGGCGCGGGAGGAACGACCTCGGGAATCGCGACACAGGTCCGGCAGGGCACCGACGGCTGGGAAGTCTGCGTCGGCGACGTGGTTCTGGCCCTGGGTGACATCGTCGCGGTGGGGACTTCATAGGGCGGAGTCAACCCGGCCGGCGGCCGGGCGGGAGGCGGCGCAGCGACCGGCCTGGAGAGAGTGGGCTCGCCGCCCGCACGCCACCGGTACCGGACCATACCCCACACACGCGGGCCCTGCGGCCCGCGCTGTCCGGGTTCTCCCTCCGGCCCCTGGACCCCGAGCCGTGCCCCGCGCCAGGCACCAGGTGAGCTAATGCGCATCGACGTCACGCAACCTTGCGCTGCCGTCCCCTCGCTCCAGGCCGCCACCGCCCTACTGGGCGTCCAGGAGCGCATCATCCGCAGAGCCGCGGGCTCCGACAGCCGAGCCGGTGCCCTCATGGGCCTGGCCGGAGAGCTGTCTCGACTGCTGCCGATCCGGTTCTGCTGGCTGGAGCACACCGGCCGTGACGGCCGGCCCACCATTGTGACTGTCGTCACGCCTCAGGACGACGACACCTGGCGTCTGCTGGGTGAGGCGGGGCCCGCCGACGAGCGCGAGATGCCGACGGAGGGCGGTCCACCCGTGGTCACCATTCATTCGGAATGGACGCATGCGGACGCCGGCCACGAGGCCATCTCGGCCCTGGGGCTGACGCGGTGTGTCAAGGTCTCCTACCTCTATGCCTCCGGCGACCGTGGTGCCGTGGTGCTCGGGTTCGCCGAGCCGGTCACCCCGGAGGTCGCCGACGTGCTGCAGTTGCTGGCCCCCTCCATCGCCGCGGCGATGCGCTCTCCCTCCGAGTCTGCGGCGGATCGTGTCCCGCGGCACATGGGAGCGGTGGACGCCGTGGAGCTGGTGGACTATGTGGCCCGCGCCCTGGCCCACGATGTGCGCAACATCATGTCGGGTATCATCGGTGCCATCGAGCTCCAGCGCGCTTCGACGGACGCGGCCAACGTCCCGATCTTCGATGTCGTACGGCGTCGCGCGGTGGAGGGTGTGGCCATGGTGGACGCCATGAGGGAACGTCTCACCCGGCTCTCCGCCGACCCGCTGGTACCTGTGGATATGGCCGCTGTCGCCGCGGAGGTGGTGACCTCGGTGGAGGCGGCATTGGCCGCGACGTACGGCGCGGACGCTCCACACATCACCCTCGAGGCCGAACGCGCCATGGTTGAGTGCGTCCCCTCCGAACTGCGCAGGGCGACCGTCGCCCTGCTGTTCAATGCCGTGCGGGCCGCGGGCCCCGGCGGCAGCGTCATGGTGCGCACCTGGGTGGACCGGCGGCACTCGGTAATGCAGTTCACGGACAGTGGCACGGGTCTGCCGGAGGACCACTGCCGCCGGGCAAAGGAGCCCTTTTACACCACCGAGGAGGCGGGGCATCCCGGTTTGGGCCTGACAATTGCAGATGGAGTAGCGAGATCATCCGGCGGAAGCGTCTCGGCGAGACTCGCGGAGACCGGGGGGATGACCGCTGCCCTGATGCTGCCCGCGGCAGATATCGGGGCTCTTCCCGTATAGACATCGCCGCCTACGACACCACAGGAGGCAGTTCGTGAACCGAGCACTATCTGCAGGCCTATCCGCAATCGCAGCCAACCAACAGAAGATGGACGTCACAGCAAACAACCTCGCAAATGTCAGCACCACCGGGTTCAAGGCCTCGCGCGTTGCCTTCCAGGACACCTACTATGACACGCTCCAGACGGGGCGCGCCGCCAGTGGGAACCTGGGCGGCACCTCGCCGATGCAGATCGGTAGCGGCGTAGCGGTCGGGGCGATCTCGACGCTGATGTCACAGGGCACGCTGGAGACCACCGGAGCGGCGCTGGACGCCGCCATCGATGGGGCGGGCATGTTCTGTGTCAAGACCGCCGAGGGCGGGATGGCCTACACGCGCGATGGCTGCTTCCAGCTCGACAGCTCCAACACCCTGGTCATGGCTTCCACGGGCCTCAGGGTACAGGGATGGACGGCCGACGCCGCCGGCGGTGTTGACGCCTCAGGCCCCGTCGGCGACATCAGTTTCCCCCTGAACTCCATGCGGGCCCCACGGGCGACCACGACCGCCGCACTCACGGGAAATCTGGACTCAACCACCGCCGCCGACACGGCCTTCGACCCGTGGACCCCGGTGGCCGCCGACCCGGCCAGCACCGTGACATCGTCGGTCACGATCTACGACAGCCTCGGCGAGACCCACGACGTCGCATTGTCCTTTACCAAGACCGACACGAACGAGTGGCTCATGACCGCCTCCTGTGAGGGCGCCACCACCTACGGTCGCGTCACCTTCGACGCCAACGGCGCGGTGCAGACGGTGGGTGCCGCCACCTCCATGGCCGGCCCGGACACCAACCGGCCGAACCTGGACATCGATCTGAGCATCACTCCCACCAACGGCTCCGCGGCCATCACGCTCAACCTCCCGCTGGAGAGACTGACCCAGCTCAACGCCGGCAGCACGGCCTGCGTGGGGTCCCAGGACGGCTTCTCGGCCGCCACACTCAACGGCATCACCATCGGGGACGGCGGGCTGCTCATCGGCACCTACTCCGACGGGCAGACCATGGCGCTGGGCCAGGTCGCGCTGGCGACCTTCAGCAATGAGGCCGGTCTGCAGCGCCTGTCCACCAATCTGTACACCTCCAGCGTGTCCTCCGGTCTGCCGCTGGTCGGTACCGCCGACACCGGCGGCCGCGGTGGCATCGTGTCCCAATCCCTGGAGGGGTCCAACACCGACATGACCGCCGCCTTCCTGGACATGCTGGTCACCCAGCGGGCCTACCAGGCCAATGCCAAGGTCATCAACACCGCCAACAGCCTTCTCGACGAAGCCCTCCAGCTCGGACGCTAGAGCTTGCCGGCACCACGCCCGCTTAGGGCCGCGCCCCTGAACCATGACGTACTCCGGACATGGCGCCGATCGCCGTCGGTCACCGTACAGGGATCGGCGCCGTGTCCCACACCGTCACCATCGACCCGCGCAGGAGCACGAGATCGGTTCTGTGTCGACTGCAGACGCCCCCGGTGCAGCACCTTCCGGGAGCCGTGCCTGCTGCGCGGGACAAAGCGGCAACCGCAGGCATGGCGGACCGACGGTGGCACGCCAATTGCAGTAGATGGGAGCAGACATGATCAAACTCAGTCGTCTCAATGGCTCCAAGCTCGTTATCAATGCGCTGCTCATCGAGCGCATTGAGTCCACTCCGGATACCGTCATCCGGCTGACCACCGGCACGCAGTACGTGGTCCGCGAGGACGCCGAGAAGGTCCAGGAGCTGGCCGTCGATTACCTTCGCACTATCCGCAGCGGCGAGAGCGCCGCACCACTCGGGCAGATTGCGCGCCTGATCAGGTAGGAGAGTTTCCGTGGACCTCGCAACCATACTCGGCCTGGCATGTGCCTTCGGTTCCCTGGCCCTCGGCTGCGTTATGGAGGGCGGCGACCTGCTGTCCTTCATCAACATCCCCGCGGCCGTGATCGTGTTCGGGGGTAGCTTCGGGGCCGTCATGGTGGCCTCCCCGCTGGAGGATATCCTGCGGATGCCCATCATGCTCAAGCATGTGCTCTTCGCCCGCAAGGCCGACCCCGTGTACTGCGTGGGGGTACTCACCGGTCTTGCCCGTATCGCCCGCAAGGAGGGGGTGCTGGCGCTGGAGGACCAGCTCCTGGACATCAAGGAGCCCTTCATCCGGCGGGGCATCCAGCTCATGGTGGACGGTACCGACCCCGACGTGACCAAGCACATCCTGGAGGCGGACATGTACGCCATGGGCGAGCGGCACGTGCGGGCGGCCAAGGTCTTCTCCGCCCTGGGAGGCCTGCTCCCCACCCTGGGGGTCACGGGAACCGTCATGGGTCTGGTGCACATGATGGCCAGCCTCGACGATCCCAGCTCGATGGGCCCGGCCATCGCCGGCGCCTTCATGGCGACACTCTACGGCGTGGGCGGGGCCAACCTGGTGTTCACCCCAATGGCCAACAAGCTCAGAGCACGCAGCAAGGAGGAGCTCTTCGTGGCCGAGATCATTGCCGTCGGCGTGGAGGCCCTCCAGGCCGGAGACAGCCCGATCGTCCTGGCCGAGCGCCTCAAGGCCTTCCTACCGGCCAACATCCGCGACCAGGCCGGTGAGATCACACCCAGCGGCGAAGGGGCCGGAGGAGGTGGCGGCGCCGGTGAGTTCGGGGAAGAAGCGGCATGAGGAAGAGCACGAGAATGAGGAGCGATGGCTGGTCACCTACGCCGACATGATCACGCTCCTGATGGCCTTCTTCATCATGATGTACGCCATGTCCACCGTGAACATGGGAAAGTTCGAGGCTCTCGCGGTGTCGGTCAGAACGGGCTTCGGAGGAGAGGCGACACCCATCTTCTCCACCGGATTCCCGACCCATCCCAAGGCCATGCCGACCGTAATGCCCACCAGCGCCGTGTCGCTGATGGCCACGATCTCCGGCACGCTGCAGAAGACGCTGCAGAAGGACGACTTCAAGGACCTTGACTTCAGCACCGACAACGGTGCCGTCATCATCCGGGTGCGGTCGGATGACGTGATGTTCGCACGGGGGTCGGACCAATTGACCCCGAAAGCCAGGCGCACGATCGAGGCCGTCGCCAAGGTCGTGGCCCCCCTGCCGCACCAGGTCCGCATCGAGGGCCACACCTGCGACCTGCCCGTCCGCAGCGGCAAGTACGCCAACAACTGGGAACTGTCATCGGCCCGGGCCATCAGCGTCGTGCTGCACATGATCGGCAACTGCGACTTCTCGCCCAACAGGCTCAGTGCCATGGGCTACTCGGATACACTCCCGGTGGTGCCCAACAACTCCGAGGCACACCGGATCAAGAACCGTCGCATCGACATCGTCCTCACCCGTGGCGACACACCCCACCGAGGCTCGGCGACGGCGGCCGGCGGTGGAGCCGTCGACCCGGACGTTAGGCCCGGTCCGGTGAACGTTGTCCCCAATCTCGATGTCCGGCTCATGCCCCACGGAAAGGCTGGTGCCAGTCACCAATGAAGCGCCGCAGATACTCGGAAGCAACACGTCGCGGAGGAATCCTCCTGATCGTCGCCGTGGTCGGAGCCCTGGTCATTGGTGCCGGCGTGAGCTACATCGTCTTCGGCCGCAGCAAGGCGGCCAAGCACGCGGACGCCAAGAAGGGCGACGAGAAGGCCAAGGATGATGAGAAGGGCAAGAGCCCGGCCAAAGAGAGCGAGCACGACGGCAACCTGGCCTACGCGGACCTGGGCGCCTTCTTGGTCAACATCGTCTCCGAGGGCGAGCTGAGGTACCTGCGCATCGAGGTCACCCTGGGCGTCGAGCTGCCGCCCGAGCCGAAGGGCAAGAAGAAGGAGGGCGGGCACGGCGGCGGCAAGGAGGAGGCAGGCGCCAAGCTGCCGGAAGGCGACGACGCCATCGCCCGGGATGTGATCGTGCGGGTGTTGTCGGTCCAGAGCTTCTCCGAGCTCCGCCAGGGCGACCGGTTCACGGACCTGAGCCAGCAGCTACAGGACGCACTCGACGCCAGCCTCGAGCAGTGCAAGGTCCACAAGGTGCTATTCACTTCGATCACGATGCAGTAGGCAGGAGGCGAGTGCGTTGCTCGATGCCGCCGAGACCAGTCCGGAGATGGACGAGGAGTACGAAGACGACATTGAGATGGATGTGGAGGAAGTGGAGGAGCTCCTGGAAGCCGACGAGGGCGACGAGGAGGACTTCATGGACGTTGCCGAGCCGATGGCCGGCGCCGGAGGTGCCCCCGCCGGCCGGTCGCAGTGGCAGGACGACGCCCCCCACGCCGACGGCGCCGGGCTCGAGCTCATGCTCGATCTGCCCCTGGACGTCACCGTCGAGCTGGGAAGAACCATGATGCAGTTGGGTGAGGCGCTCGCCCTCCAGCCGGGCTCGATCATCGAGCTCAACAGGCTCCCGGGAGAGCCCCTGGACATGCACATCAATGAGCGACTGGTGGCACGCGGGGAGGTCGTGGTGGTCAATGACTCCCTGGGCCTGCGCATCACCGAGATCATCGGGAAGAGCGCGAGCCGGGGCTGAGCGTCCCGGTCGCCACGACGCGCGATGGATTACGGAGGCTGATGCAAGGTGAGCAAGCACAAGGTGCCACCCAAGTGGTACGCGGCGGTGATCGTCGGCATGTGCCTGGCCGGCGCGGCTGTCCCGGCTACGGCGCAGGGCATGGACGCGGACCAGTTGGCGGACGAGATCGCCCTCACGGAGCTCGAACCGGCGACGACGGGCGAGGTCTCCGCCCATGCGACGGCCGGGAGCGGGAAGGCGGAGGGGCCGCTGGCGGTCTCCGTCCTGGATATCGGCGCCAAGCTGGCGCTCCTGGTGCTCCTGGTGTACGGCGCCTCTCTGGGCGTCAAGCAGCTCCAGAAATCCGGATTTCGGAGATCGGAAGAGCACACGTCTGAA
>CAZXDD010000303.1:0-9329 GCA_964639415.1 uncultured Armatimonadia bacterium
TCGTGACTGGAGTTCAGACGTGTGCTCTTCCGATCTCGGGTCTGCGTCCTGCGGTTCGGGGTGAACCTGTTCACCGGCACCGTTGACGAGCTGGTGAGCCGGGTGCAGGGCAAGGTGTGGCTGCTGGACGTGGAGCCGGCGGAGCTCCCCGCCATCAAGGAGCAGTACACCTTCACCGGGGTGTACCGCACCCAGGGCGGATTGCAGGTGCGTGTACTGGCCGACGAGGTGGCCCACACCGGGGCGCGGCAGGTCGAGCCCAATTTGGAGGACGGCTACATCGGGGAGGTGGAGCGCGCCCGTGCTGCTGCGGCTGAAGCATAGAATCCTGCCCCTGGCCGGCTATGAGATGCTCACCTATCTGCGGGGCGGTTCCGGCCTGGCGGCCCTGGTGCTATGCTTCACCGTGGGCATGGTGATCGGGGCCGCGGACGGGGCCACTGCATCTTTGGTGGCGTACCGGCTGGGGCGCTTCGGGGCCATCGGCCTGGGCTTTCTGGCCCTCCCGCTTCTGGCGGCCGGGGCACGCCGAGACTACACCTCCGGAGCCTCCGACGTGATCCAGTCTCGGCCGCAACAGGCCCACGAGCTCATGCTGGCCCGCTGGCTGGGGGGCTTTCTGTTCCTCCTGGCTCTGCAGGTGGCCGCGGCCGTCGCCGCCTTCACCTTCCTGCTGGTTCTGGGAGACGCCCCTGCCGACGGCACAGGACCTCGCGCGAGCCTCCTGGCGCTGGGCCACGCGATCGTCGTGGGCGCTCTGCCGCTGCTGTTCTTGTCGGTGATCGGTTACTGCGTGGCCGATCTGCTCCAGAACGTGCTGGCCGCGGCGATCATCGCGCTGTACTGGCTACTGGTCCTCCTGGGTCGCGATTACCTGTCGCGGGTCTTCGACTTCTCGCTAACCCAGAATGCTCTGGCCTATGTGCTGATCTCCGCGGGCGTCCTGTTCGCCGCCATGGCGGTGGCGCGCTATCGCCAGAAGCTGGCCAACTACAGACGCCCCAATGTGCCCGTGCTGGCGGCGGTGTTCATCGTTGCCGGTCTGGGCCTCGCCGTGCGTTTCGTGCTCGTCCGGCACGACCCGCCACTCCACCTTCACCCGGTGGCGATCAAGGTGGCTTCGCAGACCATCCGGAGCGAGCGGCTGCCCGGGTTCTGGCTCCCGGACCAGTTCGGCAAGCGGGTGCAACTGGCCGACTACGCCGGTGCCCCACTGGTGGTGGGCTTCTGGTCCCCGGCGGAGCCGGAATCCCTGGAGACTCTCCGCGCCCTGGCCCTGGTGCATCGGGAGTACGCCGACCGGAAGGTAGGGGTGATCGGCATCTGCATCTCCGACGACATGTGGGTGGGCCGGCGTGTGGCCAGGGAACGGGGGTACGAGTTCCCGATGGTGACCGACAGCGGGACACACTGGGCGGAGGACCTGCAGACCGCCTCTCCCCTGACCGAGGCCTACGAGGTCAGTTATCTGCCCGCGGTGTTCGTGGCCGATGGGGGTCGCAATCTGGTGAGGAAGCTGGAGACGGTGCCTCAGAGTCTGCTCCCCGCCATTCGGACGGAGCTTGATCGCCTGCTGGGCGGCGTCGCGACCGGCGCCCAGGGGCGCCCGGGGAGCTGAGTGGCGAGAACATGATCGACAAGCTACGCACGCAGTTCCAATACGACTCCAAGATTCTGCTGACCAACAGCTACTGGCTGCTGGTGGTACCGCTTGTTGCCAGCCAACTCGTGGTGCTGTGGCACATGGCGGTGGCCGCCGTGGTGAAGCCGGGTACGGTGGCCTCGGCCTGCGAGCTGGTGGTACCCTTGATGGCGGCCTTCCTGTGTGCCCACGTGGTTACCCCCGAGCACCGCCACCGCGTGGATGAGCTCACCTTCGTGCGGCCGGTGTCGGCGCTGCGCACGGTGTTTCTGCGGCTCATCGCGCTGTACACGCTGACGATTCTGCTGGCCGCGGTAATGCTGTTTGTATACAAGGTGGGTCTTAAGCAGGAGTTCGCACTGGGGACGATGGCCCTGGCGTCCATCCCCCCGGTGGTGTTCCTGTCCATGCTGAGCATGGCGTTCGCCGCCGCATGGCGCACGCCGGCGGCGGGGATCGGGGCGGCCTTCGCCTACTGGATCGTGGATGCGGCCTGGGGCGGTCGGCTCAATCCGCTGTTCGGTCTGCACCAGTATTCGGTGGCTCTGGATAGGGCCGAGGACGGCTACGCGGTGGCGAGCGGCTCGTGGCTGGCGAGCAAGGGCGTCCTGCTGGTGCTGGGTCTGGCCGCGGCCTGGGCGGCCGGCCGGGCACTGGGCCGACCGGCGGCGCCCAAGCGCTGGCGGGCAGGACTGCGGCTGGCCGGAGGCACTGCGGCCTGCGCGGTCCTGTACCTCATCAGTGGCGCTCTGTGGCAGTTTCAGGTCGCCCGCGAGCAGGCCGAGCAGGACCCGCTCCGCACCCGCCAGGCGTACGTGGACGTGTTCTCGGCCTATGGCCCAATTCCGGTGGCGTACCTCTTCGGTCCCGACTTCGCCGCCTACTCCGCGGGCGCCCCTGCCGGTGGCGACGACTTCGCCGCCATCACCACGCACAAGGAGGAGACCATCGAGCGGCTCCGCCGCGTGGCCGACCGCTGGCCGGAAGGGCACTGGGCCGACGACGCGCTCTTCGAGGTGGTGCGCCTGCGACCCGTGACAGGGGAAGACACCCCGGAGGCGCAGCAGGAGAACAGGCTGACTTTGGCGCTCTCCAATGACTTCCTGGCCCGCTACCCCACCAGCCGCTACGCCCCCTATGTCGCGGCGCGCAGCGTGATCCTCGCCCGCCGACTGGACGATGAGGAGACGATGATGGCGGCCTATCGGCGAGTGACCGGTGTCTACGGCGGGAGCCCGGCGGCCACCGAAGCGGCCGCCGAGATGCAGGCCTACTATCTGGAACGGGGCGAGGAGGACCGGGCCATCGAGTGCGCCCGGTTGGCCGCCGCCTCGGCCCCGCCCGAAACCAGGCCGGATGCCGAGTTGTCACTGGCAGACTTCCTCGCCCAGAACGGGCACCTGGACGAGGCCCGGGAGGTCTACACGCGGGTGCAGGCCTCCGTCCAGGCCAAACTCGAGGCCCTCGGCCTCGCCGTGCTCACCCCGGAGACCGCCACCGAGGAGAACCTGGCCAGGCGCGCGGAGATCATGAAACTGCGCAGCCGGGCCCGGGACGGCATCGCGGCCCTGGACACGGCCTCTCCCCCACCGGCCGCCTCCGAGCCCGCCGGCTGAGAGACCGGCGGGCCAGGTCGGCGCGTAGCGCGAGGCGGCGCCGCGACCGGTGCACCGCCGCCATTGTCGTTGGCTACCCCCCTCGGCGCGGTACTGGCCCGCGCCCTACAGGGCAACGGCGCGAACGAATGTGGCGCGCGATAGCGGTCTTCCGGCTCCTCGGCGCGGTACAGGCCCGCGCCCTACAGGCCGCCGCCACGGCAGGGACGAGACATGCGCCCGGCCCTCAACTCTCGCGCCTGGTCTCCACCTCAGTCGTCATGTCCGTCATCGACATGTCCATCTGCATCTGCTGCCCGTCGGGGCCCTGCATGGTGCTGGTATTGCGCATGGTACCCAGTTGTTTGTTGGTGGCCTGGCCGTAGGCGATGATGCCGCTGTCCATGGACCGGTACTGGTAGGCGCTGGTGGTGAGTTTGACGCCCTTGTTCTCGAGCTGGGCCCCGGGCCCCATGGGTACGACGCCATCCGGGATGGCGGTCTCCATCGCGATGGACACTCGGTGGTACGGCAGCCCCCCGACGGTCTCGACGCCGTCATAGCGGAACTTGACCGGAAGGACCATGGGAGCGGCGGGAGCGGCGGGCGTCTCAGCCGGAGCTCCGAACGGGGCCGCCGGGGCCGCCGGGGCCGCCGCCGGGCCGCCAAAGGGACCGCCGGCGGGCGCCGGTGCCGGAGCGCCGAAGGCGGGAGCCGGGGCACCGAACACATTGCCGGCAGGTGCCGGCCCAGCGCCGAAGGGGCCCGCCGGAGCCGGTGCGGGTGCGGGTGCGGGTGCGGGAGCCGGTTGCGCCGCAGGCATGGGCGGGTCCCAGGTCTCTCCGGGGTTCACGGCGTTCTCAGGGAACGGGATGAACAGGGCGTCGAGCAGGGCGATATTGGCCACCATCGCCGCCCCCGTCTGGTTCAGCGCCATCATGTACTCCTCGATACCCGTGATCCCCATGGTGATGCCGCGCTCGTTCATCGTGACGGTGAAGCCGGCCCGCAGGGCCCCCAGCGATTGCTGCGGGAGCTGCTGCTGCTGAGGGGCCTGGCCCGCCATGCTCTGGCTCATCGTGCCGGCGTCCGGGTCAAACACCGTCTCCGTCCCCTGCATACCCCCCATGGACATGGTCGCGGTGATCTTCCCGAAGCGCAGGGCCACCTGCCCGTAGCCCTCCGGCGTCACACTCGAGACCTGCCCAAAGACCTGGGACACCGTGTCAACCACCGGCTGCATCGGAGTGCCGCCCTGGGTCACCGTGCCCTGCTGCCGGCTGGTGATCGTCCAGACGTAAGTGCTGCCCTGCGTCCACTTGTACCTCAGAAGCTGCGCCTGCTGGGGCTCCTGGGCCAAGGCGACGGCACAGGATGCGACAAGCACGACCACCAGCCCAAACGCCTGTTTGTCGAAGCGTCTCACGTCTATCCCTCCTGTCGCGGTTACGTCGGTTGATAGCCTGTCCTGTCGCGGTCCGGAGCGCCGTACACCCGGATTCCGGGCCGGCGCGGGTATCGTTTCCATCAGGCGTCTATCGGTTGAGGCTGCGGGACGGGCCTGCGGCCTGACGATGGCCGGGAACCGGCGGACCCGGGCCTACAGGCGCGGCCGAGAAGTCCTGCTGGCCCGGCTGCTGCCATTCTGAGCGTCAATCTCGCGCAGCGAGATAGCGAGGAATCTCATTGAATGCCAGGAGACTCCTCGAGCTGCTCTTGCCGGGAGCGGACGCTCGCCGAATGACATACACCGCGAAGGCGGGGTTCCCGGCCGCGCTGCTAGGGTCTCCGCAGGCGGTAGAGGCCGCGGGGCTCGGCGGCGAAGGCCGTGTCGGCCCGCAGCGCCCGGCTCTGCACGGCCTCCCAGTCGCCCTGCGCGTTCCGCCGCTCCACGTTCCAGCGGCCCCCGATGCGCAGGCGCCCGGGGTCCTCGAGCCCCACCTGCACCTGGATCCCACGCTCCAGGGGCGCCGCCTGCAGGCTGCAGGGTCTCTGGGCCCGCACCCGGACGGCGCCGAACTGAACTTGCTCCCCGCCCACCACCGAGACCACCCCGGCGACCTCATCCGCGACGGCCAGCGCCCCGCGGAACGAGAGACCTTCGCAGCGCCCGCCCGTGCCGGACTGCGAGAAGAGCACCAGGCGCGGGCCACCGGGAGTGTGGAGACGCAGGGCCGTCATTGCTCCCCCGGCGTCGAGCCAGGTGGCCTCGGTCCGGCCCTCGCCCGGCACGAGGCACGAGGCGAACACGGTGCTGGACGCGCGCCGGCGCAAGATCACGGTGGGCATCAGCCGTTGCGGGGAGTTGGTGTACCCGTCCCCGACGAGCAGCTCGTCCCCGGGACCGGCCTTGAGCCCCAGCCATAGCCGGCGCCCGCTGTCATCGACCCAACTGGTGCCCACGGGCCCCTCCGCCCGGCCTGCCCGGACGTTCCCGATGTGCTGATAGCCACACCTGTCGCCCAGGGCCCCCTCGACCGCCCGCAGCTCCAGGTCGGAGGCCGCAAGCTCACCCGCCACATGGAGCGGATAGTCGTACTGGTGCTCCGCATCGCTGTCCACGGAGAAGAAGTCCACGGCCGCGTCGGCCACCACCGCCGACAGTCTGCGCAGGAGCACTCCGCTGTAGACGCCGTCACACTCGGCCTGCCCGGCCTTGACCAGTGAGTCGGCGTGGAACCAGTTCAGCCTGCCCACCGCCCGCCTGGTGAAGCTGTCCGCCGGCCAGCCGAAGTCGCTCCCACCGGCCGGGTACTGGCTCACACCGTCGATCACAACGGTATTGTGGCTGATGGTGTGGGAGGTCCATTGCGCCTTCTCGCTGGATTCGTAGGCGCAGGAGCCGAAGTCCGGCACCCACTGTTTGCCCTCGGCGTACAGCACAATCGAGAGCTTGTCCGGGTGGCCGTGACCTCCGCCGTAGGGACCGTAGGTCATGGTCAGGCAGGTGGCCTCCCGGGGCGGCAGGCCGTCTTGTGCCAGGCGGTCGCGCAGGACGATGAAACCCGAGCCGGGGTACAGCGAGCTGCCCTCGTGCAGCACCCCACTTTGCGCAAAACCCGTGCCCCTCAGGGTGAAGGCCGCCTCGCCCGGAGTGGGAGCCGAGTACATCAGGGCCTCGATGCCCGGTCCGGCGGCGGCGTCGGTGGTCACCGCCGAGCCAGCCCCGATGCGCGCCGGCCGCACACCCAGAGCATGCCACTTGTCGATATCGGCGTCAACGCGCCATCCCTCGACTCTGGGGGCGATCAGCTCGCGCTCGCCTCCGGTGGCGGGGCCGTCGAAGACCAGGCGCCCGCCCTGGCCGGTGTCGTAGCGATCCGAGGTGGAGGCCCAGGCGAGCATCTTGTCCTTGCCGGTGGCGCCGGTCCTGCTGTCGGAGTCATAGAGGACGAAGTCCGCCGTGATGCCCGTTCCCGCCGCGGGCTTCAGGCCTTCTCCCTGCTCTTGTGCGGTGGGCCGCAACTCGGACAAAGGGAGCGCCAGTTCCAGGCGGTACCCGCCGTCCACTCGCAACACCCGGTACGGTCCGCCGCAGGGACTGTGGGCGATGGCCCCGAAACGGTTGAAGCAGACCGCCGCCGGAGGGACATCGGCTCCATCGCCCGGCGACAGGCCGTAGATCACGTCATAGGCGGACCCCTCGGCCTGCCAGTTGAGCCCTACCCACAGCAGGTCTCCGGCCCAGACCTGCTCGGGCTCCGGATGGCTATTGCGCACCACGTTATCGCGTATGTCCGCAGCCAGGTACAGATATTCCCCGTCATAGCCGGCAAAGACGGAGGCGGAGGCATCGCCTTCGCCGGCCCAGAGCGCCGCGGGGCTCTCGCGCGCCGGCTCTCTGCCGCCCAGCAGCAGCCATGCGTACTTGGGGTCCCGATAGCGCTCCCAGCCGGCCCGGTGATACGCGGCGGACCTCAGCGGGCCGGCATTGCTGTCCCCCACATTGGCATAGGTCATGTCTCCGTAGATCGCGTAGAAAGGGGCATCCAGCATGGTGCGGATCGAGCGTGGCCCGTTGTCGCCATCGCCGACGGCATAGTTCAGCGAAGGCTCCAGGTCCTCGTCGTTCCCGTCGGCGACCCGGAGGGCGTAAAGATCGAGGTTGCAGTGGGAGGCCGCCTCCAGGAATGGGTGGAGGGCGGAGAGAACGAAGCCGTGGTACCCCAGGGACCGCTCCCAGAACAGCCCGTCATCGCGGACGTCGTGGCCCAGCAGATGCTTCAGGCCGTAGGGCCCGTCGATGGCGTACTCCACCATGTCGGGGTCTTGTAGCACCAGTCCGGTCATGCCGACACAGGAGATGAACCAGGCCTGGAAGTTGTAGCACTTGTAGTGCAGGTCACCGGGCCTGCCATCGGAGGGGTCATTGTAGTCCTGGACCCAGAAGCGCTGGGCGGCCAGGCGTAACAGATCCTCCCGAACGTGCCGGTGGTCGGCCTCGGAGTAGACCTCGGCGGCGGCGGTGAGATCGTAGGCCAACAGCACCGGCTGATACCAGACCGCCTCATACAGGCCCGAGGCGGTGCCCACGATGCGCGTCCGGCCATTGCCGGCGATGGGGAGCGTGGGGTACAAGTCGGCATAGCGAACGATGGCATCGCGGACCCAGGCGGCGAACCGCGGCTCTCCGGTGAGCGCGTAGGCCAGCGCCACTCTCTGCAGCGCCGGCACGTGCCTGCTGTGCTCGTCGCTGGCTTCCTGCGGGATCGGGAGCGGTGTCTTGATGCTCGCTTCGGCCTGCTGCCGGAGGGTCTCGAGGGCACCCGCGGCCGCGGCGTCCTCGGCGGCCCTGCGGCGGGCCCGGGCGATCTGCTCGGCCGAGTACAGCAGGTACGGATGGCAATGGGGCACAGCGGGCCCGTCCCCGGTTGTAGGGACCGAGGCCTCAGCCCGGACCGCGAGCAGCGCCGGCCGCCGCCGGTCGGGATCGTTGATCCGGATGGCGCAGTGCCGGGCGGCCGCCGGCGGCAGCACAGCACTGCCGCTCTCCGCCGACAGACCCGTCAGCGCCGCCTCGGCCGCGCCCGGCTCGACCCTGTCCGGCTCTCGCGGGCCGCGGAGCAGGTCCACCGTGCCCGCCCTGGCATCGGGGGCCAGACGCCAGCTCACCCGCGCGGAGCCGTCGATGCGGAGTCTGGCCTCCGCCGCCACCGGTGGCGCCGGTGCGGGCAGGTCGTCGGTCACCAGAGACAGGGGTTCCGAAGCCCCGCCGGAGGCGTCGCCGACCCCGGCGGCGACCACGAAGTTGTACGTCGTTTCGGACCGGACATCACGGTACAGAAACTCACCGCTATCACTGCTGCCGATGAGATCACTCCGCGCGATGCGCGGCCTTCTGTGGCGCGCCGCGTAGACCCGGTAGCCAAGCAGGCCCTCATATCCGACGGGCACTCGCCAACTCAGCCGGATCGCGCCCGAAGGCAGCACCTCGCCATCGAGACCGCGGGGAGCGGGGAGGCGCTCGGGGTCCAGAGGCGCAATGTCGATATCGCGGTACCGGTAGTGGTAGTTGTAGTAGTGCAGGAAGCCCACACGCCCCCGTGTCGGTGGCTCACCATACGGCGTTGCGGAGGTGCGGGTGAGCTGTCCGTCCACGAAGAGCTGTACCCGCCCGGCAAGGACCACGAGACGTATGCGCCGCTCCTGACCCGGTTGTGCCTGGTCCAGGAAGATGGAGTTGCGGTTCGCGGGGTCCGCGGGGTCGATGGCCCAGACCAGGATCGCCCGCCGGCGGTCGCCGCCGGCAGGCAGATCGGTCATGGAAAAGCTCAGCACGAAATCCCGGTACGAGGCGGCGCTGAGCAGGTAGTGGTCGCCCGTGGACTCGCCGCCGTCCGAGGCCGTGACCGTACCGTCTTCGGCCAGCGAGTACACCTCAGGCACATTGTCAAACACAACCGGCTCGGCCCGGCCCGGGGCACACAGACTCACGGCAAGCACGGCCAGGATGCAGGGCATGGGATGCCTCCGAGGCAAATGCGACGTCGCGCAGCATTTCGACCGCCCGCCGCTATGGACCTGCCGAGGCGCGGAAGGCAACGGCCACCTCACCCCCCTGCCCCCCTCTCCCTTACGCCCGCAAACACCGC
>CAZXDD010000304.1:0-9312 GCA_964639415.1 uncultured Armatimonadia bacterium
CTCTTTCCCTACACGACGCTCTTCCGATCTTGGGCGCGCCCTTCTCATTGCGGCCAGATGACCACCGGCCTACCAGCCGAAGGACTTCTTCAGCCCGTCGCCGGCCGGCGGGACGCCACCTGCGCCCGAGGTTCCCGAAGCGGGAGGAGCGACACGCGTCGCCCTTGTGGGCTCATCGCCACCGGCGGCCGCGGCCTGCGCCGCGGCTTCGGCCTCGGCGGCCTCCCGGCGGGCCCGGGCCCGCTCGGCGCGCACCGCATCGTCGGCGGCGCGCGCCGCGGCGGCTGTGGCCGCGGCGGCCTCGGCCCGAGCGGCCTCGCGGTCACTGAGACTATTCACCTGCGGCCAGCCATCCGCGGGCTCCCAATCCGCCGGGGCCCAGTCACTGAGAATGTGCGGGCGCAGGAACACAACGACCTCGGTCTCTGTGGTGCTCTTGCTGCTCTGCTTGAACAGGTTGCCCAGAATCGGGATGTCGCCCAGGATCGGGACCTTCGTCTCGATGATCTGCTTGATCACCTGGGTCAGACCTCCGAGCACCACGGTGGAGCCCTCCGTGCAGCGCACGATGGTGTGCACGCGCCTGGTGGCCACGATCGGAGCCCCGTTGCTGGAGAGGTTCACCACGTCGGAGACCTCAGGGTCGATATCGATCGTCAGAAGCCCGTTCTCACCCACGAAGGGCTTGATCTTCAGCGTGATACCGGCCTTCACCAACTGCAGTTGGGTGGTGGGGTACACGGCATTGCCGGTGAGGACGGAGAAGTACTGCTCGCGGCCCACGAAGAGCTCGGCCTCGCGGCCGTTGAGGGTGCTGATGCGGGGATTGGCGCGCACTTCGGCGTCGCGCTGGTCCACAAGCAGCTTGATGTTGGCCAGGTCCTCGGTGGTCGCCTCGGTCCAGCTCATCGAACTCCGGTCGCTGAGGTTTCCGGTGACCCCGCCGGTGGAGAACAAGGGATCGCCCACGTCGAACCCGAAGCTGTCCCACCGCCAGCGCATCCCCTGATCGCGCGCGGCCTCCTTGTTGATCTCCACGACCATGACCTCGATCATCACCTGCGGGCACGCCTGGTCGATGGCATCGATCTGCGCCAGGACCTTCTCCATCAGAGCCTGGGGAGCCGTGACGATCACAACATTGTTGGCCTCGTCGGCCTGCACGTAGTCCCGGAACGGCTGCTGGATGACCCGCACCAGCTCGACTGCCTGCACGTTCTTGAGCTCGACCCGCTTCACATCGGACAGATGGGCGAAGCCGGTGGCCTGCACGTTGCCGGAGCCGACGTAGTAGACATTGTCGATCTTCTTGTGCACGTAGCCCCCGGCGAACAGGATCATCTCCAGCGCGCGCTCCAGGGGCACGTCGCGCAACTCCACCGAGACCGAGCCCTGGACCGACTGGTCGGGGACGATGATGGCGCCGGCCTGTGCCCCGATGTCGCGCAGAGCCTGGCGGATGTCCTCGTCGGCGAAGATGTTGGTGACAAGAGCCTGCCCGTCGCCATTGCCGTTGCCGTTGCCGTTTGTGCCGGCGGCGGCGTTGCCGTTGCCCGACACGTTGCCGTTGCCCGTGTGATTGCCGTTTCCGGTCGCGCCGACCGGCCCGGCCCCCGGTACCACGGGAGTGACATCAACCGAAAGCGTACGTGGCGCCGGCTTGCTCGCCCCGGCGTCCGGCGCCGCCTGCTGGGCGAAACAGGTGCTCAGCGCCAACAGGCCACAGACCGCCACTGGTACGGAAAGACCGACCCTGTGTGCAACCCTTCTGATGCCTGACATTTGGTGAGTGCCCCCCGACAGGATGACATGACATTGGTGTGCTATGGTTTCCTTATGCTCCCGTCACCGACCGTCTCAGACGCGGCCTCCCTACCCGGCCTCCGCGCCGCCGGTGCCATCCCAAGCGGCCTATGCACCGGTGTCTGCTTCCGTTGCTGCGGCGTCTTTGTCCTCGCCACCCCCATCATCGCCTTCAGGCGACAATCTCTCCGACATGTCTTGAAGGTCCACGGTGTATCCGCGGGTGACCGGCTCTGTGCCGCCGTAGTCCAGGCTGACGGTGGCCAGATAGCGACCCGCTCTCAGAGATTCGCGCGGCACCTCCACCCAGGTCGTTCGCTCCATCCCCGGAAGTACCAGGAACCGATCCCTCAAACCCAGTACCATCTCCATCGGGGTGGCGCCCTCGACGCTGCTGAGCAGAGAGAACCGCACCACCGGGAAGAAGTGCACGTCTCCCGTGCACTTGATCGGGATACCGAAGCGCACGATCTTGTCCAGTTCCGGCCTGACGTCCACCTCCAAAACGCCCAACTCCGCCGCCTTCTTGCCCTTGCCGGCCATCGTCGCGATGACGAGAGTGCCCGCCTCGCCGATGACCTCCTCCTCGGCCTCTCGAGCGATCATGTCCAGACGCCGAGCGCCGAACTGAATCAACCCCAGAAGATCGGTGGCGATGTCCTCCCTCTTCGGTGGCCCCACCTTGTACACCAGCTTGCGGGACTTACCCGGAGCCAGGTCAAACTGCGCCGGACCAATCTCCAGCCACTCGCCCACCGGAGGCGCCCCACTCTGAGGACTGCCGGTCGGGGTCAGGACACCGTCCGGGTCCATCGCCAGATCGGTGGCGCTCGCCGTAATCTGAAGCGCGGTATTCTCGTTGTTCGTGACCTCCACGACACCTGTCCGGAACCCGCCGGGAGCCACCGAGATCTCCTCGAACTCAGTGCCCACCGAGATCGACAACCCGACACTGAGGCTCCTGAACAACCCCGGCTGGGCCGCGAGGCCTGCCTTCACGTCATCTTCCGTTACCGTCAGCGGCAGCTCGCCCACGGCCGCCTTGTACTTGGTATAGTCGTACCTCACCTTGGCCATGTACTCGCCGGCCGGAAGCTGCTGCGTCAGGGGCATATATACATCAATACTCCGCCCCGGGTAGATGACCTTCTTGCGCCCCTCTTCATTGCTCCCCACACGCCAGCGGCTCACCAGACCGCCGCCCTGGCGCCGCAGCGTGGCCCAGCCGTACCCGTACAGCATCGAGTTGCCGCGGTTGCGAACCCGCGCCACGAACCACCTCTTGTACGGCGACGTCGCCGGCGTCAGCCCCGACCGCGGCGGCGGCTCGTTGGAGATGAAGGCCGTCTCGATCTGGGCGTCCGGCCTCAGAGTACCGACGACGGTGTAGTGCACGATCACCCCGAAAGCCACCCGGGTGACCGAGAAGACCTGGTTATCGCTGGCCGGCGCGATATCCACCTTGGGCGGTGGAGTGCCGGAAACGGCGATGATCCCGTGGAATGACCCTCTCACCGCACCCGGCACGGTGAGCGTGACCCGGATTCGGTGCTCCTGGCCCGGCGGAATAAGCACCTGTTCGCGATCCAGCTTCATCCACCGCGCACAGGAATACTCGTAGGCGCCCACATCCGCGAAAGCCACGGCCCCGTTGCTCTGCTGTAGCGCGTCCTGGACCCATAGCCAGGCCCTGGCCGGCCGGTTGTTATCGTAGTTGCGCAGGTACAGATCGAACGTA
Organism: uncultured Armatimonadia bacterium; assembly: GCA_964639415.1. Classification (GTDB taxonomy): domain Bacteria; phylum Armatimonadota; class Zipacnadia; order Zipacnadales; family JABUFB01; genus CAYRFY01. The sequence continues at coordinate 3,542 of CAZXDD010000304.1, forward strand.
CGCCGCGCCCCCGGAGGGCCGGACAGGTCGATGAGCTGGGGCCGGATGCCGAAGGCGAAGCCACGCGCCACGTCCGTCACCGGTGCCGCGTTCTGGGCCAGGGCGCACCCACATCCCATAGCCAGCAGCAATGCCACGGCGACCACGGCTGCTCTGCTGTTCATGCTCACAGATCGCCTCGCATCATTCTGCAACCGTTAATGTCACTTGCACGTCCTGTCGGTAGTTCCCCGCCACGTCCCGCATGCCCCGACGGAGTACGCGCTCGGTGATCCACACTTCGGCCGCACCGCCCAGCGGGTCCACGTCCACCCCCTGCAGACGTTCCACGAGCGCCACGAACGAGGTGGTGCCCGTCGAGGCCGTACCTGTCCAGGCGTCGGTGTTGGAGGGAGATTGCCACCCGGCGTCGGCCGTCAGCGTGTCGCTGCCCGGACCCCACTGCGTCCAGGTGTCGAACGCGGTGACCTGACCGCTGCTGGGACTGACGAAGGGCATCTCCGTGAGCGGATCGAGGAAGGCGCCGCGGAACTTGATCTTCCATTCCGTCGCCAACTCATACGGGCCGGGGACCAGCTTGCGGGTGTCTATCCCGGCGAAAGCCGAACCATCCGGGGTGACACGGCGCAGATGCCCGCTGAAATCGACGATCAGGTTCAGCCTCGCCCCCGTCGTCACCCTGAATCCCGCGATATCGTAGTCATTCGCGCCCGGGACGTGACTGGTGCCGCTCCACGCGGAGGCCGGCGTCTCCTCGGGCATGACATAGGTGTTGGGAACCGACCCCTCGATCGGCCCACCGAAGTCTCCGAAACCAATCCAGTTGTCGTAGACGGTGACGGCGATGGAGCCCTCCTGGTATTCCATGCTCGGGCCAAGTATCTCGCCGCTCGCCGGGTTATTCGAGAGATAGGACTGCCACGGCACCGGTGCGTTCAAGGCGTCAGGCGCCGTCACCGTGAAAGGGAAATACCAGGTAGCGGCGGGCGACTGCGCGGCCCCGCTGTAGGTGAACACTATCCTGGTGGGCTGAACCACGTAGTCCCAGCCCGCCGGGGTCGAGGGCACCGTAACGCCGGTCACCTTCGCGCCCCAGACACCTCTGAGCTCCCAGTACGTTCCGGGGATAAGGCGCTGGCAACGGAACTGATAGCTCCAAGTGGGCGGCCCGAAAGAGCTCGGACTTAGCAGTTGCAGGAGGTCATCGGAGCCCTGCGCCAACGCCGGGCCGGAGACGCAGAGTGCACAGGCCGAGACGGCGAGAAAACAAGAAAGCCACAGGCGGCGAGCCTGCAGCGCGTGATGCCCACCGAGGATGAGGGCGTGGATGGGCTGATGATTGCTCTTGTGGTCTGCGAACGATGTCAAGTCTGCCTACCTCCACTCACGGCGCGAACTCCGCAGTACCTGTGTTGGGCAGGGGACGTCCGGTCTGGCCGGCGCGGCACTGTGGCCCTTCCGTGGGCATCGGCGGCGCCCTGTCTCATCGGCTGCAACGGTCCAGAGGTGCCGCTCCACGGCCCGAGACTGCTGCGAAGAGACCGGCGGCGGGCGTGAGGCCCACCGCCGGTCGCTGGGTTGGCGAACCAACTACGGCATGATCTCGGGGTTCCACTGATCGTCGCTCTCGCGATAGGTGAGGCCGACGAACACGTCGCTGCGGTAGTTGCCCTGAACGTCCTGCAGGCCACGGCGGTTCACACGGTGGGTCATCCAGAACTCGGCGGCTTCGGCGGTGCCGGCGGCCGGGTCGTCCAACGAGCCACCCACACCCTGGGCCTGACCGCGCTCGACGACGACATCGATGAACTGCATGCGGTCACTGACGGTGGCGGGATCGCAGTCCGGGGTCAGAGCGGCCAGGCCGGTCCACGGGTCGTTACCGAGATTGTCGGGCTCCAGCCAGCCATCCTCGGTGTCGATCACAACGGCGTTGCTCCAGTTGGTCCAGGTGTTGTAGTCGGTGGCGATGCCGGTGGTCGGAGAGACATACTGCACGCCGGCATCATCGATGGCCGGGTCGACTTCGTCCACGAACTGCAGGAACCGACCCTTGAAGTTGATCTTGTACTGGTTGCGGAGCTGGTAGGGGCCGCCATCGGCGCGGCGGGTGTCCACACCCAGGAACGGAGCGCCGGCGGCGTCCACGCGGGTCATCCAGCCATCATGAGCGATCTGAAGGTCGAGGCGGGCGTTGGTCTGGACTTTCAGACCCGCCAGGTCGAAGGACTGGGTGCTACCGTCCACGTCGTAGATCACGGGCTGGAAGGCTCCGGCATCATTGGCGACCTCTGCGGGCGTGCCGTAGATGCCAACACCATCGCCGTTCCCGGAGTTCGTGAAAGCATAGCGGGGCAGGGGAACCAGGTACTCACCCGCGGTGGGGTCCATCCAGTCGAAGTTGATCCAGTTGTCCCACACATCGACGCGGGCGTACGCCTCGATGTAGCCATTGATCAGAATGTCGTAGTTGCCGGTGGGGGGATCGCCGAGTTCAGAGGTGCCCTGGCGGGCCGTGGGCCAGCCCGCGAACGGGTCGCCGTCGGGCAGATCGCCCTGCACCGGGTCGCCGATGGCGTTGCCGAAGCCCGGGAAACCACTGTCGGGGGGCTGGGCGGAGGCGATGCCGACAAGCCCCATGATCATCACGGCTGTGAGCGTCAGGTACAGTGCCTTATTGAACATCGTCTAGATCACTCCCTGTTTTCGTGCGGCCGGTTATCTGATGGTCCTGCGAGAAAATCCCTCAAGTGCCGACGACAACTGCCGATACTGCTTACGACAGACGGAGCTTTGGAAATCAGCGTACTGCAGTTGGAAGCGCGGAACAGGTGGATAGACCTGTGAACCGCGGAGCCGGCAGAGCCCGGCGAGAGGATCGAGCCCTGACTGGCTCGAAACCAGGCGCCACGCGGCGCAAAACGCTGTGCGGCTCAGTTTCACATCCACCGGCATCGCCCTGCGAGTGCCGGCAGGTTGTTCTTCGCGCCGTGAAGGCGCCGCGCGACCACCTCCTCAGACTCTCCGCCGCCCACCCCGCATCACGCCCCGCGGGGTCACAGCCCTCCCGCACCCTTGGTCTGAATACCCCTGAAACCGTGGTTACTGTAGCGCCGTCTGCACCTTGCGGAAGCTGACGACTCGCTGGTTCTCCACATCAATCCACATGTTGTCGGTGTTGGCCTCGTTCACCGCTTCCAGGTCGTAGGCCTTGTCCCGTCCCTTGAAGAACCCCTGGTAACTGGAGAGATTGAGAAACACCCCATCATGGTCGAGGGCGATGCCGCCCCAGTAGCTGCTGTAGCCGAAGTAGACCATGCCCTCTTTGTAGCCGTCGTGGAAGATCTTGTCATTCCGGACGTAGGGCATGACCTGCAGCATGTATGGTTCGGTGTCGCCGGTCACATCGCCGGGTGGATAGTACTCGTCGTGATCGTCTGCGTACATTTCATTGGCCAGCATGATCTGGCGCAGATTGCTCAGGTCCCGGGTCTGACGTGCCTTCTCCTTCGCCGACTGGAACACCGGAAACAGGATGGCCGCCAGGATGGCGATGATGGCGATGACAACCAGCAGTTCGATGAGGGTGAACCCTGGGCTCCTCAACAGCGATCCGTCCTTCCTCTCTCGCCCCGATTGCCCTCCCCTGTACTGGCCCACCCCCTGCTGACTGTGTCTTCGCCAGAAGAGGCCCTGCCTCCTTCTTGTCCCGCGACCTAACTTTGCCTCGGGCGTTGCCTCCGTGTGCCTCGCCCTTACAGTCGTCCATATTAGCGGCTCGGCCCCCGAGAGTCAAGCAGGCGAACCGTTAAGTGATGTAACAACGCATTCTAGCGACCAGTGTTAACGGAGGGTGAACAGCCGGGACCGCCGCCACGCTTGCCTCCCGCAGGGCCCGGACCGCAATCGCCGCAGGAGACGGCCATCCTCGTCCTGAGCGGCAGATTCCGCCAGGTCACAGGCGCCTGGAGAAACGCTCGCCGGCCCCCCGCCCGGAGAACCCTTCGGGCCGGACGGGCCCATCGGCGCCACTGTCCCCAATGTGAGCATCCCCCCCCACGCAGACGTGCAGCAGACTCCAGTGTCCAGATCACGGGTCCGAGAACCCACTCAAGCGAAAACTCGTCGGATAACTACCCCAATTACGATGTTGACAGACCATCTCTTCGATATAAGAGCACTTCTATTCGTCAAAGATCTCCTTTAGCTGTTTTACAGACTATCATGGCCGTCTGTAGGCACGGAAAACACGCACTCAGTGACGGCGGGGAAGAGGCCAGACGCCGATCTGTGACCTCGCAATCCGTGGCTTGCCCCAACATCGACGGTGTCTACTATATCATCAAGCCATGAACTATGGAGATAATCCAGAGTTCTACGTCTCTTCGGCTTTTCTTCTTTACCTCCGAGCGCAACGAGCGTCTCGCCTCAAGGGGAGACCACCCGCAGGGCTCCGCTCAACGATGGGGCACGGGATGGCACGCCGACACCACTGTGTAGGAGAGCCCGGGGATCGGGGCGGTACTGACGGAAGCGCCCGGCCCCCGCCCGGCGCCCGACGATGCCTGTGCAGACACTCCGTGGGCGGGAAGGCCACTGCCCGCCGCGGCGCGGCGGCCAAGAAGCCCGGACGCAAGCGCCGGGGGCTCTTCCCGTTGCGGCCCCCAGGCCCGGAGGGCGAACGCCACGCTCTGGGTGCCCCGGAGGCGGGGTCGAGCCATGGCGTGTCGTCCGGCGTCCGCTGACGGCATCTGAGGCCCTGTCGCGCGTTTCCGGAGGCCCCCGCGGACCCTGTGTGAAGGAGAAACCGGTCGGAACGGGGAAGAATGCTGCCATCCGCCTTCCGGCCCGAGCGCCGTGGGGCGCGGACCGATGCCGCGCCTTCCGGCGGCAGAGACCGGGAAGTCACGCCGGACGGCTTCAGGGCCGGTGGGGGCCCCGCCGCCAACCGCCGGACCCATGCCGCGCCCGGCCGAGAGAACCAAGGAATGGAGAGGTCGCACTTGTCCCCATCCAATGCCGTCACCCCTGACCGCAGTGAGGACTTTCAGGTACCGCCCACCTCGGGAGATGAGGGCGGCCGGAGCGTCCTGATCGTGGATGACGAGCCCGACGTCGGGCAACTGGTGGCCGATGTCCTCAACGAGGAAGGCTGGGACGCCACCACCGTCTGCAGCACCCAGGAGGCGCTGCAGTTGCTGCGCTCGCACAGCTACCGCCTGGTGATCGCGGATCTGCTCATGCCCGACGGGGGGGGGCGACGGATAATGGAGGAGATCAGCACTCTCCAGCGCGCGGTTCCGGTACTGATCATCAGTGGGACGATCGGCCTTGGCAAGGACAGCATCTGCGAGATGGGCGCGGTTCATTGCCTCGCCAAGCCGTTCACCATCAACCAGATCATCGAGGCCGCCGCAGAGGCGGCCGGACTACAGGGGTAGCGGTTCGACGGGGAGTTCGGCCGGCCCGACTCATGTCATCCTGAGGGTCAGCCTCGCGGGCGTGTGACTGGCGCCCCGCGCCGTTGGCCGCTGTAGGGCGGCGACCTGTGCGCCGCCGTCGTTCGTCGTTGGTGTTCGATGCCTCCCGCGGCGCGGTACAGCCCCGCGCCCCACAGCGCGGCGGCGCCGAGCCGTCTGCCGTCTGCCGTTGGCCCTCTCCAGAGCGGCCGTACGGCGAAGGAGAGGGAAAGCGGGCCAGCGGCCCGCAGGGAGCGGCGCCGTTGGCCGCTGTAGGGCGGCGACCTGTGCGCCGCCGTCGTTCGTCGTTGG
>CAZXDD010000305.1:0-9301 GCA_964639415.1 uncultured Armatimonadia bacterium
GGTACCCAGCGCCATGGCATCCGTGCGCGGTGCCGGCCGGCACGCCGCCATGCTCTCATGCAGCGCTTTCTCCACTCCCGGCACGAGGCCCGCCCGCTCCCCGGCGGGCGGGAGCTGGATGCGGATATTGTCGAAGAGCGCACCGCGTACCGTATCCGCGGTGTCGGCACGAAAGCTGAGAGACCCGACGCCCACCACGTCGTGAGGCAGCCAGGGGCTCTCGGCGACCGCCCTGCCATCGCTTAGCTCGAGCCGGAAGCGCACACGTTCCAGCTCATTGTCCACCGTGACAGAGTACCACGTATCCGGGAGCAGGCCGGCGGCCTCCCAGCGGGGTGCCCAGGTACCGTCGTAGTCCGTCCAGACGGCGAGATCCGTCTTGTCGTACTCGAACCAGAAGCTCTGTCCATGCGCAGCGGAGTGAGCCACCACCGTGCGATATCCCGAGGCCTCGGACGCCGGCTGGCAGAAGTCGAACTGAAGCTTGAAGATGCCGGGGAGGGGCCGCCGCGCCGCGATGCCGACATTGTGCCCCTCGGCCCGCAGGTGGAGCGCCTTCCCCTCGCTCCGCGGCTCGAAGCCGACCGGCGTGTTGCGGGAAGGGATCCTGGGGAACACCTGCTCATCCAGCTTCCCGTCATCGAAGTCGGCGGTGATGAGGGGGGGCTGGGCGCAGCACGCGGCGGCGGCAAGAAGAGACAGGGCAACGGAAATGGCGAGACGCATGGTGGCTCCTTAGGTCGGTGCGAGATAGAACGATCGGGCCCTCCCGCAACGACGGTGCCACGGTGCGATTGGGCAGGTGCGCCGACAGTGCGGCCGGAAGGCCCGTCTTCGCCGGCAATGTCATTGCCAGAGCGTCCGCTCCCGGCAAGAGCAGCTCGAGGAACCTCCTGGCATTCAGCGAGATTCCTCGCCCAAGCGGCACGAGCCTGAGCTTGCGCCGTCCGGGCTTGCGACGCCGACGCTCCAGGATGACGGGTGCCGGGCCGGCCGGACTTCTTGGTCGCGCTTCTACGCACTCCTGGCTATGTCGGCCAGCATCGCCAGGCGGGCCTGTACCTCCGGCCGCTGCACGAACTTCAGCACCTGCTCGTCCAGTTCCTTGAGAGAACCGCAGGGCACCAGTTCCTCTCCGAACAGGTCCAGTTGGACGGGGTAGCCCTCCACCGGCACATATGCCCGGAACAGCACATCCCTGTAGTTGCGGGACGGGATGACGGTGACCATGCTCAGTTGCTGGCCGATGTTGGCCTGGAAGCCGGGCTCGATACGGAGCAGTAGGTCGCCGGCGCCAAGCTCCCGTGTGATGACCTCGGCCGTGCTGCGTAACCGACCCAGCACTTCCGCGTAGCCGGCTGTTGCAGCATCTCCGGTGGGAACAGCGGCGGCCAGTCGGGCCGCGAAGTCGTCTTCGGACATGGCAACTCCTCCTCATTCGGTGGCGAAGCTCGCAGTCAGCGGGAAGTGGTCGCTGGCACCGATCCAGTCTCCGGCTTGCGTCCGTCGCCACCGTGCCGGGCGCCGCACACCGGTCTTGCTCACACTCGTGGTCATCTCGTCCGAGTGCTAAGCCACCGTGGACTCGAGAAGCCTCAGCGGCCCGCCTCGCAAGGCCCTCCCCGAGACCATCACATGATCGAGCACCACCGGAGGCGATGCGTCATGGCTCGTCTTGGGGCGAGACTCCACGTACCCGGCCATGCCGGCCACCTCCCAGGTATCCGGTTGGGGTAGCTGTCGCCAGGCGCAGATGTAAAGGTACGCGGGCGTGGCCTGGGACCATAGGGCACTGCTGTGGAAGCGCACGCCGCGAAGCCCGACCGACGAGAACGGGGCCTCGAAAGGCTCTGCGTTGAAGTCGCCCATCACGATCACGCACGTCTCGCGCGTCATCGCCGACAGCAGGTCGCCGAGCCACCGCGCAGTCTCCATGCGGTCCTCCCGATCGTTGGTCTCTGCTTGCTGCATCCGACTCTTCCAGTGGTTCATCGCCAGGATGATGGGCTCGCCGATCCCGCGCAGCCAGAGGCGTGCCACCACGCAGCGCGGACGAGCCAATGTGGTTGGTCGCTGCGTGGCGACGACTTCGGCCGCCGGTACGGACGCTGTGCGGAGCAGGATGGCGATGCCGGTCTGGTCGACGGTTCCCGGCCCCTCCCAAAGGCCGCTGTAGGGATCCCGGAGCCGCGACAGGATCTCGCGCAGTATCCGCCCGGTGCCGACCTCCGCCAACCCGAGGACGTCCGGCCCGGCTCCGCCAAACAGCGACCGGCTGACGGCGGCGACCCGGTCGATTCGCGCCTCGAGTTCCTCGGGCGACTGCGGTCCGCGATCGACGGTACCCGCCTCGAACAGATTGCAGACGTTCCAGCAAGCGACCCGTAGCTCTCCCGTTATACCCCCTCCACAGCCGTGTTGCTTGGGTGCTCAGGGCTGTGCGCTGTCCCATGCCCGCCAACGGACACAGAGCGACCCCCGCCTACTGCCCCCAGAACCCCTGACAGGCCCCGAAGAAGAACGCGTCGATCTGCTCCTGCGACAGGCCCAGAACGTTGCCAAGCAGGTCCAGGTCCTTGCGCACGTGCACCGGGGCATTGTCCGGGAGCGACGCCGGGTTGCAGTCCACCCCGAACATCACGCGCTGCATGCCGCAGAAGGGCACCGCCTTGCGCAGCGCCTCCTCGCGCCAGGCGTCGGGGGTGCCGCGGCAGGTGTCGATCCACATCTGGCAGTCCTCTGTCTTGTAGTGCGCTCCGGCTCGGAAACGCCCGAACACCGCGATGCACTCATCCACCCAGGGCCAGCCGATGTGGGCGAGAGAGAACCTCAGCCCCGGATAGTTGATGAGCGCCTCGTACAGCACCGGGCGGCAGAAGCGCGAGCTGTCCCCAAAGCCATAGAGGATGCCGGAGTGGAATTGGATGGGCCTGCCCAGCTCCTGCATCTTGGCATAGATCGGAGCCGGAACCTCCTCGCACGGCGACCAGTGGTCGGGGATCATCTTCACCCCGCGCAGGCCAAGGTCGACGATGCCGCGCTCGATCTCCTCCACCATGCCCTCGGCCCGGGGGTTGGCGAAGATCAGGCCGTAGATCCTGGCCGGGTCGGCGCCCTGCACCGCCGCCACATGCTCGACCACCTCCCGCACCTCGGCCTGACTCACCGCCTCATCGGCGGCCTTCCCGCGACCGGGGTAGCGCGAGAACAGGTTAATGCGTTCGACCCCGGCCGCGTCCATTTGCTCCAGCACAAAGGCTCCCGTCTCGTCGCCCCGCAGGTGGCAGTGGCAGTCCCAAACGCGCATGGATAGCGCCTCCCTCGTGTCAACCGGCTTCATACGCCTTCCTTGTCGAACCTCGTCGTTCGCGTGTCGGTCTCGATGCCTGTGGGCACCGTCAGGGGGCCGTACAGCTCCGGACGGCGGGTCTTGCGCCAACGCAGCCCGGTGCTGCGCTGCAGCAGTGCGCCATCGAGGTCGGCGACAACCATGTCATCGCCGGCCCTGCAGGTCTCGGCCAGCACGCGGCCGTAGGTGTCCAGCACCATCGCGTTGCCGGTGCGGATTTCACCGTCGTCCACGCCGACGCCATTGCTGAAGATCAGAAACAGCCCGTTGTCGTGGGCCCGCGCCGGCAGCCATCGCATCAGCCAGCCGCGTCCCTTGGGGCCGCATAGCTCCTCCTCGATCGCCGCCGGGTCGCTGGCTCTCCGGTCCCATCTGTCTCTGTCGACCAGACCCATCGTGTGCGGGTCGGGCGAGTCACAGCCCCCCGTCTGGTGTGGAGCCAGCAGGATCTCGGCGCCACCGATGGCGGTGATCCGCACGTTCTCGCAGATGTTGTTGTCATAGCACGTCAGCACTCCGACCCTCCAGCCGTGGGGCGTGTCGAAGACGGTGTAGGATGACCCCGAGGACACGAACTCGCTCACGAAAGCGTGCAGCTTGCGGTGCCTTGCCATCTCGCCGTTGGGCATCGCCACGACGTAGGTGTTGTACAGGGCGCCCTCGGGCGCCAGCTCGATCAGCCCGGCACCGACCGTCATCTCGTGGCGGGCCGCAAGGTCGGTCAGCGTCTGTGATGATGGCCCCTCGAAGACGGGCTCGGCGAGGTCCACAAGCTGCTCGCGCGACAGGTGCCGCAGGAACCAGTACCCCGTCACGCAGCATTCCGGGAAGACGATGAGCTTCACGCCCTGCGCGGCGGCAAGCCGGACGAAGCCCTCGATCTTGGCCAGGTTCGCCGCCTTGTCTCCGGCCGAGTGCTCGAACTGCACCGATGCAACCCGCAAGGTCTTCATGTGCGCGCCTCGCTGTGGGGAGTGAATGAGTGTTCGCAGCCGGCGGCCGCACACCTCCCGATCGCGGCGACCGGAGGGGGCGAGAGTGAGGAGAGACACCTCACCACGGAGACACGGAGCGCACGGAGTTCCGCGGAAAACGTCCCACGGCGAGGGAAGGGGAACGGCGACCACAGAGACACAGATGCGCAGAGAACGGCTGGAAAACGGCGAACGTCTCACCACAGAGACCCAGGACACAGACGACGGCCTCAGAACGGCGGGGAACGTTGACAGCGGCCATCAGGCCGGACGCTTCACCAGGACCGCGAAGTGGTCGCCGGGCATGCGGATCTCATACAGGTGCCTGTGTCCCTCGTGCACCTCGGCATGCATCCCCGATACACGCTCCCCGGCGGCGTTGACCACGCAGACCTCCGCAGAGCTACCGTCGCCGAAGCCGAAGCGGCCGGAGACTGCGGTGTGGATGCGTTCCGCACCCAGGACGTAGCCCGGACCGATCTGCTCCGGTTTGATGGGGTACATGACGGCGGTGAAGTTCCAGGGCGCCGCGTCACGCGAGTAGTAGTGCCCGCAGTACAGGGCGCCGCGCTTGAGCAGTTCGCGCACGTGGCGAGTGCTCTTGGTATGGGTCTCCTCGGCCGGCCGGTTGCCCAGCCCCAGGGGGAAGCCCAGGCTCGTGTCGGCCACCGCCGAGGACGTGTTGCCCTCCACGAAGCGCACGATCTGCTGGCGCATCATGGTGCGGGTGAACGCCTGCGTGTTGGCCATGAGAAGCAGGCCCCTGCCCCGGATGCAGTCCACGATGCGCAGGCTCAGGGGCTGCATGATCAGGGGGATGCTGGTGGTCTTGCCCGTGACCTCATGGGTGGACCGGTCGATGGCCACCGTGCAGCCGTCCCACGGCAGGCCGGGGGCATAGCGCTGAACGCTGTAGCTCATCTCGTCCCAGTAGATGCCCTTGGCACCGATGTCGTCGACGAGGCAGTTCACAAACCCCCAGATCGCCTTGCCGTAGCTGTTGGCCTCCGTCGGGACGAAGAGCGGCAGCACCTGGCTGTGCGGGTACTCGATCTGGTTGCCGCCGTCGTCCAGCAGCCGGGAATCGGCGTACTTAGTGCGGCAGTCGGGCTCGGTGCAGCATTGGGCATGGAAGTACGCAATCGGCACCAGATCGGGGTCGGCGGCAGCCGTCTTGTGCGTCCAGCCCCGCTCGCACGCGACGAACTCGGGCGCAGACAGGATGCCGGTGCCATGGGCGTAGCTGCCGCCAGAGTACTGGGCGATGCCGCCACAGATGTACCTCAGGCCCCGGTCGTGCATCCACTGCGCATACTGCTCCCCCGTGAGCCCGGTAGACCACCTATGGGCGAAGATGAACGCTCCCGGCTTGGTGAAGTTGACGCCCCAATTGCGGCTAACGGCATTGACGAAGGCCCAGTGGTCGCCCTTCGGCAGCGGGTAGATGGACCACTCGAGCGTGATGCCGCCCTGCGGCGCGAGCCCGAGCCGGTCATCGGCCAGCCCGAAGCTCCTCGCATCGTGCAGGCTGCGGACATGCACCCGGAACACATCGTCCTCGGCGACCGACTCGCCGCCGGGGCGGCCATCGGGAAGCGGGTCACGCCTCACGTCCTGAGGCACACGTTTTGCACCACCATCCTCAGGAGCGGGGCGTCACTTGAAACGATCCGGGTCCTCGCCCGTCACGCCGACATCACTGTGACGAGTCGTTTCCATGCTCACCTGTCGGTCGACGATGTCCGCTGGGCGGTCGAGGCGACGGGCTGGGGCGATGGCGGTGACGCAGGAGCCCCCAGGACGGACGGGATCCGGTCCGGGGCGTCCGTGTTCGTGCCTCAGGGGCCATCCCCGTGCGACGGTGGGGGTCCCGACACGAGGGGGCCGAGTCTCTCCCGAACGAGGGGGTCGGCTATCGGTTCGTCATGGTAGAAACAGACGAGAATGACGCCCCTCGCCTCGCAGAGTTTCTTCTTCCTGCGGTCACGTTCCCGCAGTCGCCGGAGCCCATCCTCGCCTCCCCAGTGCTTGACGGGCTTGAAGTGTTGAACGCCCTGATACTCGACACCGATGTTCGGTTCGACCATGAACAGGTCCAACTCGAGTCCTCCCAACCACTCGGGGCGGTGGTGACGGAGGATGGTGACCTCCGGGAACACCGAACGCATGACATGGTACAGGACGGTCTCGGAGGTCCACCCCTCGCCGACCTTCCTGTGTCCGAACATCAGGCGAACCTCGTCCTCGATGAAGCGGTCGATTCGGCGGTCCTGTTTCGTACACTCCTTGGCCTATGCCCTCAGTTCCTCATTCGCGGCGACTATCTGAGAGTAGAACTCCTCGGATGGGAGCCCCGCCTCCTCGGCCCTCATTCGCCGCAGGTTCGCCTCCGAACTTCGGCGGGTGAGTTCCTCGACTGTGGCGTCCATCGTCACCCCATCGACTTCAACCAGGTCGAGAATCTCCTGTGGGCACAGTTCCGGGATGAACCTCCGAGGTGTGCCTCCGCCATAGAGTCCGAGTTCAAGGCAGTGGAGTCCGACGTACCATCCGAACTGCTGGCGGAACTGCCCACCGTACATCCGGTCACAGTGGGTCAGGTGCGGAACCCGCCCGTTACACCGATGGCAGAGACCGTCGGCGAAGCGAATGTGGTCGATGACGGTGCGGTCCTGTAGGACCCGCCGACGGAGCAGTTCGTCCACCAGTCGAAGGGGAACCACACGGAATCGAGGATGAAACTGCGGTGGCTGCTCACGTTCCCCCCGCCGGGAAACACCTCCCTGCCGTCGAGGACCAAGGTCAGGTATGCCTCAAGGGCGACCCGGCTGCAGGAGCAGAGGTGGAGGTCAGACCCCTCGGTCTCACGGAACCCGAAGAACCATCCGTAGTGACCGGGATAGTGGACCAAGGGGAAGGGCAGGTCCTCGACCGTGACGATTCCGTCACGGCAGGCGACACCCCATTCCTGTGTGAGCCTCACCTCATGCCCTCCCCTGTCGTCTCGGGACCCGCCTCCCGACGATGTCCCGCACGAGCGAGGCGGGTCCGTTCGCCTCCCGAACCGATGAACCCTCGACCTCGGACACGTAGGTCATGACGACCTGCATGTCCGCCTTCCCGCCCAACTGCCGGAGCAGGAAGGCGTTCGTACCCGCCCGGCCGTGGTTCGTCGCCCACAGGTGCCGGAGGCCGTGGACCTTAACCGCCGGGGTGATGCTCGCCAGCTTGCACCGGGACCGGAACAGGTCCCCCACCTGAACCGAAATCTGCCGGGCTCCCGTGAGCGAGGGGAAAAGGACGGGTTTGTCCTCCATCCTCGCACACTCCATCGCACGGCCCCGGTAGGTCACCCACCGCCGCAGGTGCTCCGTCATGTCCCTCGACAGGTAGACGGTCCGCTCCCTCGCACCCTTGCCCCACACCCGAACCGACGCCCCATCCGCCGCGATGTCACCCACGTCCATCGCACACACCTCGCCCGCCCGGACGCCCGTGTCCAGCATCAGGAGGATGGTCGTGCGGAACCGGAGCCCGTCGAAGGTGGTGTCGTCGAGGGAGTCGAGGAGTCGACGCACCGCCTCCGGGTCCGCCATCCGCTTCGTCGTCCTGAGCAACACCGTACGTTGTCTGCTTGTCGGCCACGGCCGCCTCGAAGTCCGGAGAGTACAGCACTCGCCAGCGGGTGCCGGTCACCCAGCTCAGGTCAACACCGTTTCGTAGGGTGAAGTCAGCGGTCTTGTTGAGCAGGTCTTCCACGTTCAGTGCGTTGCCGTTGACGGCGACGACCATCCAGGGGTTCCAGCCCGAGAGCTGGGGCCAGTCGATCCGGGCCTCCAGAGCCAGGCGCACTTGGTGCTCGACCGAGAACGCGGGCACCTCGAGTGGGAGCGTGACCGTCTCAGGGGAGACAGATTCGCGGTAGTCCAAGCACCACCGCCGGGTCCGCACCGCAGGCCACCAGTGGGGCCAGAGCAAGCAGGGCGGCCAGTTGCAGGCAGAAGTGCTTGGAGCAGACCGCGTGGGCAAATGCGTCCAGAGGCAGGGCGGCCATGGAACTCTCCCGAATGGCTCTGGTAGGGGGATGAGTTGTGGAGAGTTCCGCGTGGGGGAGGGGAGACCTCCCGGGGGACGCCGAACGGCGACCACAGAGACGCAGAGACACGGAGAACGGCTGGAGAACCGCCGGGGAAGCGGATGACGGCCAGCGGCTGGGCCGGGTCTCCGTGCTGAGAGGTTCCCCCGACTCTAGGTCGTTCTCCGTGGAACTCCGTGTCTCTGTGTCTCTGTGGTGAGACGTCTGCCCGCTTCTCCGTGGTGAGACGTCTTCGCGCCGTTCGCCTTGAAGGTGCTTGCCTCTCCAGCGTCCAAGGGTACCTCTGCACCCAACCCGCAGCCGGAGGCTCCCGGGTGCCGGGGGCCATCGCGATGGCATTTCGGGCGAAGCTGGGCCCTCCGGCCTCGCTGCCCGCTCTCCACCACCACAGAGAGGAGATGCGCACACCATGGCTGCGCTGATACTCTTGGTTGACGACGAGCCCACGATCCGCAGGCTGCTGCGCCACGGCCTGGAAGCCGAAGGGTATGGGATCGCCGAGGCGGGCAATGCGGTGCAGGCCATGGCCGCCATCGACACCGCGCTCCCGGACCTGGTGATCCTGGACGTGGTCCTGCCGGACGTGAGCGGCATCGACTTCTGTCGCAAGCTGCGGAGCCAGGAGGCGACGGCCGATCTGCCGATCATCATGCTCAGCAACCGGACCGCGGTGGACGACCGCGTGGCCGGCCTGGAGGCCGGTGCCGATGAGTACGTGGTCAAGCCGGTGGACACCAAGGAGATGGCGGCCCGGGTCAGAGCTCTGCTGGCTATGAGGGTTCGGCTGAGCCACTGTGTTCCTCAGCAGGTGGGGCGCATCGTCGGCTTCATGGGAGCCAAGGGCGGCGTGGGAACCACGTCACTGGCTGTCAACGTCGCGGC
>CAZXDD010000306.1:0-9301 GCA_964639415.1 uncultured Armatimonadia bacterium
GGCCTGCTATCGGCGGCCAATGCGGCATGGCTGAGGCTGCAGTTCGGGCCCATCGCCGAGCCGACGATCTGCCGGGGATTCGGTTTCCGATGTGTCGCGGACGCGGTGGGGGAGATTGCGGGGAGGGACTTTGTCACACTGCTCGCAGGTCTCCAGGGTCCGGTGCTCTTGCTCAACGGAGCCCGGGACGTCTTGTTTGGGCGTGATCTGCGCCGGTTCGCGGAGGCTACCTCGGCCTGCGAGGTGGAGATCCTGGCCGGAGCGGGACACCTGAGCAGCCTGCAGCGCCCGGAGGCCTTCTCCGCGGCGGTGCGCCGCTTCGCACGCCGCCTGCGAGACGGCTGAGAGCGCCAAAGGCGAGCTACGCGTCCTCCGGCCGGCTTCCGTCCGGCTCGTCTCCCAGGGCGCGGTCGACGGCTTCCAGCAATTGCCGCACCGAGTACGGCTTGCGCAGGAAGCCCGCTACGGCCTTGTCGCCCAGGCGCTTCCTGGCGGCCTCCTCGCCGAAGCCGCTGCAGACGATGACGGGTATCTGCGGCAGCTCGCTGCGGAAGACCTCCAGGGCGCCATCTCCGCCAATGCCCGGCATGGTCAGGTCCATCAGCACCAGGCCGATCCTGTGCCGATCTCGGCGGGCGACCGCGACCGCCTCCTCACCATCGGCCGCGGTGAGGACGGTGAACCCATGGCTCTGCAGCACCGCCTCGCCCAGTTCCCTGACCTCGGGCTCGTCATCCACCAGCAGGATCAGGGCGGTGGCAGTTCCGCGGCGCTCAGCGGGGGGCTCCGTCGGGGCGTCGCGGCGCGTCTCCGCGGCGGGCAGCAAGGCCTTAACCACCGTCCCGTGGCCGGGTTCGCTGTACACGTTGATGGCGCCCCTGTGTCCCCGTACAATGCCCAGCGCCGCCGCCAGCCCCAGCCCTCGCCCGGCGAACTTGGTGGTGAAGAACGGGTCGAAGATCCGTGATGCCGTCGCCGTATCCATGCCGGCACCGTCATCCTGCACCTCGATGGACACGTACTCACCATCGGGCAGGTCCTCGTCGATGTAGGTGGAGGCCAGGTACTTGCGGTCCAGATGCGCGGCGCCGGTGGCGATCGTGACCTGCCCCCGACGGTCCCCGATGGCTTCCGCCGCGTTGGTGACGAGGGACTGCAGCACCTGCTCCAGTTGCTGACGGTCACCCATGACCGCAGGCACATCGGGGTCCGCGGTGGTGACAAGCCGCACGTTGGGTGGCAGCGACTGGCGCAGCCGCTCCGCGCAGTCGCTGATGAAGGTGGCGACGTCCACAGGCTCGGCGATTAGCGCCGACTGGCCGGAGTAGGCCAGCATCTGCCCGGCCAGGTGTGCCGCGCGCTGGGTCAGCGACTCCACCGCTTTCAGGCACTTGTGGCCCGGCGCCTCCTCGGGCAGGCGCATAAGGGCCAGCTCCGTGTTGCCCATGATCCCCTGCAGGAGGTTGTTGAAGTCATGGGCGATACCGCCGGCAAGCACCCCCAGGCTCTCCAGCTTCTGGGCCTGTCGCAGTTTGGCCTGTAGCCGCTCGAACTCCGTGACGTCGGCGATCAGGGCGATGGCGCCCTGAACCGCCCCATCCTCGCCACGGATGGCCGAGCCGCTGACGCGTCCGAGACGTACGTCGCCGTCCGGCAGGGCGAACTCCAGATGGTAGGGGGGGAGGCTCTCCCCGGCCAGACGCCGCCTGAGGGCCTCTGCGAGGTGCCGGCGCTCCGTCGCACCGACCAGCGGCAACTCCCACACAGCGCAGCCGACAACCGTCGACCAAGTGTCGCCCAGCCATTCGCGCACCTTGCTGTTGACCTCCACCACTCTGCCGTCCGCGTCGATGAGCGCAATGGCTTCCGGCGAGGTCTCGAAGATGATGCGGTACTTGGCCTCACTGGTGCGCAGAGCGTCCTCGACTCGTCTGCGCTCTGTGATGTCGGAGACGATCATGGCCAGGGCCACCACGTCGCCGCCCTCGCCCATGATGGGAGACAGAGACACGTCATACCAGAGTGTCACGCCGTCGGCGATGGTCCGCGACAGCTCCAGGCGTACCGGCCCCGCGCCGTCGGCCACCCGGGCCACCGCCGCGTTCAGTCGCCGGCGATCGCGCTCTCCAAGCACGGCCACGGCATCCTCGCCGCGCAGGCGCGCCCCCGGCTCGCGCCCCCCCATCTCGCCGAACAGCGGATTGGCTCTCACAATGCGCCCATCCGGGGCGAGCACGGCAAGCCCCACCGACGCGTTGCTGAAGAACCCGCTCAGTTGCGCCTCGCGCTGAGCAATGGCCGTATGGGCCTGGAAGCGGGAGATCGTGGCGGCCATCTGCGCCGCGATGGCCTCGGCCGCCCGCCTCGAGGGCTCCGGAATGTCATCGACCAGGTGCGATGCCACGTTCAGGAGAGCCACTGCGCGCCCCTCGTGGCGAACGGGTATGAGGCCCGAGGCCCGGAGGCCCTCGGCGCGCACCCGCGGGTCCAGCATGGACGGTCCCCCCGCGGCCATTCCGTCGTAGAAGGGCTCCCCTGCCCATACCTGTGGCGGTCCCATCTCCGGCGAGACCTCCGCCACGGTCGCGGCGAAATCGGCGGAGATCCCCCGATGGTGCCTTAGCTCCATGGAGCCGTTCGTCGGACCGGGCAGGTAGATCCCGCCCGCGTCCATACCGCTGGCTTCCAGCGCCCCGCAGAGGCAAAGCTCCAGGGCCTCGTCCAGCGTGGCCGCCGACAGCAGGGACCACGAGAGGTCTCGCTGCCGCAGCAGGATGCTCTCGGCACGCTTCCAGTCCGAGATGTCGCGCACGACCCCCTGAACTGTACCCGTGGCCCGATCCGTGATCCGGACGCTCATCTCCACGTCCACCATGACGCCGTCCACGCGGCGCATCCGCGTCTCCAGCCGTGCGTGGCCGCCGGTACGGGTCTCCTCGAAAGCGGCCGTCGTGGCCTCGAGCTCCGCGGCGGTCTGCAGACCCACCAGTCCCAGACGCCGTAGCTCACCAACGTCGTAGCCCAGCAGGTCCACGGCCCGACCGTTGGCGTCGACGATATTCCCCCTCAGGTCGTGGATCAGGATGGCGTCATTGGAGTGCTCGAACAACGAGCGGTACCGCTGCTCGCTGGTGGACAGTGCGGCGGCGGTCTCCTCCTGCTCCGAAAGCGCCGTCACCAGGCGCTCCCGCTGGCGGAAGAACTCGCCGATCAGCCCGGCGATACGTCCCAGCTCGGTGCTGCCGTCCACGACCTCGGCGACCACCTCAGGGTCCTCCGTCACCAGGGCCTGGTGGATCAGGCGCAGCGGCCGCCCGACCCAGCCCACCAGAAGCCAGGCCAGGAGACACAGGACCGTGGCGACGAACAGGCCGCCCAGCCAGGCGATGGCCCGCGGCTGAGACATCAGCGGATCTAGGGCCGGCGACGGCACGATGATGCGCAGTGCGCCAACCGGCCGGCCGTCGTAGCCCCGCAGGTCGTGGACCGTCGCCAGCGCGCCGGGTATCGCCCCCGAAGCGGACCGCTCCCCGGCGGGCACCACAGACACGCTCGACCCCAGCGCTCGACTCAGCGCCGCCACGCGTGCCGGGTCCCACAGCCGCCCGACAAGCAGGTACCCTCGGGGTGGCGTCGCCCTCTCGACGTCCGTCGTGGGGTGGATCCCCGCGCAGCGGAACTCCACATGCCCCCCGGCGACCGGCGCGAAGAAGTGGGACAGGTGCCGGGCGTCCGCCGCGGCGCGCAGCACAGCCGCCGCCGGCGCCTCCCCCGCCAGGTGCGCGCAGCCCTCTGCCGTTGCGGTGTAGATGGGCCGAAACTCACTGTCGTAGACCCACAGCGCTTGAGCGTCGAAGGTCTCCAACGACGCGTCCAGGTTATGCGCCGCCCAGGCCGGGTCCCGCTTGTCCAGGAACTCAACCATCTCATCCCAGTGGGTGTGGTCTGTGGAGAGTACCGCGAGCTTGTCCCCGTACAGATCGAGCACACTTCCCAGCATCCGGTGCATTTCGGTGGCGCGCCCCTGCATGGCGAGCGCCGTAGCGGCCCGGGTTCGCTGCGTGATGACCACCAGGCCACTGACGAAGATGCACGTGACGCAGACCAGGATGATGATGAGGCGGCTGTGGATGCGCATGAGAAAGCCCTTACCCGGAGACCGGCTCCAGAGTGCCTACGTCAAGTGGGTCCTTCCGGAGGCGTCGTCTAGACTCGCCGACCGCTACGCTCCCGGCGGCTCCCCCGGCCGGTACGGGGGCCGGGCACTCGCGCCAGTTCCCCCACAATTGCTTCGGTGGGCAGAGGCGACTCTCCTGCAAGAGGATGGCGGTCGCTGCCGTGGAACAATCTCGTCGTCATCAGCCGCCCGGCCCGCCGGTTGCTGCGCCGCGCCGCGAGAGAGGAAGCGCCACCCGCATGGAGCCCACGATGGCTGTCGTCATCGCGTGTCTGTTGGCCCTTGTCTTGTCGGTCTTGATCGGCAACCGGCGGGCCAAGAGAGCCTATCATCGCAAGACCCACGGGCTATGGGAGACTCTCCTCGCCGCCGCCGGCGACCCCGCGGCCCGAGATCACGATGCCCCCATCCCTGTCGGGGCGCAGGACGCTATCGATACGGCCGGGCAGGCCGGTGTTCCCTTCACCAGCGTTACGGTCGTGACAGGCGACGGGACGTGGCAGACGCGGGGCCGCCCACTGTTTGCGCCGGATATGCTCACAGGATTGCCGTCCCTCGCCGACTTGTACCTGCGGCATGCCATCGCCGAGGGCACACCCCTGGCCCACGCGGCGCTCCTGGAGATGACGGGAGCGCTCAGGGCAGAGAAGGGCAGGTGGATGGGACTGGTGGCCGAGGAGATCATTGTGCCCGGCCGGGGCTTCGTCTGGCGAGCCACCGCACGCGTGCGGGGTCTGCCCGTCTCCGGTGCCGACTATTATGTAGACGGAGAAGGCGAGGTCTGGTTCCGTCTGCTGGGCCTGCTCACGGTGGCGAAGTCCGGGGGCGAGGCGACGAGCAGGTCGGCGCTGGGGCGCCTGGTGGGTGAGACCATCTGGTGCCCTTCGGCTCTGCTGCTGATGCCGGGCGTGACATGGGAGCAGACGGGCCGGGACACATTGAGGCTTCTTGTGCCGGCGGGGGGCCGTGCGAACCGGCTGGACCTGGTGGTCGACGCCCGGGGCGCCGTGTGCGAGGCCGTCGTGGACCGCTACGACGACAGCGGGCGCTGCCCAGACCGGGAGTACGTCCCCTTCGGTGTCCGCGTCGAGCAGGAGCGGACCTTCGATGGCTACACGATCCCCACCAGGGTGAGCGGCGGCTGGCTGTACGGCGAGGAGGGCTACGAGGAGACCTTCCGGTTCGAGATCACCCGGGCCACGTTCGTGTAGTGGCCGGCTATCGTGCCTGCGCGATCCGTAGGACGTGATCCGCCGCCCTTGCCGCTTGTGGGGGGCTTTGCGACCCGTTGCGGCTGCAGCCCTCCACCGCCTCAGTGCGACATCATGAAATAGTCCCGCTCCTCCAGTGGCAGCGCCACCCGTGCCCCTCCCTGTCGGTGTGACTGCACGATCCCGAAGGCGATCTCCGCGCTCATCCGTGCCACCCGCGGCCCCTGCGCCGTCTCTCCGTCCGTCTCGATGGCCTGCACGATGTCGCGGATGAGCCGCACCGTCGGGCTCTCCTCCGGATAGTATGGGAACTGGCGGATGTTGAACTCCCGATGGTGGGCGTAGCCGTCTATGGGCTCGGTCTTGCGCAGGTACCAGCGGAGGCCGTTGTTGGTGGTGCGGATCGTGCCCTCGCTGCCGATGACCTCGAACTCCCCGCTCAGCGAGCTGGAAAGCCCTGTACCCAGGATCCCATTGGAAAAGCGGATCGTGCCGATCCCCGATAGGTCGGTGTCCGACCTTGGGGCGGAGGGGTCGAAGTCGCCGTTGAGCACCGTGCCCTGCACCCACTCCACCTGCGGGTCGCCGGCGAAGTAGCACAGCAGGTCGATGTAGTGGCTGGCGGTGTGCAACAGCGCGCCCATCGAGTAGCTGACGACGCTGTTGACCGTGCCGATCTCGCCTCGGTCCATGAGTTCCCTGGCCTTATTGCACGCCGGCTTCCAGCGGCGCAGGCTTCCCATGTTGAACTTGATGCCATGGCTCTCGACGGCCCGCACCATGGCGTCGCAATCCGCCAGGCGGCAGGCCATGCCCTTCTCGCAGTAGATGCCCTTCACCCACGGCTGCTGGGCGCAGTAGACCGTCATCTCGGCGTGCAGCGAGCACGGCGTGGTGATGCTGACGATGTCCGGCTTCTCCTTCTCCACCATCTCGCGGTAGTCGGAGTAGCCGCCCGGCACGCCGTAGCGGGCGCACAGCGACTCGACCTTGGCGCGATCCGGATCCGCGAAGGCGACGACCTCCACCTCAGGCACCTGCGCATATCCCGCGGCGTGGGAGTAGGGCCGGATACACGCCGGATAGTGGATGACCTCGTCGTCGATGGTTCCGGCCATACGGCCGGCGCCGATGATGGCGGCTTTCAGACCGGCCATGTGGGTTCCTCCTCCTGCAAGGTGACTGCACGGGGGCAGTGGCCGGTGATTCGGCGGTTCCCCTGTCTGGACCTCCACAGCGCCTGCGTCGGTCCGCATCTGCGTCGCCAGGGAGGGTTCGCTCCGCGGATGACGAACTCGCTGTCACCAGACGCCGGGAGGTCGACATGCGCAGACACCGAGTAGGTCTGATCGGCTGCGGCCGCATCGGCAGCGAGTTTGAGGACCTCATGCCCAGCCCCGAGGGCCCCGTCAGCATCGCCGGGGCCTTTGCCTCCTTGCCCGAGTGCGAGCTCGTGGCCGGGTGCAATCGGGGAGCCGAGAGACTGGCGAAGTTCGGCAGGCGCTGGAAAGTGGAGGCCCTATACCACGACTACCGCGCCATGCTTGAGGAGCAACGCCCGGACATCGTGGCTGTGGCGACGCCTCCGGGAGTGCACCGAGAGCAGGTCATCGCGGCCGCGGAAGCGGGGGCCAGGGGCGTCTTTTGTGAGAAGCCGATGGGCCTGAGTCTCGGCGAGTGCGAGGACATGATCGCCGCCTGCGAGGCAAGCGGCACCAAGCTACTGGTCAACTGCACGCGCCGCTGGATCGGGCAGTACGAGGCCATCCGACGTGAGGCGCAGGCCGGCCGCTGGGGCGACCTTCTGCATCTGGTGGCCTACTGCCAGGGCTGCAAGCCTCTGCCCGAGTGGGAGGCCGACTTCGAGGGCCCCATGCTGCATGACGCGGTGCATGTGTACGATCTGATGCGCTTCTTCGCCGGAGACGTGGAATGGGTGATGGGCACCGCCTCGCGCCGCAGGCGTCACGATCTGCGGGTGGAGGACAGCAGTCTGTGCATCCTGCAGTTCAACTCCGGCCTGCAGGCAGTGGCGGTCGTCGACGAGCTCACCGAATACCAGCACTTCGCGTTGGAGCTACACTTCGAGCGGGGCCTGGTGAGGATGGGCAAGGACTTCACCGCTCAAAGGTCGGTGTCGGCCGGCACTCAGGAGGGCTGGTGGCATGTGCTGACGCCCGATGAGTTACCCGCGCCCGCCTGGGGCGGTACGGGCGTCCAGAACGCCGCCAGGGACCTGATCCGGGCCATGGAGACCGATAGCGAGCCCAGATGTAACGGTCGCGACGGCCGCGCCGCCATCGAGATCATCATGGCCCTGTACCAGGCGGAGCGCTCCGGACATCAGAAAGTCCATCTGCCCCTGAGCGAGCGGCGTAGGATGGTGGAAGTGCTCAGGGAAGAGGGCGTGTACTAGGCGCCTGCGGATGGTCGCGGCCGTGGCCGTCGCCGTTCCTGGGACCGTGGGTCGCCGCTGAGCGGAACCCGCACTGCCGCTCGCCGTTGTCGTCGCCGTGGCCTTAGCCGTGGCCGTTCCTAAGACCGCGGGTCGCCGCTGAGCGGGACCCGCACTGCCGCTCGCCGTTGTCGTCGCCGTGGTCGTTCGCGGGGCATTCGGTCGTCTGGCCCGCAGGGCTATCGGCGCCCCCGCGGGGGGCGTCATCCAGCGACGGCCGCAGGCCCGCCGCGGCGCTGCGCCCCCATCCCGTTCAGACACGGAGACGCCCTGATGACCCCTCGCGAGCGCATGCTGACGGCCATGGATGGTGGCGTCCCCGACCGCATCCCGTTGGACATCTGGGCCACGGGGGAGGTCTGGGCCAGGCTTCAGGCGCACTTCGGCACACAGGACAGCGGCGCCATCGTCCAGGCGCTGCATCTGGACGGGTTCGCCTATGTGGGTCCGGCCTACGTGGGGCCGGCGGTACCAACCTACGAGGACGGTACCACCGAGGACTTCTGGGGCATGCGGCATAGGCCCGTGCGCTACGAGACGGGCACGTACATGGAGCAGTGCCACTATCCCCTGGCCTTCGCCGGGACGGTCGCGGACCTGGAAGACTACCGCTGGCCCAGCCCCGACTGGTTTGACTTCAGCACGATCCGGCAACAGTGCGAGGCCCAGCGGCACTTGCCCATCAAGGCCGGGTATGTGGCGCCCTTCTACTACTTCAACCTGCTTCGCGGCCTGGAGCAGTCCCTGGTGGACCTTGCCACCGATCCGGAACTGTCTCACGCCATCGTCGGGCGCATCTGCGACTTCTTCTACCGCTTCTCCGAGCGGCTCTACGAGGCGGGCGGCGGGCTGATTGAGGTGGGGGAGCTCACCGACGACTTCGGAACCCAGACGGGGCTCATGATCTCCGAAGCCATGTTCGACGAGTTCTTCGCGCCCCACTATCGCCGCCTGGCCGGGCTGATGAAGGACCACGGTGTGCGCATCTTCCACCACGATGACGGCGCCATGTGGGACCTTCTTCCCAGGCTGATCGACATCGGCATCGACATCCTCAATCCGATTCAGTATCGCTGTGGAAACGTGGACCTCGCCTGGCTCAATGCCACGTATGGCAAGCGGTTGTGTTTCCATGGGGGAGTGGACAACCAGGAGGTACTGCCCTTCGGCAGCGTGGAGGATGTCATCGAGGAGACCCGCAAGTGTATCGCGACGCTGGGCCAGGGCGGCGGCTACATCCTGGCGCCCTGCCACAACCTCCAGGCGGTAACGCCGGTGGAGAACATCATCGCCATGTACCAGACGGCCTACGAGGAAGGGCGGTACTGACGCCCCCTTTGCCGTCCGTGGGGCGGGCTTTCCGCTCACATTATGCACCAACGCACGGGAGCCATGTTTCGCCGTTTTCGCGTCCGGAACGGTCGAAGTGTTGCCGTTCTCCCCCCTCCTCCCGTCGCC
>CAZXDD010000307.1:0-9294 GCA_964639415.1 uncultured Armatimonadia bacterium
ACTCAGCTTGCTGCGGTCCACCACGCAGCCGGAGCTCAGCGCCATCTCCCGTAGGCGCACATCGTGACCGTCCAAGACCCTCCCCAGACTCTTGCCGTGTAGCGGCGTGTCGTCCTCCACGCCGCAGAGCTCCAGAATCGTCGGCCGCAGGTCCACCGGCTGCACGAGCAGATCCTTGTGTACATCCCGCGGCCCGTCCGGCAGGCGGATCAGCAACGGTACCCTGGCGATCTCATCGTATAGTTGCCACGGCTCGCCGTCCAAGGTGTGCTTGCCGATCTTCCCGTGCTCGCCGTGCAAGAAGCCATGGTCTGAGGTGAAGACGATCGCGGTGTCGTCCAACAGGCCCATATCCGCGACCCTGCGCAGCATGATACCGATGGCGCGATCCACCAGCGTCAGCTCCCCGCAGTAGGCGGCATGGGCCCATTGCAGCTCTTCCTCGCTGAGGTAATCCGTCGCCCCATAGCGCGGATTGCGCACCTTCTCGCCCTCGAAGCCTCCGGGGAAGTAGAGGTCGACATACCACTGTGGCGGATCCCACGGCTCATGGGGATCGAACAGGTCCACCCAGAGGAAGAACTTGTCGGCCCGGTAGTTGTGCTCCAGCCAGTGGCACACATCCGCGGCGGTGCGCATGCTGTGATGCCCCGCCTCGCCCGGATGGTCCAGGCGCTGCGAGGCGTGGTTGATAACGGCCCGGCTCTGCCCCCGGTTCTTCTCCGGCGAGCATTCGGGAGCCGGGACATCATTGGCCCGGGTGAACTCGCAGTCGCCTTCCTGGCCCCGGTTCCACCTGCTCCCCGCAAAGCCCCTGTCGTAGTCATACGTGCCGCGGCTCAGGTGGGGGGTATCGTGAATGAGCTGGGTGACGAACCCCGCCTTCGTGAGCACCTCCGCCAGCGACGGATAGTCCTTGGGCAGCGGCCCCCAGCCGTAGAACGGGAAGCCGTAGCGCCCGGTGAAGCAGTCGCAGCGGTGGGGGATGGTGGGGAACGAGGCGGTGTAGGCCCGGGTGAAGACCATCGACTGCGCGGCCAGGGCATCCAGGCTCTCGGTGTGCATCCACTCATTACCGTAGCAGCCCAGGTGATCGGCGCGACAGGTGTCGGCGACGATGACAATAACGTTCATGGCGAAGGTCACCTCGAGGAAGCGAGCTTGGGACAACGGTTCGACGCCGATGGGTGGTGACCTCCGCAATATAGGCGATGGACGACGCCACCTACTGTGGGACATGATGCGAATGCAGGCGGCCTGCGGCGGCCCGCGTTGGAAGGCCGCGGCGGGTGGTCCGGGGAATGTTCCTTCCCGCGGTTGCCTCCGACGTGTCGTCGCCGTTGACTCGCGACCTCAGACCCGCAAACTCGCCGACTCTCCTCGAGGACGCCTATGATACGGATAGTGGCCGTCATCGCGTGCCTGGCCGCGATTTGTCTCAATACTCCGAGTGTGGTGATCTGCATGGCCGACGAGCCCCGGGGCACTACGCTGCCCGAGCCGACCCGGTGGGTGGCGGAACTGCTGCAGACCGACGGCCGCTGCGGCCTGGAGGTGATCTCCGCCGAACAGGTCAAGGGCGGGGTGGAGGTGATCTGCAAACTGCAGTACCCGGACATCCACGGGGAGACGGTGGAGGGCCGGATGAAGCTGTACCTGCCCGAGCGACTGGAGACCGACGGCGTCACTGCGGCGCCGCTGGTGCATGTGGCGGGGTACGAGGCCGAGAGGGGAAGCGGCGAGGGGCTCATCGCCAATGGTGTGGTGGTCTGCACCCCTCACGAGGAGCCAAATAACCCCCTGGTGCGCGGGGAGAGCCTGGACGTCGCCATCCTGCACCGGGTACGGGCGCTGCCCTTCATCGATGATTCCAAAGTCATCGTGCTTGGTGGCAGTGCCGGGGGCTACATGACGCTGCTTTTGGCGGCGGAGAGCTTCCCGCTGTCCTGCTGCGCACCGGACGTGCCGCCGGTGAACGTGGGCTACAATGTGGCGTATCTGATGCACAACCGGGCTTTGGCCTCCGCGCAGCCGGAGGGCCGGGACCACATGAACATGCCGGTACTCAATGCGGTCACCCCCCTGGGAGAGTTCGCCTCGGCGCTCTGTGGCACGGACTACGACTCCGACGTGTGGATGGCCTGCTCACCGATTGCCAGGATGGATGAGGTGACCTGCCCCGCGATCATCACCTGTAGCACGGCGGACCTCCTGGTGCCGGCCGAGCAGTTCGGCCCGGAGATCGCCCGGGAAGTGGACCCGGAGCTGTTCCCGGAGGGCTTCGAGATGCGCATGGAGGCCCTGCTATCGCGGACCTCCAGCCGCAGGACGCTGCTGGAGGTGCTGGATCCGCAGAGGGTCGAGGTGTTCACGGTGCCCGTGCCCGAGGGGGCTCCACGTCTGGGCTGGGACGGCGCGGCGGAGGGTGGCGCCGCGGCGGTGAACGTGCCTTTGCCCTTCAGCAAGGACAGGCAGATCAGCCTCGTCGTCGTGGATGAAGGAGCGCCCGAACCGCAGTGCGGCCACACCAAGCACGCCATCGGCCTGGACAAAATGGCCTTCTTACTGCACCATCACGCCGCCCCGCTGAGCCCCGAGCAGCTCACCTTGCCCAAGCTCTGCCGTCTGATGCAGCGGTACCTGCACCTGGAGGCTCATGCGCAGATACTGCGGCCGGCCGAGGCCCCGGCGCCGTTCCCGGCCAACCGCCTGGACTTCGAGGAGGCGGAGAGGGCCGACGTGCTGCGCGGGCTGCGGACGTACGGCAAGGACCCCGTCTGCCGAGACCGGCTGCAGGAGCTGTACAGTCAGTTGCCGGAGGGGCTGAAGGCGCTGGGGCCGGCGCCGCCGGAACAGTAGGGCCGCCCGGGAGGCCGGCGGCCGCCTCTCCCCTACTCCTCCTCGCCCTCCAGGCCCTGCTCGCCACGCCAGGTGTTGTCACCGAGCCTGCCCAGCCAGATCTCCTGATCGTACTTGTCCCAGTAGCGTTTGACTCCCGGTTTGACCCCCGGCTTGAGCGAGGTGTCCACCTCGCCGCGCCGCGGGCCCGGAGCAATCACGTACGTCTTGCCGGGCTCGGTGGCGAAGCTGACCTCGCGGCCGGTAGTCGCCACCGACTCCGGCTCACCGGTGGATAGCCACCAGGTGCGCCTCTCCGGCAGGCGCAGACGGCAATCGTTGCCTTTGAGGCTCCTGACGGAGACGTATTGCACCCGGCCGTCCTTCATCCGCGCCGAGACCTCGAACCCGCCCCGGGCCAGCAGATCGCGGAACGCACAGTCTCCCATCCGCCCCGGCACCGCCGGGAACACCCGGATGGCGCCCCCATGGCTCTGCAGGAGCATCTCGGTCATGGCGTACAATACGCCGCCCGGCGCCTGGATGAACTGGAAGTACAGCTCGCGGCCGCGCTGGCTGGTGGGGCACCAGAAGATCGCACCATGCCGCGGCCCTTCGGAGAACTGAAACGCCCGGCGCTTGTCGGCCAGCGTCTGGAAGCTCGCGCAGCAGTTGAGCGCGAACATGCCGTTGGGCTTGAGGTGCTCGCTGACACCGATATCGAAAAGGTACCTGTCGGCCACATCTCCCAGGCCCAGCCTGGCCGCCACCGCCACCAGCCAGGGCCAGGTGAGGTCACAGCAGAAGGCCCTGCGGCCCTCGAACCCTTTGCGGATCGTGAGGTCGAACATGGCCTCCATCGTGCGCGCCGCGGTCTGTGCAAGCTCGTGATCGGCGTCCACCTCGTCCCCCGGCACGACCATCGCCAGCAGTCCGGGGTGGTTGAGCCCGATCGGCTCACCGGCGGTGTACGAATCCAGGAATAGCCCGTCCTTCACCGGGTATGGCGGGAACTTCGCCAGGCCGTCCTTGACCTGCCCCAACCAGGGCGTATCTACTCCCAGCACCTCGCAGGCCTGCACGTACGCCTGCCACAGGGGCTTGATGAGCCCAAGGTCGTTGGTGGCATTGGTGCAGGGGAAGGGCCCCTGCTCCGGTGCCCACGAGGGGCCAAAGTGCAGTATTCCATCGCGATTCTCGGCAATTGCCAGGTAGAACTTGCTGCACTCCTCCAGAACCGGGAAGATTTGCTCCCGCAGCACCGCCTCATCCTGCTCGTGCAGCCAGCGCCACCAGAACACCAGGGCATAGAAGCCACCGGTGCACTGCATGACGCGATAGTAATCGCCGGTGAGCTCGACGCCGGTGTCCAGCGTAGCGATGGGGTACTTGGCTCCGTCGATGCCGTACAGCTCCCGGGTCTGCGCCTTGACGATGGGCAGCAGGCGGCTGAAGGTCTCAAAGTACGGCTCACCGACCTCGAGATGGTTGCTGCCGAAGACCCCCCAGTAGGTCATGGCCATGTTGATATCGCCGTGGTAGTCCCCGTGCCAGGGCGGGCTCTTTTGCATGTTCCACAGCCCGCAGAGCCCCGGTGCGGTCTTGCCCCGGGAGGTGGAGGCAAGCTGGTACAGCGATAGATACCAGAGGCTCTCGGCGAAGCGGTCCGAAAGCTCGACACCGGACTTGGCCCAGAAGCCCTGCCACCACCTGCGGTGGGTCTCGCGCACAGCCTCGGGGCCGCTGTGTTTGGCCTCCGCGACGATGCCAAGGGCCCGGTTCTTGGGGTCGTCGCCGTCCATGGACGTCGCGGCGGCGGCGTAGATGGTCCAGGTCTTCGGCCGCCGGTCGCTGTAGTCCAGCTCGACTTCCACCCAGGCCTCATTGGCGAACAGCACCGGCTCCGCATGGGGGATGTCGCCAACGGCCAGCGCCAGGACGTACTCAAAGCCGTCGGGGAAGGGGTAGCGCACCCACAGCGTCCCGTCCTGCACGCCGGTCTCGGGCATCCCCAGGACCTCGTCGTACTCGCGGAAGAGCGAGACCCGCTGCTTCATGCGATTGGAATCCAGGCCCTGGTGGAGCCACTCGTCCTGCACCTCGGCCACGAGCAGATTCTGGTCGGAGGCCACGTAGCAGTCCAGCCGCGTGGCCTTGTAGTTCGTCTCATAGCGGCAGGTCACGGTGGCCTCGTACAGGCGCAGGCGCTGCGTCTGGGCGAAGACACTTTGATGAAGCGGCAGGAAGTCGTGCTCGATGTCGATCCTGATCCTGCCCAGCGGCTTGGGGTAGGGGTAATCCGCGCTGCGCTCGGCCTCGGCGGCCAGCTCCTCATTGGCCCGCCGCGGGTCGGAACGGAACAGCTCTTTGAGCCGATCGAAGGGCACCTTGTCCGGGAGGCCGGTGCGCCGGTCCCAGACATCCAGCTTGCACAGCCCGATCTCGATGCCCAGCGGCTGCCAGACCATGCCGCCGAAGTGTCCGTTGCCCAGGGGGAAACCGTCTTCCCAGTAACGCGGGGCCTCGTGGTAGATGAGGTCATGCTGCTGCACGAACCGGCCGAGCCTGGGGTGTTCCATAGGTGTGCGCTCCTCGGGGGTGGGGCGTGGCCCGTTCTCTCGCTTTGCCGCCGCCGTCATCGACAGTGGCCTGTGGCCGCCTATGTCACCAGCCACACCGGACTGGTCCACGCCTGCGCGCCCGAGGCGGTCGTGACGCGGAGGTAGTAGAAGACGAAGGGCCGGGTCATGTAGCCGGCCGGAGGGAGAAGCACGTCGGAGAGCGGCAGGGCCTCCTCCCATTCCAGCTCCGCCAGCCAGCTATCGCCCTCCTGCGAGTACACCGTCTCCCGGTTCCGGACCACATCAATGCGGAGTATCTGCGACTCGGCCGCCACCCTGGCCACAAACGGTCGCGGGGCTCCAGGGTCGGGCCGGCCTATCTCTGTGCCCATGCGGCCGCCCGCGATGCTCGCGTCGATGATGATGCGCTCGCCACCGACGGCGTAGCAGTTCCTGGCCTTGATCGCGTCGTAGACGGCGCGCCGCGAGAGCACCGGGGCCCGCACGGCCGTCAAGCCCGGCAAGCGCCCCACATGGGAGGGTTCCCGGCCATAGCCCGAGGGCATCGTGGCATGGCTGTCGGTGCCGGCGACGAAGCCCAGCGGATACCCCATGCACAGCAGGTCCTGGGCGTAGGCCGGGCCGGGGTGGACCTTGCCAAGAGGATTGGGGTTGCCCCGGTACTCGCCGGTTCCCCACTTGGAGTGGATCTCGACGGCGGGCATGCGTTCGGGGCCGAGGTAGGTGCGGTCGGACAGCTCGCCGTGCTTCCCGGTGCGAGTGGTATGGTGGGGGATAAGGATGCAGTCATACTCCGCCAGGGCCTCGGACAGAGTGCGCGTGTCTCCGCCCTCGTAGGCGTCCACCCACATGGGGGCATCGTCGGCGAAGTACACGTTGTTGTCCCCACCGGCTCCACCGACCAAGGAGGCCTCGTAGCCCAGGAGAGTGACGAAGTCCGGGGGGTCATTGAAGGCCGCCGCGGCGGCGCGCTGGGCGTTCCACTTCCCCACGCTGCCTCGGCCGGTGGAGACGTGATCTGCCGCGCAGACCCAGTCGAGGCCGGTGAGATACCGGGCCGCGATGTGGCAGAAGTCCAGGGACCGGCAGGTGTCCGGGTGGCAGTCGCTGAGCACCGTGTGGACGTGCGGATCACCCCAGAAGATGCGGGGCGTCTGAGCATCGCACCAGATTGGGTTGCCGGGGTACATCACGCCATCCAGCAGCGCCGCCAGGCGATGGAAGCCGGGCTCGTGCACCGAGAAGCCGTCGAGGGTCGCCACCGCGGGCCTTCCGGACTGGAAGACCACCTCATGCGTCCGCCCACGATGGGTGACGGCGGCGGTGCTCTCACATTCCCGGGACGGATAGCCGTCGGCATCCAGGGCCGCGAGCTTGAGGGCGAAGGTCTCGCCGGGACGGACCACGCTGGGCCCGACGACCGACAGACGCACCGCGGGTCCTCCGGGAGCTTCAACGGCGAGCACGCGTTCGAAGTACCTGTTCCACATGTAGGGCGTTCACCTCGTGAGGGCCCAGCGCAGACCGAATGCAGGCCACCGAGCGAAGGGCGGCGGGCGCGATAGCGTTTCCCTGACGACCAACGCCCACGGCGACCGCCCTCAGCTTCCCGCAGCCTCGCCCATTCTCCTCCGTGGAAGGTCCTGTGGCCGCTCAGGAGAAACTGGCGAGCAGGACGTTCACGATCCAGCGAAAGCAGGGATTGCCAAGTGAACCCGTACGCCCCAGCGGGCACCGACGCCATGGCACCGATCGCTCCGGTCTACTCCGGGCTCAAGGCTCTTCACCTGAGCACGCCGGTTGTGAAGGGGAGCCGAGCGGTCAGCCCGATCGTCGCTCCCGCCTCGGGGGTCCATGGGCAAGCGGCGGCCACGATCCAGGAAGCCGTCCGGCGCGCCTGTGGCGTGACGCTGCCTGTGGTGGCCGATGACGCTCCCGAGGCCCGGGTGCCTCTGACCGGTCACGCAATCGTGCTGGGAAACCGTTCCACCAGTCGCGCACTCAGCGCGCTATACGATCGGTTCTTCACCTTCGTCGACCTCAAGTATCCCGGCCCCGGCGGCCATGTGCTGCAGAGCCTGCACAACCCGTTCGGCAATGGCCGCAATGCCATCGTCGTCGGCGGCAGCGATGCCGCCGGAGTCCAGGCGGCGGCGGAGGCTCTGGCGGCCCGGATCCAGGAGCCCAGGGGCGGCGACCTCGTCCTGGGCTGGCTGCAGGACATCCGGCTGCCCGAGGACACCCGCCTGCCGGAGAGCCTGGAGGAGGCCTGCATCTGGGAGGCCTCCGGGGATGCCGGCTCCACGGGATGCTTCGGCTGGAACTGCCTGAGTCGGCGCATGGCGCTTTACTACATGACAGGCGACCCGTTCCATGCGCGGGAGTTCATCCGCCTGGCCTTTCCCGACGAGCAGGCCGTGCGGGAGATCGACGCCGCCGACCAGGAGAACATCGAGGACAAGCGGGACCCGCTGGCCGGACCGTACCACTACGCCGCCCACACCACCGTCCTCCTCTGGGACCTGATCGAGGAGAGCCCGGTCTTCACGGACGAGGAGCGCCTGGCGGTGACCAATGCCCTCTCCCGCCAGCTCGAGCACCGCCGGCATGAGGGCGTTCTGGGCATCGACAAGGCGCCGCCCTTCGTGGGCGACCGCCATCGCGACTGGTCTGCCACGGCTCTGTACGCGCTGGCGAGGTACTTCGCCAGGGACTATCCAGCCGCCATCTGGGACGAGTGCCTGGCGGCGGTGAAGCTGTACTACTCGGCCCTCAACGAGACCTCCTGGCTGGCGGGGCAAAACGACCATCTATTCTGGTACAACACCTACTTCGCCCCCATCTTCGCCTACATACTGCTCAGCGGCGAGACGGAGCTGCTGGAGAGCGGCAACCTGCAGCAGGCTCTCCGGACCCAGGACATTCTGTTCTCGGGCAGTGTGCCGGACTGGGCGCTGTTCACCGCGCCGCTTTCATACCTGACCCAGGCCGCGCACCTCACCGGCGATGGGCGGTTCTTGTACTACCTCAGCCGCTGCGAGCTGATGGCGGAGACCGAGGCCTCCGGCGGCGCACGGCGAGCCGGGCGAGAGAGCCCGACCGACGCGAGCGATCCGGGAACACAGAACCCACCGGGAGCGGTACCGCCCCCCGGCACGATCCGCAGCAGGGACGTCTTTCGCCTCGGGCAGTCCTTCTGGCCGGGACCAAAACTGGCGCCGCGCAGGCCGCAGGAGATGGAGGGGACCTGGACGGTACAGCCCATGCCGAAGGCCATGTGGGAGGCGCGCCGCAGTCCCGTGGCCCCTGAGCAGGCCTTCCTGTGGGCCTGCTACCGCACCGGTTGCGACGAGACCGGCGACCTGCTGCAGCTCAAGGGGCACAACGGCACCGGCCGCAATCCCTATCACACCTTCGCGGTGCTCGAGCTGCGCCTGGACGGCGTGAGCCTCCTCGCCGACTACCACAACCAGGTGCTCACCAGTGAGGAGGGGATGGTGGAGCCCACCATCGCTCTGGACGCCGGCCTGGTGCACGCCGGCTCTGGCCGCGCCCAGGGCGGACATGAGGGCCTGGGGCATGTCCACGGGCGGCTCAAGAACCGGGCCAGTAGGCCGGGAGGGGGGCTCCACGGAAAGGCGCGCCGCGCGCACTCGAGCCAGGAACTGGTCCTTAGTCGCCATCACGCTCCCCAGGCAATCGCCGCATCAGAGTGGAGGCCGGCACCTGGGGCAGGCTATGCCCGCCCTGGCGCCAGGCTTTCCAAGGACCGGGCGGCAGGCATGATATAGACAGGCCGGTCAGCAAAGCATCTCCGGTCCGGGCCAGCGAGCAGGCGGCCTCGAACCAGGCCCGCCGGCTGAGCACCTGGGCG
>CAZXDD010000308.1:0-9261 GCA_964639415.1 uncultured Armatimonadia bacterium
ATGGAATCTCGTGACTGGAGTTCAGACGTGTGCTCTTCCGATCTGCTGCGGCTGCTGAGGCACTAGGCCGCCGTTCTCGCGGGTCTGGGGGGAGAGGCTGTTTTGCTTGGCCAGTGCCGCGAAGTCCTTGCTCGGGTCGGCCGCCTGATCGGCGACCTTGGTGGCCGTGGCCGCGTCGGAGACGACGATCTCGGAGTAGCTGATGAGCTCGGGCTGATCGAAGTGGCTCTTGTACTCCTCGAAGAACTTCTTCAGCTCGTCCTCGCTCGTTTTGATGTCCTTGGTGAGCAGGGCCTTGACCTTCAGATCCAGCGTGAGGCTCTCGATGACATCTTCCTCGCCCATGCCCTGATTGGCCATGACCTGAGCGAAGGCCTGTTCGGAGGGGTAGCCCTTCTTGATCTCCGCAAGCTTCTCCTGGACTTCAGAGGGCGCCAACTGCAGCCCTGACTTGCTGAACGCGTCCTCGATGAGCTGCCTGTTGATCATGCCGATGAGGGCATCGCGCCCCTGATCCTTCTCCAACTTGTCCAGAAACTCTTGCCGAGTGATGGTGTGCGAGCCTACCTTGGCGATAGGCTGCTTCCCACAACCCGCAAGCCAACTGAGGGTGGCGGCGAGCAGCGTGCACACCCCAATCAACCTCACATGTCCGCGCAAGAAGCGACAACTCCTTTCAGTCACATGACGCCCCCGAAGAGGCCAGCGCATTATAGCACAACGCTCTCTTGAGGCTCAAACAAAACTTGGATGGTGATAGTGCCCGCGGCGAAGGCAAAGTGCGAGCAGTGTCGGCAGATGCGGGGGGAGCCCGGCCTTCCCAGTACGGGCCGGCCGCGCGGTGCGAGGAGACCCACCGATCCGGGGCAGAACACGGCAAAACTCCCGGACCGTCGGGGCTCCGGGAGCACGGATGGCGGGGGAGGCGGAATGCTACTTGGGCACTGCGACCGAGAGCTCGCGGGCCGCGATGCCGCGCAGCCTGGAGATGGCCTGGCTGTGGATCTGGCAGATACGGGACTCGGTGACACCCAGGACTTCGCCGATCTCCTTGAGCGTCAACTCGTCTTGGTAGTACAGACCGATGACCTGCTTCTCGCGGTCCGGGAGGCGGTCGACGGCCTCGATCAGGACGCGCTTGACGTCCTCCTCCTCCATCTGGAGCGCGGGGTCGCCGAAGTCGTCCCAGGGGTCTACATCGGGGGCCTCGTTGTCCCGGTCCTCGTCACCGACGGAGAGCGCCTCTTCCAGGGAGAGCAAAGTCGCGGAGCTGGTCTCTTCGAGTAGGCGGTGATAGTCGTCGATGTCCATGCCCATCGCGTCGGCCAGCTCGTCGCCGGCAGGGGGACGCCCCAGGCGGTACTCCAGAGCCGCCGCGACCTTGGCCAGCTCTCGGGCCTTGCGCCGCACGCTCCGAGGGGCCCAGTCCTTGGACCTTAGCGACTCCATGACCTCTCCCCGGATAACGGAGCTCGCATAGGTGGCCAGCTTGGCGCCGTGCTGGGCATCGTAGCGGTCGATGGCCTTGATCAGGCCCAGGATGCCGGCGCTGATAAGGTCCTCTCGATCCACGTTCTCCGGCAGATGGGCACCGATACGCCCCACGATGTGGTGGACGAGACGAACGTGCTCCGAGATCAGTCGCTCTCGCTCCGCCTTGGTCATTGGCCGCTCCCCCTCTGTGGTCTTGTGCGCCCTGGCGGTTCGGCTTGGCTTCGCGGCCGTCGAGGTACTGCGACGTGGGCTGCGTAGGTTGCCGCGCGGGCGATCAGGTCTTCTCCGAGGGGTGCCTGGCTGCGATGTTTGCTGTGAGTGGCACTCCACGCCCCATACCTGCAAATGGCGTGCCATTCCGATCCCGCGCCGTCAAGCCTCTTCGCGACTGCCGCTCCCGGATGAGCTTCGCGACTTGCCCCGGAGGAAGTGTGCCCAACCTCCTTGTCGCCGGCCTACCGGTATGGTTGCATCTTAATGGCTCCGTGTTAACTGCGGTTTCACTCGCGTTCAATTTGGCTTCAATCGCCTACCTCGCGACGTACCGGCGCCACCTATGGGACTAGATCGCCCATCACGGCGCTTCGACGCACAACCATGTCCGAAGCACGACTGACACACACCGGCGGTGCACAAAACCCGCCGGCGTGCCGAGGTGTGGCGCCCATGGCCCGGCCGCGGCAAGGCCGCTGAGAGGGGTGTCGGGGACCCGTCTGGTGTGCTCCGGGCCGTTTCGCGCTGCTGCTGCTGCACCCGGCGCGCATGACACCGAGGCTCAGCACGATGGCCCTGCAAGGGAGGTTCGCAGCGAAGGGGCCCGAGCCGCGCCGGAGAGGCGCAACGAAAAGCCGCCGGCTGGTGAAGCCGGCGGCGCGGTCCGGTGAGTCGGTGTCGTGTTGTGGGGCGCCGGGTGAACCGGGGCTCGCCCGGCCTCAGGCCTCGCCCGAGGGCAAGGTCATCTGCAGTCCGATGGTTCCCTGCTCGCGGATCTCGGTGAGCAGGCCCCCGTGCTCGTCGATGAGCCGGGCGGCCGTCAGCAGCGACAGCCGATGCCAGGGCATGTTCAGAGCGGCCAGACGGTCGTGGCCGCTCTCCTGGGCACTGTGGGCCAGTAACGAGACCGTTACGATGCTGGCGTCGCCCGCGGCGTCCTGCGGCCCTCGGATTGCAGCCGTCAATTCGTGGTGGGCCGGCACCAGCGCCACCATCACCTGGGCACAGCCGCGCAGGGCCAGGCGGATCCCGGATTGGTAGCCGCTGATTCTCACCGCATACGGAGGAATCTCGCGCACAACGGTGATCTCGCGGGCCTGGGCCATGCTCTCCAACTCGTCGAGGCAGCCCACGAGCGCGTCGTTCAGAGAGAAAGCCCCCCACTCATGGCCTCTGCAAGCGGGATCGTCGGCCAAAGTCACCAGATTCTCCAGCGACCAGGCGATCGCCCTGGCCTGCTCGGCGATGATGGACGCATACCGCTGGCGCAGGGAGACGTCGTCGCTCATCGAGAGCGTCTCAGCACACATCTGGATCGTGGTCAGGGGCGACCGCAGATCGTGCGCGATCGTGTGTGCGAACTGCTCCTCGATCAGCGCGTCTACCGGCACCGTTCCCGCTCTTTGTGCCTCACTCGGGCGGGTAACCGGCCTCAGGGCCCTCTCCGGTGGTGGCATGCGCAAACCATCGTCCTTTCGAGCCTGTCGCCCACGTCGGGAGCACGCGGTCCGAAGGATCGCGAGGTCCGCCGGCGCAGCGCGACGTCGACCTGTCGCGTTTGGCCGCTGTGATACCCCCCGGCAGGCGGCCACCTGGCCATGAGCCCCACACAGCCCGCCCGGTACACCACAGGCGCGCACACGACCCACTCGGCCTAACCGACGGCCCTGCACGCGCCCGCCTGCCTGTGCAGCCACGAGCGTATCAGTCTCAGTTATCGGTAGCGGCACGACGCGCCTGAACCTCGGGGACGTAACTTCCTCACTCGGCCACGGCCCGCACCGCCGCAGGTGCCCTGAGGACCGACCTCCTCCCTATCCCCCGGCGGCCGCTTCCAGAGCCACACACAGCGCCGCAACCTCACCGGCCCGCTCGCCCAGCTCGGCCGGTACCACACGGCACACCGCGGCCGAACGCACCAGGGCCTCCCGACCGATCACTTCCCGAGCCGGCCCCAGATACCGCTCGCCCAGGCGCACGGCAAGGCTGCCCAACACGATAACCTCGGGGTTCAGAACGTCAATCAGAACGCTGAGCCCCTCGCCCAGCCTGCTTCCGGCACAGTGCAGGATCTCGCAGGCCAACGCATCACCGGCGTGCGCGGCTTCCGCGACGGCCTTCGCCGTCAGCGGCTCCTCCAGCCAGGGCGCGAACAGGCAGGACTGTCGCCCCCGGCGGTCAGCGTCCCGCAGCATCATCCCGGCCAGCCGCCCGATCCCGCCCCCGCTGCAGAACCCCTCGAAAGACCCGGACTTGCCGTAACCCCGCGGCCCCAAAGGTGCCAGGCGAATGTGCCACGCCTCGCCCGCCATGTCATTTGTGCCGCCATAGAGCCGGCCATCCACGATCAGCCCGCATCCCAGGCCGGTTCCCGCCGTGATGAAGATCATGTTCCGGCACCCGCGACCGGCCCCGAACCGCCATTCGGCCAGAGCGCCGGCGTTGGCGTCGTTCTCGAGCCGCGTCGGCAGCCCGCAGGCCTCCGCGAGCACCCTCACAACCGGCACACTGTCCCATCCCGGCAGGTTCGGTGGCCCCAGCACCACTCCTGCGGCGCTGTCCAGCGGCCCGCCGCAACTGACCCCCACGGCCTGCACCTGCCGCCCCTCCTGCAGCTTTGTCACCTCGGCGCAGACCCGCTTCAGTACCGCCGCCGGCCCCCCCCGGTGGTCGGTGGCGAAGGAGATCTTGTCGACCGTGTTGCCCTCCGCATCCCCCAGAATGCACGCCGTCTTCGTGCCGCCGATATCGACACCGATCAACAGCTCCGTCCGTCTCTCTCGCGGCCCGGTCTCATCGCTTGGCATACGCAACTCCGTATTCAGAAGTCCCAGTCCGGCCTGGGGGATGGAAGACGGATAGCCTCCTCCAGAGCCGTCAGCAACTCCAAGGGTGCGGACAGTTCATCCGTAACCGCCAGCCCCCCGGCCGTCCGAACGCCGAGCCAGAGCCGGGTAAAGGCGCCTACCGAGGCGTGCAGGACGGGCAGCCCCCCCTCGGTGCCCCTGTGGGCCTCGCTCCTTGGCCCCAGGGTGACCACGTACTGCCCGCCGATGCCACGCCAGGGCGAGTCTTCGGCCAGGAAGGACTCGATCGGGTCGGAAAGCACGAGGTTGAAGCTCAGCTCCGGCCCCGAAAGCTCCGTGTGGGCCAGACAGGCCTCCAGATCGCAGATTCGCATCTGCCACCAGGCCCTGGCCTCGGCGGTCACCTTGTACCGGCCGTCTCCGCGAACCTCGTGCTCCCTGAAGGGCATCCGCAGAAGGTCCTGGAGCTGGTAGGCCGGAGGCTCGACGAGAATCACGGAGTGCACCTGATCGCCCAAGCCGCGTAGCAGGGCCATCAGCTCCAGAAACTGCTCGGGCGTCTTATAGCTCAGCCAGCCCACCCAGTACGGCCCGTGGTCGACGTTGTCCGTCCCCAGCCACAGGTGGTGTGTCAGCTCGCCGTCGGGCCCGTCGCAATAGCCCAGCCCGAAACCGTTGGGGGCCCAGAGCATCTCGCCCTTTGTCGTCAGAGGGCAGATCATGGAGCAACTGCCGTGGCCGCGACGCCGCGCAAGCCTGCCGGCGTGTACCAGTTCCCAGTCGTCCCGGGTGATCCGGCGGGGTACCCGGGCCCGGGCGTCCACCGTCAGGTACGCCGGATCGAAGGTCAGGCGGATCTCATGACTCCCTGTGCCGAAACCCAGCCGGGTGTAGTAGCCCTGCTCGAACATCCCCAGTCCCGCAACGGCGGCGCCCCGCAGCGCGCCTTCGGCCACGGCCGCGGCCGTCAGCCGCCCTGCCAGCCCCTGTTTGCGGGCGATGCGGCTCGTCGTCACCCCGTGGATGCACCAGAGGGGCAAGCTGCCGCTCAGGTGGCGCACGTCTCCCATCGTCGAGAGGACCATGCACTCAGGACTGCCGTCGAGATCTGCCACGAGAGCGCTGTCCAGACTGGTGAAGCAGTCAAACGGCCCGGTCTCCTTGTCATCGCGGACCCAGCCCACCTCCCGCCAGATGCGGAAGGCGGCGTCCCGGTCGCGAGCGGCATCGTAGCTTCGGTATCGCATGGCAACGTTGGCCTCCTGGGGGGTCGGCGCGTCACGAGTCACGAGCCATTGGGTCACGAGTCGACGGACACGGCGAGTCGACGGCAACGGCGGGTCGACGGCCGCGTACCGGCCTGCCTACTTGCCCCGCAGGCTCTTGTGCACAGGGGGCTGCCTGTGCCCCGGTTCCATGGGCCAGACCGGCAGGTCCTGCAGGTCGTAGTCGTAGCCGGCACAGAGAATCTGCTTCACCACGGCCACGAGATCGTCGCCTTCGGTGACATTCGCGGGCGGCTCGCCAGGACGCGGAGGAAAGCCCACGCGGAAGGGGGGCTGCAGACGGAAGGGAGGAATCTCGTCTTTGCGCTCCACGGCGGTCCTGGCCGCCCGGCGGATCATCTCACACGCCCGCTGCGGCGTCCGGGACCTGGCGTTGTACGGCGATAGCGCCTGCTTAACGGCCACCGTCTCCATCTGCGGCACCAGCTCCAGGACCTGGGCGCAGGTGGTGTTGTCTCCCGTCACCAGCACCGTGGGCACCCCGTAACTGCCGGCGATGGCCATGCACATCCCGGCCTCACCGAAGTACAGGTCATTGGCGTACCACAGGCTATGCGCCAGCACTCCATTGGTGCCGGCCATGGCGTGTTGGGCGATGGCGAAGACCAGGTCGACGGTCTCATCGAGACAGGGCGTCCAGAAGGGCTGGCGCCCCAGGGGGCCGTGGATGATCTCGGCGACCGGGTTGAGCTCCTCGAACAGGATGTTGTAGCCACTGCCGTGGGCATCGTTGACGATGACCTCGTCCACACCCGCTTCCAGCGCGCCCTCGATGGCGGCATTGACCTCCGCGGTCAGCAGTCTGTGTATCCTCAGCCGGCGGTAGTATCCCTCCGTGGACTGATCGTTACGGTCCTCGAAGTGCACCATCCCGGCGACGCCCTCGATGTCGGTGTGGATGTATAGCTTCATCGCTACCCTCCGCTAGAGGTCCGGCCGAAAAGCCGGTTCTGCCGTCAATAGGTCATCCTGGGCGTGAATCTCGCGCAGCGAGATAGCGAAGGATCTCGCGATATCCCGCGGGCTTCCTCGCGCCGCTCCCTCCGGGAGCGGACGCTATCAGAATGACACTCCCATGCGGATGTGGGCTCTTCGGCCGCGCTTCCGGACGGACGCTCCATGGGAATCAACGGCGCCCGGGCCGCAGTGAAGGCGACCCGGGCGCAGAACGTTCGGCGAAGGCCGGTTGCCGACCTCGTCGGGAAGGGGGCCGTGGGTGGCAGGACGGTGGGGTGAGCTGCTATCGCCACCTGCCCGCTCCGCGCGTTGGCCGGACCGGGGGCAGGCGCTCGCAGGAACGACAGCGGCGTCGTGCTTGTGGCTCGACGCCTCGGGACGGGGCGAGGAAAAGGCACCCGGCGGGGCTACTTCACACCCAACTGGAAACCGATGGGTCTGGGGAGCCTGCGCATGCCGATGGCCCCCACTGGGCACATCTGAACGCAGAGCCCGCAGCCGGCGCAGGCCTCGGGGTGCACCGTGTGGCTGTCGCCTTCGTGCGAGACGGCGTCGTAGATGCAGACACGGGCGCAGATGCCGCAGTTGGTGCACTTTGGGCCATCCACCTCGGCCACGCGATCCTGGGCCCGCTGGATGTCGTCATTGCCCTTGATCCTGGGGCAGACCGCACCGCGGAAGTCGGCCAGAGTCTTGTGACCCCTGGCCTCCATCCAATCGGTCAGGTCCTTGAGGATGGAGCCGACGACACCATAGCCCTCCATCACGATCGCCGTGCACACCTCGACGATCGTGGCCCCACAGAGGATCAGCTTGGCCGCATCGCCGCCGCTTCTGACGCCGCCGCTGGCGGCGATGGGTATGGGGAGTGTGGGGTAGACGTCGGAGATCCAGCGCATGACGTAATGAATGGCCCAGGGGCCCCCGTGGCCGGCGTAGCCGCCGTGCATGATGGGGGCCTCGGTCTCCAGGTCGATGTCCAGACCGGTGAAGCGGTTGAACATCACCACACCGTCCGCGCCGGCCTGCGCCAGGGCGTGCACGACCGCCGCGGGGTTGTCCAGTTGTCCGGTGACCTTGGGGATGACGGGCACGTCACCGGCCCCGGCTTTCGCGGCGTTGACCGCATCGATCATGGTCTGCAGCATGGGGCTGTGGGCCATGATGTGCGTGCCGTGGGGGCAGGAGACATTCAACTCGATGGCCCGGGCTCCGGCCTGGGCCGACACGGCCGCCGCCTCTTCCCAGCGGTCCGGCGTATTGCAGTTGATGCTGGAGAAGATCGGCATCTCACAGCTCTCGGTGGCGAGGCGGATCTGCTTTCCGAACTCGTCGAGGCCGTGGACATTGGCCTGCTCGAAGGAGTACAGGGCGAAGCTGCGGTGCCGCCCGAGCTTGTGATGCAGTACATGGAAGCGCGGTGTGGGAGAGTGCCTGGCGGGCTCGTACTGGAAGTAGCTCTTGATAACCCCGGCGCCGCAGCCGGCGTCGTCGCAGCGCTTCAGACGGTCGGCGGTCTCGGTGATTCCGGCGGGAGCCGCGACAATGGGGTTGCGGAGCTCAACGCCACAGAACGTCAGGGAAAGATCAGCCATTGGTACTCCCGAGTGGCGAAAGTCGCGGGTCAAAGCGGAGCGATGACCGAGCCGTTGGCCATCCCGTAGGTCGGGCTTTCCAGCCCGACTCGGTGATCCCGCGTTGCGGGATCACCGCCCGGACGTGGTACCGCCCCGATGCGAACCTCCGTGCCCTGCTCGTCGGCCTGAGGCGGAGTCTCGCTACCCCTCGGCCTCGAGACTTGCCATGAACTCGTCGGAGATCTCGAAGTTGGCAAATACCTGCTGCACGT
The DNA here is from genome assembly GCA_964639415.1 of uncultured Armatimonadia bacterium. GTDB lineage: Bacteria > Armatimonadota > Zipacnadia > Zipacnadales > JABUFB01 > CAYRFY01. The sequence goes on from CAZXDD010000308.1 coordinate 8,607, forward strand.
CGTCGTGGTCGTCGAGCTCGTCCAGCAACGACAGCAGCTTGCCGGCTTCGTCATCGGGAACGGCGGTGCTGGTAGTGGGGATCATCGTGAGCTCGGCGCGCTCGTGCGGCAGTCCCAGGGTGTTGATGGCCTCGATCACTTTGTGCAGCTCCTGGGGCTCGGTGCGGATCTCGAAGAAGTCCTCGTCCTCGGTGAGCATGTCCTCGGCCCCGGCGTCGATGGCCGCCATGAATAGGTCCTCTTCATCCGCCGCATTGCGCGGGATGGTGATGACCCCTTTGGCCTCGAAGATCCAGGTGACGCAGCCGGGTTCCCCCAGGTTCCCGTCGCGCTTCTTGAGGATATTGCGCAGCTCCGCCACGGTTCTCTGGCGGTTGTCGGTGAGGCAGTTGATCATCAGAGCGACACCGGACGGACCGAAGCCCTCATAGCTCACCTGCTCGTAGGTAACGCCGTCGATATCGCCGGTTCCACGCTTGATGGCGGTGTCCACGTTCTCATTGGGCATGGACGCAGCGCGCGCGGCATCGATGGCGTAGCGAAGCCTGATGTTGGTATCCGGGTTCCCGCCGCCCTCTCTGGCCGCGACGATGATCTCGCGAGAGAGTAGATCGGAAGAGCGTCGTGTAGGGAAAGAGTGTAGGATAGGGTGTAG
>CAZXDD010000309.1:0-9256 GCA_964639415.1 uncultured Armatimonadia bacterium
TACTCCGGCCCGTCCAGGGTGTCGCTGAGCCCTCCGAACCGCCGGTTCCTGTGGTTGAACTCCGCGATCGCCTCCACCAGATGGTCTTCCGTGAAGTCCGGCCACAGCACCGGCATCACGATGATCTCGCTGTAGGCAATCTCCCACAGCAGGAAGTTGCTGATACGGAGCTCGCCCCCGGGGCGCAGCAGCAGATCGGGGTCGGGGAGCTCCGGTGCGTAGAGATGCTCGCGGAAGACCTCTTCATCGATGGTGTCGGGATCCAGCTCGCCTTGGCCCGCGCGCCGCGCCATCCGCCTGGCCGCGTCCACGAGCTCGGCGCGGCCGCCGTAGTTGATGAGGATGTTGAGCACCATGCCGGTGTTCCGACTGGTGCCCTCCCGACCCTCGGCCAGCGCCCGTTGGAGCGTGGCGGGCAGCTCGCTCAGACGCCCGGAGGCCATCAGGCGGATGTTGTTCTCATGCAGCCGGCGGATCTCATCCCGGGTCGCGGTCTCGATGAGAGCCATGAGCCCCTCGACTTCCTCGAAGGGACGCCGCCAGTTCTCCACGCTGAAGGCGTAGACGGACAGCGCCTTGACACCGATGTCGTTGCAGGCCTCCACACAGCGCGCCGTGGCCTGTCGCCCCATGAGGTGGCCCTGGATGCGGGGCAGGCCACGCTGCCGGGCCCAGCGTCCATTGCCGTCCATGATGACGGCGATGTGCTCGGGGATCTTGAGGCCTTCGAGGCGCGCCTGCCAGTCTGTGCTCGAACTCAAGCTTCGTCACCCTTGCAGGGCGGTGCGCCGCCCGTTGTCGACAGCACGACTTCCAGACTCCGCGCCGGCCGCCGGAGGCGGCCCTCCCGCCACGGCGGCGGCCGCGGTGTGTCCTCGCCCCGGGCCGGCGGTCGGCCGGCGACCGGTTTGAGGCGAGACGATGCTACTGCTCGACACTCCAGGTGGACAGCGGCGCCAGGCCGTCCAGGGCCCGCCGGCCGTCTCCCGCCTCGTCCCAAAACAGGTGGCCTTCGCAGGCACAGTCTGAGGCGCCAAATCCGGGGACGACCCGGGCGTGCCGAGTCAGGACCTCGGCCAGGCCACACTCGGTGGCCTGCTCCGGAGCCCACGCCCAGACGAAACAGACACTCGCCACAGAGGTGAGGTAGTCGATATGCCAGCGCAGGACCTTCTCGGGCGCGCAATGGCGGCGTACCCGGGCGACAAGACGGCGTCGGGCACTGCCGACGTACAGGTATGTCCCGCGGGCGAAGTCTCTGTGTCCCAGGGCGCCCACGCGGATACACAGATGCTTCTCGACCTGCACGGCGATGGCATAGACGCCTGCCTCAGGCAATGGACTCATACATAGCGCACGTGGGCGACGACGAGCTCGACCCGAGCGTCCCCCACGACCCTCTGGCGGATCACACGCCGATCACCATCGCCGCGCTTATCTCCCGCGGGACTTGTGGTGACCACCACCACCGACCACCCCGCCGCGGCCATCCGCTGTTGTGCCGCAGACAACTCGAAAGCGGTCGTGTCGGGCGGCGGCTGAGTCAAACCTCCATGACCTCCTCGACCTTGGCCTCGGCCGCCTTGTCCACCTGCTTGACGAAGTCGTCGGTCAGGTCCTGGACATCCTTCTTGCCCGTCGCGGCCTGATCCTCGGAGATATCGCTGCGCTTCTCCATCTTCTCGATCCCCGCATTGGCATCGCGACGCACATTCCGTACCGCGACCCTGGCCTCCTCGGCCTTCTGGCCCACGAGCTTGGCCAGCTCTTTCCTGCGCTCCTCGGTCAGCGCGGGGATCTCCAGACGGATGATGTTACCGTCGCTGCTGGGGGTCAGGCTGAGGTCGGAGGTCATGATCGCCTTCTCGATCGCCCGCAGGGAGCCTTTGTCCCATGGGGTGATCACCAGTTGGCGGGCCTCGGGCACCGACACGGTGGCCAGTTGGTTGATGGGCATCTCACTACCGTAGTAGGAGACCCGCACCTTGTCGAGGATCGCCGGGGAGGCACGGCCTGTGCGGATCATGGCGAAGTCGTGCTCGAGCTTCTCCAGTACGCGCTTCATCCGATGCTTGGTGTCGGCGATGAGTTTGTCCACGGTCGTTCCTCCGTGCCTGATGGGGGTGCGGCTCCCCTGGTCGCTGTGAGCCCGGCCAGATAGCAGGGCCCGGCACCGGCCACCGGTGTCTGGATCGCGGCGGCGCGCACGGGCACAGCAACCCTTCTGCGAGAGCCGTGCAAGTCGCGGCTGGTCGCGGTTGCGAGCTTAGGAGGACACAGTTCGACGGCCCTGGGCTCTATCCCTGCTCGGGATTGTGCACATGAGTGCCCACCGGCTCGCCTCTGGCGGCGCGGCCGATATTGGCCGGGTCTCCGACGTCGAAGACGACGATGGGCAGGCTATTGTCCATGGCCAGGGCGAGGGCGGTGGAGTCCATGACTCCGAGGCCGGAGGTGAGGGCCTGGTGGTGGGTGATGGCCTCATAGAAGGTGGCATCAGGGTTCTTGCGGGGGTCCTTGTCATACACGCCCCGGACATTGGTGGCCTTGAGGATCACGTCGGCACCGATCTCGATGGCGCGCAGAACGGCGGCGGTGTCGGTGGTGAAGAACGGATTGCCGCTGCCGGCACCGAACAGGACGATGCGGCCCTTCTCCAGGTGGCGGATGGCGCGGCGGCGGATGAAGGGCTCGGCGACCTCACGCATCTCGATGGCCGTCTGTAGCCGGGTCTCCAGGCCGAGGCGTTCCAGAGCGTCCTGCAGGGCAATGCCGTTGATAACCGTGGCCACCATGCCGGCATAGTCGGCGGTGGCCCGGTCCATGCCGTCGGCGGCGGCGTCCTTCCCCCGCCACATGTTGCCGCCGCCGACAATGATACCGAACCGCGTCTCCCCGTCCGCCGCCTGCGCGATGGCGTCGGCGATGCTCCGCACGGTCGGCCTGTGAATCCCCACCGAATCGGGACCCGCCAGGGCCTCGCCGCTGAGTTTGAGCAACACCAACTTCCACGGTCCGCGAGCAGGGGGCGTCGGGGGCATCTACAGCTCCTCTCCAACCTGGAAGCGCACGAAGCGCCGCACGATGACCTTCTCTCCGGTCTTGGCCAGCAGGTCGTTCAGGAGGTCCTCGATGGTCTTGGAGTCATCGCGGATGTAGGGCTGGTTGAGGAGGCAGTAGGTCTCGTAGAACTTGTTCATGCGCCCCTCGACCATCTTCTCGACGATATTAGCGGGCTTGCCCTCGTTGAGCGCCTGCTCCTTGAGGATCTGGCGCTCCTTGTCCAGGGCGTCGGCAGGGACCTCGTCCTTGCTCACCCAGCGCGGCTGCTGCGCCGCCACCTGCATGGCGATCTCGCGGGCGAAGCCCTGGAAGTCCTCGGTCTTGGCCACGAAGTCCGTCTCGCAGTTGACCTCGACGAGCACGCCGATCTGGCCGCCCGCGTGGATGTAAGAGGTGACTACGCCCTGGCTGGCCGTCTTGCCCTCGCGCTTGGCCGCCACCGAGATGCCCTTCTTGCGGAGGGTCGCGACGGCTTCCTCGAAGTCGCCGTTGGCCTCGGTCAGGGCGTTCTTGCAGTCCAGCATACCAGCGCCCGTTTGTTCGCGAAGCTTCTTGACGTCGGCTGCCGATATGGCCATCTTCCCAACCTCCTGTGAGAACGCGCGGCCACCGACCGCGCGGTGTGGTCCGCCGGACCGGGCCGATCGCGGGCCGGGCGAGTTGCCGGCCGGCGCCGCGGGTGCGGCCCGCCGTCTACTCGCCCTCGTCGTCCACGAAGGCGTCCTCGAACTGGTCCTCGATGAACTGGTCCTCCACGGCGGCGGCGGCCGCCTTGGCCTCGCGCTCCGCCTCGATCTTGGCCAACTTCGCCGCCTGCGCCTCGGCCACGCGCGCCTGGTACTCCTGCTGGCCCTCGATGGCCGCATCGGCGATCTTGCCGGTGATCAGGCGGATGGCGCGGATCGCGTCATCGTTGCCGGGGATCACGTAGTCCACCAGATCCGGGTCGCAGTTGGTGTCGAGGATCGCGATCACCGGGATGCCGAGCTTGTTGGCCTCGGCGGCGGCGAGATGCTCCCGCTTGAGGTCGACGATATACACCGCGCCCGGGTCACCCTTGAGGTTGCGGATGCCGCCCAGGTTGTTCTCCAGCTTCTCGTGCTCGCGCTTGAGGCCCAACACTTCCTTCTTGGTGAGGCGGGTCCACTCGCCCGAGGCCTCGGCGGCCTCCAGCTCTTCCAGGTGCTTGATGCGCTGGCTGATGGTGCGGAAGTTGGTCATCATCCCGCCCAGCCAGCGCTTGTTGACGAAGGGCATGCCGCAGCGCTCGGCGGCCTGGCGCACGGACTCCTCGGCCTGCCGCTTGGTGCCGACAAACAGGATCTGCTTGCCGCCGGCCACGGTCTCGCGAGCGAAGTTGTAGGCGTCCTCCATCAGGCGCAGCGTCTGGTGCAGGTCGATAATATAGATTCCGTTGCGCTCATGGTAAATGAAGCGCTTCATCTTCGGGTTCCAGCGCCGGGTCTGGTGCCCGAAATGTACGCCGGCTTCCAGCAGTTCCTTCATGCTGACTAGGGCCAAGGTGGCCACCTCCGCTTCACGGTCCTCCAGGGCGAGGGCATGGACTAGGGAGGACCGCACATCGCCGCGGCCGGCCGATAGCTCAGCCGATGGCGCTGGCGACGTTGCATCGTGAATTCGCCGTCCCTGCGCCGGGCGGTACGTCTGCCCGGACACAGCAAAAAACACTCCCCAACGGCCGCTCCTCTTGTGCCCTCGCCGGGCGCGGCTACGGGGAATGGTTCTGTGGAGGACGGCTTGCTCTGTGCAGGGCCGCGGTGCGGCCCTTCTCACGTGGGACAAAATAGCATACGTGGCCCGGCGGCGTCAACAACGCTGAGGCCGCGGGCACGGCCGAAGGCGCCGCAAGGCGCTACTTCTCTTGCCGTGGCTGAGCCAGCCAGGCGCTCTCTGTGTCCAGCGCGGCCCGGGCCGCCGCCTGTTGCGCCGACTGCTTGCTCTGGCCCTCGCCGCGGCCGATCGCCGTACCGTTGTGGACCACCTCGACCACGAACGTCCGCGCATGGGGTGGGCCCAGCGCTTCCACCGTCCTGTAGGACGGCGTCTTCTTGGTCTTCTCCTGCAAAAGCTCCTGCAGGGCCGTCTTGTAGTCAAAGACCGCCGTCTTCGCCTCGATCTCCTGCAGAAGCTGGGTGAAGATGTCCAGCACAAAGCGGCGGGTGGTCTCCAGACCCGTGGACAGGTAGACGGCGCCGACCAGCGCTTCACAGCAGTCGGCCAAGAGGGAGGGCTTCTGCCGGCCGCCGGTCTCCTCTTCCCCACGACCCAGCAGCATGTGCGCACCCAGGTTGAGCTGCCGGGCCAGCCGTGACAGGGACTGCGACCTCACCGCGGTGGCCTTCATCTTGGTGAGCTGGCCTTCGGGCACGTCCGCATGGGCGCGGTAGAAGTGCTCCACGACGATCAGGTCGAGGACCGCGTCGCCCAGGAACTCCAGACGCTGGTTGGATGCCGAGGCCGGTAGGCCCTGCTCGCGGGAGAAGGAAGCGTGGCAGAAGGCCTGCCTCAGCAGATCGAGGCCGACCGTTGCGGGCAGGCCGAGGTCGTCGCGCACCCCGGACCAGTAGGCCTCGCCGTCGCCGGCTCCAGTCATGCTCTGCGTCGTGCGGTCTTCGGTGATGTGGCTCACGTGCTTCCCTGTCTCGCAGTCCGTGACTCCGGGCCCCGGGGCGGCGGGCCCGGCGCGGCGCTACTGTTCGTACCGCCTGGCGATGATGACCCCATTGTGGCCGCCGAAGCCGAAGGAGTTGTTCATCAGTGTATCCACGCGCTTTTCGCGCACCTGGCCCCGGACGATATCGATCGTCATCCAGTCTTCCGGGTCGTTGCAGTTGAGCGTCCGGGGTATCACCCCGTGCTCGATACTCAGCAGGCCCAGAGCCAGCTCGGTGGCACCGGTGGCGCCCAGTTGGTGGCCGTGAACGGGCTTGGTGGAGTATACCGGCGGCGACCCGTCATCTCCGAAGACGTCCTGGAGGGCCCGGGCCTCCATGTCGTCACCGTCGGGCGTGCCGGGGGCGTGGGCATTGACCAGATCGATGTCCTGCGGGGCCAGCCCGGCCTCTTCCAGCGCCAGCCGCATCGCCCGCGCCGCCCCGGTACCGTCGGGCAGAGGGGCCACGGGATTGTAGGCGTCGCCGCTGGCCCCATAGCCCAGTATTTCGCCGTAGATCTTGGCTCCCCGCGCCAGGGCGAACTGCAGCTCCTCGAGGATGATAACCGTGGAGCCCTCGGCCATCACGAAGCCGTCGCGGGTCTTGTCAAAGGGTCTGCACGCCGTCTCCGGCGTCTCGTTGCGGGTGGCCAGTGCTTTGACCGAGCAAAAGCCCGCCAGTGATAGCGGAGTGATGGCACCCTCGGCGCCGCCGCTGATCATGGCCCGGGCCGCGCCGCGCTTGATGATCTCGAAGGACGCCCCCAGGGCGTGGGTGGAGCTGGCACAGGCCGAAACGGCGGCATAGTTGGGACCCCGGGCACCGGTCTGGATCGACACCATGCCCGATGCCATGTCGACGATCATCATCGGGACGAGGAAGGGGGAAACACGGCTCGGACCCCGCTTGAGCAGGATCTCGTGCTGCGTCTCCCAGGTCCACATGCCACCGATCCCCGAGCCGATGAGCACACCGACGTCCTCGGCGTTGTCCTGGGTGATCCGCAGTTGGGCGTCGGCCACCGCCTGGTCGGCCGCCGCGACGGCGAACTGGGTGAAGCGGTCGCAGCGCTTGGCGATCTTGCCATCCATGTACTGGGACCCGTCCCAGTCAGGGATGTCCCCGGCTATCTGCACGTGGTGCTGGCCGGCATCGAAGAGCGAGATGGTCTTGATCCCCGTTCTGCCCTCGATCGCGGCGGTCCACAGCGCCTGCAGCGAATGCCCTACCGCCGATACGCACCCGATGCCCGTGACGACTACTCGATGTGCCATGGTATGGATCCTCTTTGTCGAGTCGGTGCTTGCCGCCGCGCGCCCGTCGCTGGACACGTCCAAAAGGCGCGGAGCCCCGGCACCGGCCACGGGGCCCGGCTCGCCTGAGGGGCGAGGTTTCACGGTGTATCCGATCCTGTCGCCGCCAACGACGGCACAGGGCCGAGCTCGTGCGGGCGGCCCAGGCACCCCCGAAGCGGGCGCGGTGGGCTGTAGACCGGCGGAAGCCTTCGCGACCCGCGTGCGGTGGCCCGGCCCGCAGGGGGCCGAGCATGAAGCGGCGCGCTCCGACCCGACTGCCCGGGGTCTGGCGCTGTACGCTCAAGGCGGCCGCCGGCCACCGCCCTGACTAAGTGTCGCGATCACCGGCGACGGCCCTGCCACTGCGGGGGAGGAAGGGCGCGAAGTGGGGCACTGCGACGCCCCGACCCGGGTGCTTCGCTCTCCCGCAGTGGCGGGACCACCGCGTCTGTTGTATCCCTGCCGAGCGACCTGGTCGCGCTAGTCCGAGGCGCCCTTCTCCTGCAGATAGCGCACCACATCGCCAACGCTGCGGATGCTCTCGGCGTCCTCCTCGGGGATCTCCACATCGAACTCGTCCTCGAGGGCCATGACCAGTTCCACGATGTCCAGAGAGTCCGCGCTCAGATCGCCGTCGAAGGTGGCGCTCTCGGTTACCTTGCTCTCGGGGACCGACAACTCGCGGACGATGACTTCCTTGACTTTCTCGAACAGAGCCATTCTTATATGCTTCCTTTCGTACGGTCCTGCAGCCGAGGCGCACTGCTTGTCCTCGGTCCGGTGCAGAATGGGCCGATCATAGCTCGGCCACTGACGGCGTGTGCTCGCGGGCCTGTAGGTACGGCCGGTCCGGCTCCTGTCATCCTGAGCATCCATCTCGCGCCGCGAGAGAGCGAACAATCTCGCTGAATGCCGGGGGATTCCTCGAGCTGCTCTTGCCGGGAGCGGGCGCTGTCGGCATGACATTGCCGGCAAATGCGGGGTTCTCGGCCACACCTCTAGCTGCCCCGCTGGTCACGGTGTGTCTTGCTGCCTGCGACCGACGGCGAATGAAGGTCTCCGCGTGGCACGGCTACATGACCATGCCACCACAGATGCTGATCACCTGCCCCGTCACGTATGACGACCTGGGTCCGGCGAGGAAGGCCACGACGTTGGCCACATCCTCCGGCGTACCCGGACGCCCCAGAGGGATGTTTGTGAGCCAGGCATCTCGAGCTTCCTCGCTGAGCTCCTCGGTCATCGGGGTCTCGATGAAGCCCGGTGCCACGGCGTTGCAGTTGATGTTGCGCCCCGCCAGCTCCTTGGCGGTGGTCTTGGTCAGGGCGATGAGACCGCCCTTGGAGGCGGAGTAGTTGGCCTGGCCGGTGTTGCCGATCAGACCGACCACCGAGGCGATGTTGATGATCCGCCCGCTCTTCTGCTTCATCATGGGGCGGGTGACCGCGCGGGTGCACAGGAACGCGCTCTTGAGGTTGACGTTCAAGACCAGGTCCCACTGCTCTTCCTTCATGCGGACCAGCAGGCCGTCCCGGGTGATGCCGGCATTGTTGACCATGATGTCCACCTGGCCGAAGTGGTCCATGGCCGCGTCCACCATGGCGTTGACGTCATCTTCCTTGGCCACGCTGCCCAGGGTCACCAGGGCCCTGCGCCCCAGGGACTCGATGTGGGCCGCGGTCTGTGCCGCGGTCTCCTCCACCAGGTCATTGACCACGATGTCCGCGCCGTCCCTGGCCAGTGTGTCGGCGATGGCGCGGCCGATCAATCCGCCGCCGCCGGTGACGATGGCGATCTTGCCCTCAAGACACATTAGGTTTCCTCCGAGTGATCCGGCACCCGCCCTGGCCGACAGACCGGACCGGACAAATGCGCAGGCCTCAGCCGAGCACGTCCAGGACCGCCTGCAGGCTATCGAGATCATCGACCGAGTACGTCGTCACGCCGTCGTCGATGCGCGGGATCATCTTGCTCAGCACCGTGCCGGGTCCCAGCTCCACGAAGGTATCCACGCCCTCGGCGATCATCCGACGCACGCTGTCCTCCCAAAGGACGCTGCCGGTGATCTGTGCCACCAGGGCGCAGGAGATGCCTTCAGCATCCGTGCGCGGTGTGGCGTCGACATTCGACACCAGCGGCACCGTGGCATCGACGATCCTAGCCCCGGCGATGTGGGGCTTGAGTTGCTCCACTACCGGCGCCATCAAAGGCGAGTGGAAAGCG
>CAZXDD010000310.1:0-9230 GCA_964639415.1 uncultured Armatimonadia bacterium
GGTGTCCTTCCACTCCCCGGCATTCAGGGCGCCGGTTCCGGCCAGGGCGACGAGGGCATCGCGCCTGGCCGCGCTGAGGGCTGAAGCGGCGACGACGTCGGGCAGCAGGTCGCCGGCACCAAGCGTGACCGGCGCGTTCCCCGCCAGGTGTGGGCCCGGCACGGCGGCAGGAGCGGCGCCGGGGGCGGCGGTCTGGCCCGGGCCCGAGGCGCCGAGGTCCATCGGCCTCGTGCGGAGAGAGACGGCGCCAGGGCTCTGCTGCGCCGCGAGCGGGAGCGGCGCGAGGCCGGGGGCCACCGTTGGCGACACCGTGGACCCCGGCAGTGGCGCGGGCTGCTTTGGCCCCAAGGTCACCGGCTCCGGCGCCGTGACCGCCAGCCCCTCCCAGTCCACCTCCACCCCCTCCAGCATCATGCGCACGACCGGGGGCAGGTCGTCCACGTCGGCGGCGAGGGCCGCCCCCGCGCAGCACAGAGCCGCCAGGAGCACAGCGGCGCCCACGTTCGCGGGTCGAGTTGCCATGTCTGTGCCTCCCATTGCCGGGCTGTGGTCTCCACACATCGTGGACGGGACCGGCCAGCGGCCAACACCGCGGGGCTCTGCCCCGCCCCCCGCCGGGGCCACAGGCCCCGGACCCCGTCTACTGGCCAGCCTCGACGCGCTAGAAGTCCAGCAGCGGGTTGGCCCCTTCGCCGGTCTTGGCGTAGTCCACGAACTTGTTGGCCCGCACCAGGCTCAGGTCCTTGGCCTTGAAGCAGCGGGCGATGTCGTCGATGCAGGCCGCGATCTTCTCCGCGTCACCGGCGGAGCTGAGGCGCAAGGTGGCCACCTCCAGCCCCTGGTCGTACCTGCCGAAGTAAAGCAGCGCCACGACCCACAGGTGCTCGTCCTTGTGGCAGCTCTCCCAGAGCGCCTTCCACTGCTCCTCGGTGGGCGGCTCCGGCCAGGCCACCTCCAGCAGGGGGTTCTTGGCCGCAGCATCCTCCTGGGCGGCCAGGAACTGGTTTGCCTTGACCACGTCGGCGCTCCCCACGAAGGACTTCACTACGAGGCCGGCCACTCTCTCCACCTCGGCATCGGCGAACTTGCAGCACGCGTAAGCGCCCTTGGCCGCCGACTGCATCTGGGGCCTTTGGCCCGCCGCCTGGAGAGCGGGGATGTAGCGCTGGTGGAACTCCCAACTGTCGAGAACCTCCGGGGTGGCGAGGATGGCGTCCTGCAGCACCTTGAGCGCTGCGTCCTTGTCTCCCAGCTTCACGTGGGCATCGTACCGGTACGCGGGGATCCAGTGGGCGTCGCGGCTGGGGATCTGCGGCCCGTACTTTGGCATGGCCTCGTCCAGCCACTCCAGGGCCTCCTTGGGCTTGCCCAGGGCGTACATAAGGATGGCGAACTTGCGCCTCACCGCCTGGCTGGCCAGGTAGGTGTGGCCGTACTCCTTGAGGGCTTGCTCGGTCAGCTCGAGAGCCTTGTCGTACTGCTTGCTCTCCAGGTACACGGAGCTGATGTTCAGGAGGGCCTGTCCGGCGTAGAGACTACCCGGGTAGGCGTCGATGACGTCCTCCTTGTAGATCTTCGCGACTTCCTCGGGCGACTTGCCCTTGGCTTTGTCCTGGGCGGCGAAGAGCGCGGCTTGGCCGGGGGGAATGTCGGCCGCAATGGCGATGCCTGTCAGGACGAGAACCATCGCAGCGACGAGTACCGGCGTGTGTCGCATATCGTTTGCCTCCTCCGGTAGCCATGTGGACGGCGGCCGGGTCAGTAGACGCCGAAGACGCGCAACGAAACGACCGTCAGATACGCCCCGAGCACGGCGAACAACCCCGCCGTTGCCAGCTTCACGGCCGCCAGCCTCTCCCGCACCATCCGAGCGATGACCTCGGTGCTCGCGCCGGCGTATGTGGCTCCGGTGAGAAGCACGATGGGCAGTGTGAACATCGCCACGTACAGGACCAGGTAGGTGAGCACCTTGGCCCTGACCGGCCCTGCACTCCACATGTACATCAGCGTCGGGAGGTAGATCTGACCGGTGCAGAAGAGTTCCAGGACGGAGATGACAGCGCCGGCGGCGAAGGCGACGACCACGATCCCGCGTGCATCCGCGAGGCGCCGGACCACACCGTGACTGGCCAAGCTCAGGCGACGCGGGAGCTTGAGCCGCATGCCCCGACTGCTGCCGCCCGCGGCCGTCCTGTAGTCCACAATGCTGGCGACGGCCAGTGACAGGGTCAGGGCCGCGAGAGCCGGGTACACCAGCCTGGAGGCCCAGGAGAGCTGCTGCAGGGTGCCGATGGCCCGGAGCGCGCCCATCCCCACCGCCAGGTATGCCAGGAACACCCCGGCGGCAAAGGCCAGTCCGACGGCGAGCACCTGTCCGCGGTCGCGGCGCGTCAGCCCGAGGTATGACAGCAGGAAGACGACAGTGGCCAGAGCACACGGATTGATCCCGTCTATCAGCCCGGCACCGGCGACGGTCAGCATGCTGAAACCCTCGAACGCCCTACTCAGCGCCTGGACGCTGTCGGGCCGCGTCCGGGGCGCAGCGTCGACCCCCTGGGACGTGCCCGAGCGCACGCTGCCACCCAGCTCCGCCAGCGCCCTGTCGCCGTCAACCCACCACTTATCACCGTAGAACACCGCAAGGGTCCCGCTCCACTGCTCCTCCGGCACTTCGTACTGGAGATAGAACTGGGTCATCAGCTCGATGTTCGCCGGCTCCGTGAGCGGGTGCGCCTCCCATATGAACGATGGGTGTGCGTTCTTGGTGCGGGTCAGCAGGCTCTGGATCGGGTGACAGTGGACGCAAGTCGGGCTGTAGAAGAAGTGGAGCACCGGCGCTTCGTCCGTGGCCGGCGCCCCCGCAAAGCACACGCCCGGACTGAGCGCCAGTAGGAGCAGGCATGGCCTCGGCCAGGGCCCCATCTCACTTGCCCCCTCCGCGGCCGCCGGGCTTAGGGGCCGAGGTCAGCACGATGTTTGGTGTGGGCGCCCTCCCACTTGTAGATGCGTGTTCCGGGCTGGCTCCAGACACCGGCCTGGCTCAGCCCTATGCTTCCGGGCGCTACCGTGTCCTGCTGGGCAATGCCTCCTGCGCTCTGTTGGCCGTCCCGAGCAATGACGTAGTGGTTGGCTCCCGAGACGGCGTAGCCGATGGCAGCAACGGTCAGGCAGTCCCTGGCCCGCCCCTTGGCAGTCTCGGCCGACTTGGCCGCGCGGGGATCGTAGCAGAACGTGACCAGCATCGGGCGGCCGGACTGAATGGCTGAGGTGAGCTGGGAGAAGGTCGCGGGGCTCTGGCCCTTGGCTGGCTTCGCGCATGTCTCGGTTGGGGACATCGTGGCGCCACGAGCCTTGAGCATGTTGGCCAGGCCCTCGGCCACGGGCCAAGTCACGCTGTCGGGATCGCTGCAATCGCCGCAGCGCCGGATGTAGACCCATGCGGTCGCGACCAGGGCCTTGTCGCTCTCCTTGGGGCGAGACAGGCCGTAGTGCTTGACCAGCCAGGCCGCGGCTGTGGCATGGGAGTTCCGCAAGAGCGTGAGGGCAGGGGCGGGCGAGGGCAGCGTCTTGACGGCGGGGGCCGATCGGGCCGTGGTCGCGAGCGCGAGGGCGCAGCAGAAGAGGGCCATAGCACCGTCCACGCTGCGCCGGCTGACAACGCAGCGCGCGAGCCGGGGCACGGCCTTTCGGACGCGGAACTCAGCGGAACTCCTGGCACTCAACTGTGCGACACCTCCTTCGCGAGGTGACAGCACGCGTCCGACCACGATCCGCGATATGCGCAAGATGCTAACATCGAACCCTCTGCGAAGTCAAGGCCCGCCATGATAAAAAACGCAACTGAGTTTTTTAGGCCTATGTATAGTCTCTCGCGTCTCAAATGGGCGCCTGCGCCCGGACGTTCTCCCCACCGGCTTGGGGGGAATACCGCGGCCTGGCGGCGTACTCATTCCGTAGTCACTACGATCTGTGCAGCACATCTGCACAAACACTTGACGCAGGAGGCGAGGGAGATGTCTGTGGGGGGTTGCCGGTTGGGGAGTGCAGTGGTAGTGGCGTTGGCGCTGAGCTGTCTTGGGGTCGGTGCCGCAGCGATGGCACAGGAGGCCCAGGCCTGGAAGCAACCGGGCACCACTGCCGGCCAGGAGATCGCGGGACCGGACGGGGGCACGCTGGTATGGGTGCCTGCCGGGGAGTACGACATGGGCGCGGCCGACCATCCGTCGTGGGGGACGGTGCACCATGTGAGGATCACCAGGGGCTTCTGGCTGGGCAAGTGCGAGGTGACGGCGGCCCAGTACGCCAAGTTCTGCGCGGAGACGGGAGAGCAGTTGCCGCCACCGGTGGAGAAGGTCAAGCAGGGCGGCGTCGCCGGCGTTGAGAACCAGCCGGGCGGGGCCGATGCGGGCAAGCACCCGGTGGTCAATGTGACGTGGGACGATGCCGTGGCCTACTGCACTCAGTACGGCGTGCGGCTGCCCACCGAGGCCCAGTGGGAGTACGCGGCCAGGGGACCGGAGGGGCGGCTCTACACGTGGGGCAACGAGTGGGACAGCTCCAAGTGCTGCAACCGCGACAACACCGGGCCGGGCGGCATGACGTCCCCGGTCGGCAGTCTCCCGGCCGGCGCCGGTTGGTGCGGCGCGCTGGACATGATCGGCAACGTGTACGAGTACTGCTCGGACTGGTATGACGATAGCTACTACGACCAGTCCCCGGCTGATGACCCGCAAGGCCCGGCGAGTGGCATGACGACGGGTGCCGGCGTGGCGCAGGGACGTCACGTGATCCGCGGCGGCTCGTGGCTGAGCTTCACCGACCTGTGCCGCGCCGACTACCGCATGTTCGACACCGCCGATGCGCAGAAGCTGGGGACCTACGGGTTCAGGGTCTGCGCAACGCCGTAGAGCGACCGCGCCGCGAGACAGGCGCAGGATGGACAGGGGGCCAGGAGATGAGAACCGCGCAGGCAAGCGCAGTAGTGGTGATCCTGCTAATGTTGGTCGGAGGGATGTGCAGCGCCGGGCCGCTGCACGACGCGGCGGCGGCCGGCGATGTGGATCGGGTGAGCGCTCTTCTGGCCGCAGGGGCGGATGTCAACTCCAAGACAGACGAGGGCAAGGACGTCGTGACCGTTGCCATCGAGGCCGGTCACGCGGCGGTGGTGGCCCTGCTGCTGGACAGGGGAGCGACGATGCGGAGCTGGCTCCTGTTCCCGGCGGCTCGCAAGGCCCCGGCGGACGTGGTGGCGCTCCTGATCGACAGGGGAGCGGACGTCAGGACGAAGGACAGGCTGGGCCTGACACCGCTGCACACGGCGGCCCAACTGGGGCGCACCGATATCGCCAAGCTCCTGCTGGAGCGGGGCGCCGACCCGAATGCAGCGCCGCCTGAGGGCGTGACCCCGCTGCACAAGGCGTCCGCGGCGTTGCGAGAGAACTGCGCGCAGACGGCGTCATTCCTGCTGAGCAAGGGGGCGAGGTGGGACGCGAAGGACAAGGCGGGGCGCATGCCGCTGCACGTGGCGGCGGCCGGCCCCCGCGAGGAGGAGGCGGCGCTTGTCCTGGCCGCGCTGCTGGACGCCGGAGCCGATGTCAACGCCGCCGGCCCGAGGGGAGGCACCCCGCTGCACGTGGCGTCCGAGGCCGGGAACCGGCAAACCGCCGTCCTTCTTCTGCAGCGGAAGGCGACGGTGGACGCCGTCGACCAAAACGGTCAGACCCCACTGCACCGGGCAACGGACGAGCGCAGGGCCGCCATGATGGCCCTGCTGCTGGAGGCCGGCGCCAACGTGAACGCCGCCGACGCCGGAGGCCGCACGCCCCTGCACATCGCTGCCGCCGATGGCGACCTATCGCTGGAGGCGGCCGGTGTGCTCCTGGCGGCCGGGGCGCAGGTCAATGCCGGGGACGCAGACGGCCGCACGCCGCGGTCGCTCGTGCTCGAAGAGCGCGACCCGGGGATGGACAGGCTACTGGCGGAGCACGGCGGAATGCGGTAGCCCGACGACGAGACCGACCTCACCAACCAACCGGGAGGCGGCCGATGCGGCCGCCTCCCGTTGCGGTTCTGCAGGCCGGCCGTGCCGTCCCGGTCTCAGTTCAGCACAGCGGTGGCGATCTGCTCCACGCTGCAGAGGGCCACGCCGCGCTCGGCGGCCCAGGCGGCGACCTCGTCGGCCTTGGCCATGTGTCCGCTGGGGGCCATGATCTCGCACATGACCACCGCGGGCTTCAGGCCCGCCAGGCATGAGAGAGCAATGGCGCCCTCGGTGTGGCCCTGCCGCTCCCGCAGGCCTTTGGAGCGGGCGGCCAGGGGGAAGACGTGACCGGGGCGCATGAAGTCCTCCGGCCGGGCCTGCGGGTCCAGCAGCGCGCGGATGGTGGCGGCACGCTCGAAGGCCGAGATGCCGGTGGTGCAGGCCGGGGTGTAGTCCACCGGTTCGGTGAAGGCCGGCACGTTCTCGCCGCAGTAGCGCGGTTCCACCAGACGGATGTCCAGCTCCTTGAGCCGGCCGGCGTCGATAGCCACGGTCACAAGCCCCCGCGCATGGGTCACCATGAAGTTCACGGCCTCGCCGGTGATGAGCTCGGCGGCGGCGAGCAAGTCGGCCTCGCCCTCGCGGTCCGGGGAGTCCAGCAGGGCCACGAATCCGCCGGCGCGGAAGCGCTCGACGGCATCAGGAAGCGGCGTCAGTTGCATCGGTAACCTCTTTGCAGTCGACATTTGTGTCTGCAGGCGCGCTCTGGCGCTGCGGACGGCGGATAGCGAAGAACACGCCGCCCAGAGTGAGCCCGGCGCCGACCCACTGGAGCGGAGCCGGGAACTCGTGGCGGAAGACGATGGCCGCCACCAGCCCTACCACAGGCACGCAGAGCTGGAACAGCATGGTGCGCGCCGAGCCCAGAGCATGCACCCCGCGGTACCACACCGTAAAAGCATAGGCACCGGAGACCAGGGCGTAGAAGACCACACCGAAAACCACCCAGAAGGCGTGGTTTTGGGTGGCGGGGTCGCCAAACTGGGCCATTACCTTCGGGGTGACCTCCATCGCGTTGGGCAGGCCGAGGGGAATCAGCGCCAGGGCGCCCAAGCTCTGGCAGTAGGCGGTCACCTTCAGGGGCGAGTACTTGGCCAGGAGGGGCTTTGCCAGCACCGCGTACCAGGCCCACATGACGGCGGCGACCACCATGTACAGGCACCCGGACAGCTCCGTGGCTCTCCCGGGCGCCAGGCCTCCGCCGTAGATCACCAGTACCAGCCCGGCCACGCCCAGCGCGACCCCGGCGATAAGCTCGCGGCTGATGGTCTCCCAGCGCAGGGCCGCGGCCGTGATGGCGGTGAAGATCGGGGCCGTGCTGATGAGCAGGGCGCTTTCCGCCGCCGAGGCCCGCTGGATGGCGATGGCAAACACGATCTGGTAGGCCACCACCATGAAGAGAGTGAACCCCACGAGGTACGGCACATCGCGCCAGGAAAAGCGCATGTCCCGTTCCGCCACCCACAGCACCAGAAGAAGCGCGACACTCATCAGCGCATAGCGCAGGCTGAGCATCCCGTAGACATCGTAGTCCTCAAACACAACCTTGAGGGCCACGAAATGGCTGCCCCAGATGAGGGGGACGGTGGCGAGCCACAGGTAAATGGACAGCGACGGACCTCGGTCCGCCGCGGTGGGTGTCGAAGGCATCGGGCTTGTCCAGACCAGGCTGCGCGGCCCAGGTGGGAAGGCGCCATGGGCCGTGTGATGGGTGCCCATCCGGGGAGACGGACCCGGCGGGCCGGTACCCATTATAGGTAGGCCCAAGGAGAGAAGTCAACGTCGCCATCCACCGCTGCGGGCATCGAAGCCTTGGCCTCCCAGGGCCCATGCGGGATGCCGTCTTGCTGTGATGAGGTTCAGGGCTCCCGGCGCGGCGCCCGCCACCAGGACCTGAGTGACGGCCGAGACGCTCGCCCCGGCCGAGAGTGCCATCACCAGCGTCACGGAGCCCGGAGCGTGCGGCCCGCGCAGTCCCGGGGCGTCGGGCGAGGTTCTTCGCCATCGCGGCACCGGCGGCGATGGTGCTCCACGATGGCGTCCGCGCGCCTCGTCCGAGCCCTGAAAGACGCCCGCAAATGCCTGTACGAGCGCAATTCTGCGCGTCTGAGGCCGGTTCCGGGGCTCATTCCTGCCGCTACCGGCCCTAGATCGCGCTGTCTGGCCCGGCTCGGTCGCGCCCTGCGCGAACCGCCGTCGTCCGCTGCCACTGCCCGCCGGCGGCTGCCGAGTGGGCTCCAGGCGGGGTTTGGCCAGGCCATTGCCCATATAGGCGCCCACAAAATCCCCCACAAGAACGAGGAAAGCGTATATATAGACCAACTATGCGTTTATTGACATCAGATATGCGTCTGCGCAATTGACAACCGTCTCTCGCCACGAGATGCGCGCCAATACCGATAAGTTCGCGGGCATCTCCCATCGTTTCCTGAGCTCTCCCGTCCCGGGGCCCATACGGGGCTTGCTTCTCAACATGAAACTATGTTATCCTGATTTGGAGGCGTGAATCACGGCTGACATGCCTGGGGCTCGACCATGGTTAACGACATCTCGGACGTGGATCGGCTGTGCCGGATCTTCTGCAACGTGATCGAGGAGATCGTCACGGCCCGCGCGCTTGAGGACACCAATGGTGTGAAGCTCTCAAGGGCGCAGTTTGACGGCCTGCAGTACGTGTACCTTCACCCCAAGTGCTGCATCAAGGACCTGGCCTGCGGCCTCTCGGTCAGCCATCCCGCGGCGGTCAAGCTGGTGGAGCGCTTGGAGAGCCGGGGCCTGGTGACGCGCGCGGCGGACAAGCGGGACCGCCGCGTGGTTCAGCTCAAGGTGACACGAGCCGGCTCCCGGCAGGCCGCCGCCACCATCGCCGCCAGGGGCGAAGCGATCCAGCGCATCGCTGCCAGGGCGGGTGGCGAGTGCTCGGCGGACCTGCAGGCATGCCTTTGCGCCTTCGTCCGGGCGGCCCTGGAGAGCGAGAAGGACACCTCAGGCGTCTGTCTGCGCTGCGGAGGTGGCCACAGTGATGACTGCCCTGTCTGCCAGGCGGAGCTAGAGCTGCTGGGGAGGTTGAGATCCGACAGCCAGCGAACATGCCGTCACTGAATACCGACGCTCCACAGCCGTGAGCCCGTGAGGCGGGTGGGATTCTATTTTGTAGGCAATTGCCCGACTCATGCTGCTTTAGCTGCAT
>CAZXDD010000311.1:0-1115 GCA_964639415.1 uncultured Armatimonadia bacterium
CATGACCACCGAGGCCAGGATCATCGCCGCCCTGCGCAACTGGTCCCATCGCTGTACGCGTCTGGTGATCGCTCAGCGCATCGGGACGGTCATGAGCGCCGACAAGGCCCTGGTGCTCGATGGCGGGAGGATCGCCGCCGAGGGCACCCATGAGGAGTTGCTGGCCAAGAGCCCCACGTATCAGAGCATCGTTCGCTCCCAGTTGGACGGCGAGGAGGTGGCCCATGTCTGACAAGCGCGTCGTCGCCGACAAGATGGGTTTCGGGCCGCCGGGACGCGGGCACCTCATGGGCGGGGCGCAGCGCGCCGCCGACAGCCGGGCGGCCGTCCGTCGCCTGTGGGCCTACCTTGGCCCGCACCGCAAGGGGCTCGTCATCGGCTCGATCATGGTCGCGATCACCACCGGGCTCACCTTGGTGACTCCTTACCTGACGGGCCTGGCCATCGACGAGTACATCCTCCGCCATGACCTGCCCGGACTGGCCCGCATCGCCCTGCTCATGGTGCTGGTGTCCGTCCTCGCCGCCGTCGGCACCCAGGCCCAGACGGTGATCATGATCAAGGTCTCCCAGCGCACGATTCGGGATATCCGGCGTGATCTGTTCTCGCGGCTGCAGGCTTTGCCCCTAAGGTTCTTCGACAAGCACCCCCACGGCGAGCTGATGAGCCGACTGACCAACGACACCGAGACGATCACCAATGCGCTGGGCGAGACGGTGGCTCAGCTTGTCTCTGCCGTGCTGTCCCTGGTGGGGGCCGGCGGCGCCATGATCTGGCTCAACTGGCGCCTGGCCATCGTCAGTCTCCTCACCCTGCCTGCCGTGATCCTCTTCACCCGGGCCATCGCCGGCCACACGCGCCAGGGCTTCCGAGACCGCCAGAGCAGTCTCGGCACGCTCAACGGTGTCATCGAGGAGACCATCACCGGCCAGCGGGTGGTCAAGGTCTGCGGGCGCGAGCAGCAGGTGATCGAGAGCTTCGACAACGCCAACGATCGGCTTCGCCGCACCGCCATCCGCGCCTGGATCCTCGTGGGTCTGATGGGGCCGATCATGGGCCTGATGCGCAACGTCGATTTCGCCATCATCTCCGGCGTCGGCGGCTGAGGGAGCTGC
>CAZXDD010000311.1:1125-9218 GCA_964639415.1 uncultured Armatimonadia bacterium
CTGGATGGTGGTCAAGGACCTGGCCACCGTGGGCACAGTCATCGCCTTCATCAACTACGCAAGGAACTTCACCCGCCCCATCCACGAGATCGCGAACCTCTACGGCACCATCCAGTCCGCCTTCGCCGGGGCGGAGCGCGTCTTCGCCGTCATCGACGAGCAGCCCGAGCCGGAGGATGCCGCCGACGCCGTGGCCCTGGACAAGCCCAAAGGCGAGGTGGTCTTCGACCACGTGGACTTCGGCTACGTGCCCGAGGTACCGGTGCTGCAGGACGTTACCTTCTGCGCCGCGCCGGGCCAGACCATCGCGCTTGTCGGCCCCACGGGTGCCGGCAAGACAACGATCATCAACCTGCTCACCCGGTTCTATGACATCGATGCCGGAAAGATCACCATCGACGGGCACGACATCCGCCACATCAGGCGCGATACTCTGCGCAGGTCGCTGGGGATCGTGCTGCAGGACATGGTGCTGTTCGCCGACACGGTGCGCGAGAACATCCGCTACGGCCGCCTGGACGCTACCGACGAGGAGATCGAGCAGGCGGCACGGCTGGCCAACGCCGACGGCTTCATCCGCCACCTGCCCCACGGCTACGAGACCCCGCTGACGGATGTGGGGTCCAGCCTCAGTCAGGGACAGCGTCAGCTCTTGGCCATCGCCCGGGCGGTCCTCGCCGACCCGGAGATACTGATCCTGGACGAGGCCACAAGCAGCGTGGACACCCGCACGGAGCTGCATATCCAGGAAGCCATGCTGCGGCTCATGGAGGGGCGCACGAGCTTCGTCATCGCCCACCGACTGAGCACCATCCGCAATGCCGACTGCATCCTTGTCATCGACAACGGCCGTATCGTGGAGCGCGGGACGCACGCGGAGCTGCTGCGCCGGGAGGGCCTCTATTTCAGGATGCACAACGCCCACCTGGCGGCGCTGTCCGGGGTGCAGACGACGGTGACCGTGCCCGAGGGCGCGCCGGAGTGAGGGCGCGCCCGGGGTGAGGTGGCGCCACAGAGCCCATCAGGCCGGCGTGATGGCCCATCCGGCGCCGGGACTGCGGGCCGGAGGGGAAGAGGAGGTCCTGGGGCCACGGGGGCCGAACTGAACCCGCGCAACCAAGACCACGGAAAGGCGGAGCCGACCTTGACCCTGCGAGAGCGATTCCAGCGTACCATGCACTATCAGACAGTGGACCGCATCCCGTTCTTCGAGTTCGGCTACTGGAACGAGACGCTGCCCAACTGGCACCGGCAAGGGCTTCCGCCCGAAGTGGACGACGAGGCCAAGGCCTACGAGTACTTCGGCATCGAAAACTGGGGCGGCTTCCCTCTGAACATCGGCCTGCTGCCCGGGTTCGAGTACGAAGTGGTGGAGGAGACAGAGACCCACATCACCTACCGCAATGGCGACCGGACCTTGATGCAGGAGGCCAAGGGCGTCATCCACACGATCCCCCACTATCTGCAGTTCGGACTGGCCAATCGGGAGGACTGGGAGCTTTTCAAGGAGCGGCTGGACCCCGGCGACTCGCGCCGCTATCCACAGGACTGGGATGCCCACGTCAAAGCCGCCAATGAGGCGGACTACCCCGTCGCCATCAACACCGGGAGCATGATCGGCATTCCCCGCAACTGGATCGGGTTTGAGGGCATCGGGCTGATGTCCTATGACGACATCGATCTCCTGGACGAGATCATCGAGACGCTCTGTTTGGTTGCCTGCACCGTCATCGAGCGGGCGCTGCGGGAGGTCCGCTTCGACTTCGGTGCCGGCTGGGAGGACATCTGCTTCAACTCCGGCCCCATCCTCTCGCCCGCGTTCTTCGACAAGCACGTGGTGCCCCGGTACAGGCGCATCACGGAGCTGTGCAACCTGTACGGCGTGGACATCGTGGACACCGACTGCGACGGCAATATCGTCCCGATCATCCCGCAGTTTCTGGCCGGCGGCATCAACTGCATGTTCCCCATCGAGGTTCGCGGGGGCTCGGATCCGGTGGCGATCCGGGAGCAGTTCGGGCGCCGGGTGAGACTCATGGGCGGGTTCGACAAGATGGCCTACTACCTGGGAGCCGAGGGTATCGAGTCCGAGCTGCAGCGGATCAAGCCCACGGTGGACGAGGGCGGCTTCATCCCCTTCTGCGATCACCGGGTACCCGCCGATGTGCCGCTGGATGCCTACATGTGGTACCTCAAGCGCAAGCGCGAGATCTTCGATGCCGGCGCCAGGCAGCCGCAGTACGATGAGTCCAGGCTGGCACCTCCTGCCCCGGGCAAGTGGATGGGACCCGCCGCCTAAGGCCCCTCGATCCGCACCCGTCGGTGCTCTGGCTCGACGGCCGTTGACAGCGGCCGCTATCTCACGATCTGGACGATCGCCCATGCCATGCACCACTCTGCCGGCAACGCTCCTGGGCGCCTTGCTCGTTGCCACGGCGGTCGCCGATGTGGAATGGTCGGCCGAACGCTCCGATCCGGTCTTCAGGGCGGAGCGGGGGCACCTGGTGCTTCCGGCCAGGGGAGTGAGGGCGGCGGCGTTGGCCTTCGCCTTCCCCCCGCGAACGGAGGTGGCGCCCGGAGGGTACGGGCGGTGGTCCGCGACGGTCGATCTCGCGGCGGGCCGGTCGGAACTGGTGTTCTCGGCGGCCGACGACTTCACCGGCCCCACCGCGGGCTATCACTTCCTGCAGTGTCTGGTGGATGGTGAGGTGCTCTGGGAGCAGGACGTGGCCGGGGGCGGGACGCTGCCGCGGGAGGTCCGGGTCTCCATCGACAGGCCCCGGGCGGGTCCCGCTTCGCTGGCGTTCCGGTTCAGTCAGAAGAAGCTCGTGACGAACTTCGGCGTCCGCGCCTGGATCGCCGACGTGCGGCTGGCGCACGCCGACGGTGAGACCGTGCTGCTGGGCACCTTGGACACGGCGACCCCCTACACACCATGGCCCGAGGACCTCGCCCTGGAAGCCCTTCCGGCCAACGACGCGTGGGCGAGGATCGCCGGGATCGTGCAGCCGTGGGGGAAGACACAGGCCCTGGCGGTGAGGGAGGCCCAAAGGTGGGCCCCCGAGTTCTCTGAGAGGTTCGGCCTCAACACGATCATCATGCTCCCCCCGGAGGCACACAACGCCATCACGGCCGCCGCCGACCATATCACCGGCGAGCAGTTCGAGGCGGCGGTGGAGACCTACCGCGGGGCCGGTGTGCGCCTGGTGCTGTACACCTCCGTCATGCACTGCGGCCACGCCCCCGCCTGGCAGTCGGGAGACATCGGCCGCGAGCACCCCGAATGGTCCATGCGCGACCCCTCCGGCGACACCGTCACCGCCTACGGCCAGCCGTGGCTCTGCCCCTCCACCGGCGCCCGCCGCTACACACTGGACTACACCAAAGCCCTCGTCACCAGATACGGGGCGGCCGGAGTGATGCTGGACAACAACCAGTTTCTGCACAGCGACTCCGGTGGCGCCACATGCCACTGCCAATCGTGCCGGGCGGCCTTCTCAGACTACGTACTGGCGCGGTTCGGGCAGGAGACCCTGCGCAGGCTCCTGGGCCTGGCCCCGGACGAGGTGGCGCTCCCGACGACGGAAGACGATCCACTGTGGGGCCTGTGGCTGGCCTGGCGCAAGAGAGTGTGGGCCGAAACGCTGGAGCAGTTCCGCGCCGAGCTGCGACAACTGGACGAGGGTGTCGTCGTGCTGGCCAACACGCAGTATGCGTACAACTCCTGGATGCTGGCCGTGGACCGGCAGTACCTCCACGAGGATGCCGTGCTCAGCGAGTCCCGGGGCCTGGCCGGGAGCTCGATGGCGGCCAAGATGCTGCTGGGCAGGGCGCTGTCGGCGGGCCGACCGCTGTGGAACTACATCGGTACCTTCGATGAGGACGATTTCACGCGTCTGCGGCCACCGCGGGACGTGGCCGCACTCATTGCCGCGTCCTCGGCCTGCGGCGCCAACCCCTGGATGGTGTTCTACGGGTTCACCGGCGATGACAACCGGCCGGCTCTGGACGCCATGGCCGAGGGGCTGGCCTTCTGGCGACGGCACGTCGACCTGCTCGCGGGCGGCACGGATCGCGGAGACATAGCCCTTTTGCTCTCACCCGAATCCCGCGACTTCCACGCCTCCCGGCTCCTGCCCAACTACGTGGAGAAGCTCCTGGCCGACGGGTACTGCATGCGCGGCCTCTTTGAGCCTTACGCCCTGCGGCTTCCCGATCTTGCCGACCTGCAGGTACTGGTGGCGACGACGGCCACGTGCCTTCGCCGGACCAATGCCGACACCATTGCGCAGTGGGTGCGCCGGGGCGGGACGCTCGTGGTCGCGCCGGCCAGCGGCTGGTGTGACGAGTACGGTCGCTGGCGACAGACCAATCCTCTGGCCGCGGCGCTGGGGACCGAGGCGCTGACGCCCGGCACGCGCTCGCTCGCGGCGGGCCGCGTGGTCTGTGTGGAGAGCGAGGATGCCGTACCGGAGGCCATCGCCGCTCTGTGTAGCCCCCGCATAGAGGCCGCCGCTGCGGTGGGCTGCCACTATCGCCGCGCACCCGACGGCCGCGGGGTGCTCTCACTCATCGGCTTTGAGGGCCCTATCGGTCCAGTGCGGGTGCGCCTGCCGGCCGGAGCACGGAACCCCCGACTGACGACTCCGGAAGCGGCCGGCGTGCCGCTTGAGACCCAGACATCCGCCGGCGAAGCACTCGTCACGCTTCGCAGTGACGCCGACTTGGCACTGATCATCTGGGACGGCTGAGGCCCGTCCGCGGAGGATACCATGGACATCATCTGCGCCTCCATCTGCTACCGCGGCTATGCCGATGATGAGGTTGCGGCCACACTGGAACTGGCCCGCCTCGTCGGGTATGAGTACATGGAGATCCACGGCCCCATGGCCTGGAGCGTGGAGGCCGTCGCGGCCCTGGACGCGGTGGCGATACAGGAGCGCCTCCTGGCCTCCGGAATGCAGTGCGCGGGGATCTACGCTCCCAACTGGGGCGGCGTCGACGAGGCGGATGTCCGGGCGCGCGCCACGGCCATCGCCCGCTGCGTTCAGATCGTGAATGACCTCGGCGGTCGCCATATCTCCACCACCGGTGCCGCCCCGCGCGCTGAGCCCGGTGCTCTCACAAGGGTGGTGGACTGCATACGGAGGACCCTCGAGCTCGTACCCGAGGACAGCCCCATCAAACTGACGGTGGAGCCGCACTACGGCAATGTCCTCCAGGAGCCCGAGGACCTCGCCTTTGTCCTGGACGCCTGCCCGGACCCGCGCCTGGGACTGTGTGTGGACACGGGGCACTTCCACTCGGCGGAGGTGGACACCGTGTCCTTGATCTACGAGTTCTCGCCGCGCGTGTATGCGGTGCACCTCAAGGACCACATCGGCACCACCTCCGTGGGAATCGGGCGGGGCGAGATCGACCTGGCGGCCATTGTCGCGGCCCTGCGCGGGACAGACTATGCGGGGGACCTAACCGTGGAGCTGGAGGTAGAAGACGTCCACAATCTGCCTCGCTATGCGCAGGAGGCGTACGTGTATGTGAGCGGACTGCTGGGGACCAAGCTGTAGAGGCGCGGCCGAAAACTCTCGCTGGCCCGGCTCCTTTGGTATCGAGCGCCAGTCTCGCGCAGCGAGATAGCCAGGAATCTCACTGAATGCCGGGAGATTCCTCGATCTGCCCCCTCTGGGAGCAGACGCTCTCAGAATGACATTCCCGGCAAAGGCGGGGTTTTCGGCCGCACCTGTGGCCCCGCGAAGGTTGGCTGAGACAGACCACGGGAAGCAGACGGTGCCGTCGGAAGTGCCATTGGCTGTCATAGGAGGAACGGACCAACGTGCAGATCATCGGCCTCAACGGCAGTCCCAACGAGGACGGTCTGACCGCTTCAATGCTCAGAAGTGCCCTGGACGGCTCAGCCGCCGCCGGGGCCTCCACCGAGCTCGTCCACCTCAGTTCCGCGCAGCTCGAGGCCTGCCGGCAATGCGACAACGGCTGGGGTATCTGCCAAAGTGAGGGTGAGTGCATCATCAAGGACGATTTCGAGGGCCTGCGCGGCCGGCTCAGAGCCGCCGATGCCCTCGTCGTCAGTACACCCGTCTACTACGGGGAGGCTTCCGAAGTGGTCAAGTGCTTCCTCGATCGCCTGCGACGTTGCGAGAATGCGGGCCCCGGACAGAGCCCACTGGAGGGCAGGTTCGCTGTGGGCATCGCGGCCGCCGGCGGCTCCGGAGGCGGGATCGTCTCCTGCCAGCAGGTTCTGGAGCGGTACTTCCAGCATCTGCGAATGAGGGTCTTCGACCTCATACCGGTAACGCGTCTCACCTGGGAGTACAAGCTCGTCACCGCCCGGTCCGCCGGAGTGGCACTGGCCGAGGCCGTCCGGCTGGGCGACCAGCGCTGAGCCCCGGCTCTCCCTGACGCGATCCCGCCCGGCATCCGATGTGGCCACGGAGGCATCGACCGCCCACATGGAATTCCGCGACGAGCAACTGGCATCGTACCTGCGCCGCGCCTACCATGCGGTGGACGGGCTGTGGTTCATGATGGTTGAGCAGGCCCGGGGATTCGAGGACGCTCTGGAGCTGGACCGTCGCGTGTGGGAGGTCCTGGCCAAGATCCAGGCCAGGAAGGCGCGGGAGGTGACGGGGTGCGGGGGCAACGGAGCCGTGGATCTGATGACCTGCTTCAGTCTGAAGCTGGCGGCCGACGGGCATGAGTTTGGTGCTGAAGCCACGGCGGATGCTCTCGTTCTCACCGTGCACCGCTGTCCGTGGCTGGAGCTCCTGCGGGGCAGCGCTCGGCAGCATCTTGCCTGCCGGGTGGCCGAGACGATCTGCCCAACCGAGGGCGAGGTATGGGCGCGTGAGTTCGGTGGAAGCTACGCCTACTCCATGCCGCGGATGATGTGTCGGGTTGACGATGAGTGCGTGATGCGGTTCTCCTGCGGCGGCACGTAGTCCGGAGGTCGCGCCAAAGGCGCCTCTTGGCTCAGCAGCGGAGGCGGGGCGGCCGCTCCGGGACGCACTCCCGGGTCCTCGGCGCTTCGGAGCCCTGCCCCGGGAGAGGCCTGCGCCGCGGGGGCGCGGGGCCGGGCCTGCCGTGACGGGGCTTCACGGCCGGCTTCCTACGGCCGTGCGGACCACGAGATCAGTTCCAGTCGACCGTCGGTGTGCTCCACCACCGCCGTGCAGTTCTCCACCCAGTCGCCGGCGTTGAGGTACAAAACGCCGTCGCGCTCGGCGGTGCCGGGCTCGTGGATATGACCGCAGATGACCGCGTCACAGCCCGTGGCCCGGGCTTCCTCCATCACGCGGTTCTCCACGTTCGCCAGCCGGATGGTCATGGTCTTGGCCCGCTGCTTCACACTGGTGCTCAGCCGCAGGGAGCCCATCCGGAGCCTCCCCAGCAGCTTGTTTGCCAGCTCGTTGGCCCAGGTCATGTAGTGGTACGCCTTGGTGGTGAGCCGACAGAGCCACTCCCAGCGCGCCACGAAGCTATCGTACATGTCCCCATGGACGACGAGCACCTTGCGGCCGTCGGCCGTGGTGTGCGTGCACCGCTCGGACACGTGCACGTTGCCCAGGCTGATGCCGTTGATCATCCGCCGCAGATTGCCGTCGTGGTTGCCCAGCAGGTAGTACACCTGGGTGCCCTGACCGGCCATGGTGAGGACGGCGCGGAGTACGTCCGCCTGGTCCTGGGGGCAGCGCAGCACGTCCTTGATCATCCACAGGTCGATGATGTCGCCCACGAGGTACAGCCGGTCCGACTCGTTGTGGGCCAGGAAGTCCAATAGCTCGGCGGCTCTGCAGCCTCTCGAACCGATGTGGAAGTCGGAGATGAATATCGCGTTGTACTTGTGCGTCGCCATGCGGTGGGTGCTGTCCTGTCCCGGGGCCGGCGGGTGTCACGATGGTCCGATTGTCGACGATGGGGAGCCCGCTGCCTGTGGCCGCGGGCAGGCATGCCCCTATCTTATTGCGCGGGGCCGGCTTGAGCAAGGCCTACTGTGGCGCAAGGGCGGGGGTGCCGCTCTGCGCGCGGCCCCGTCGCAGCCGGCGAACCCCGCAACTGCCGCGACCCACGGGCCGAGG
>CAZXDD010000312.1:0-9162 GCA_964639415.1 uncultured Armatimonadia bacterium
AGATGGAATCTCGTGACTGGAGTTCAGACGTGTGCTCTTCCGATCTAGGGGTTGCGGGCCATGCGGGCGAAGACGCTCATCAGCGGCTTGACCTTGTCGGAGGTCTGTCCCATGGTGAGGTCGCCGAAGCCTCCCATGGTCTCTCCCGGTGGGATCACGTAGAGGCCGAAGTTGCCGGCGTTGGCGAAGAACGGCTTGCGGAACCCGTCGATGCCGTAGCTGGGCTTCATGGTGGCCAGCCACCAGGTAACACGGGTCAGGTACGAGGACCAGTAGGCCGTTCCCTCGTGCCAGCCACCGGCATCGTCGTTCCACACCGGATACGAGTTGAAAAACACGTTCAGGGCGAACCAGGCCCAGTCGCCGGTGCCCTCGATCTCGCCGTGGAAGGCCGTGGCCACTTCGCCCAGCCAGTGCCAGGCTCTGTTGGAGTGACTGTTGTACGGCCGCCAGATGTGCTTGTTGCCGGACAGATGGTCGTAGATCTCCTTGCCCCGCACCTGCATGACCGCCCGCACCTGCTCCCGATCGGCCTCGGAGAGGTAGCCATGCAGCCAGGTGTACGTTCGCGAGGCATAGTAGGCGAAGGGCATTCCGGCCTCGTCATTGTAGCGGTAGCCCGTGGCACCCTTGGGGTCCCACTCGCAGGCCGCGAGGATGAGCCGTCGGGCCTCGGCGGCGTACCTTTCGTCTCTGCCGAGCAGGTAGGCGAAGGCCAATGTCGCCGCACCATTGGTGACGGCCACCACTCGCTCCCGATTGCCCCACCAGATCTTGCGCCAGGCGTCGTCATTGACCCCCCGCTTGACATCGGGCGGGTACTTGGGCGGTTCGGAGGTGTCCGGAGGTGACTTGAGAAGCTTCTCGCACTCGGCGACGATTCCGTCCCAGCGGCTCTCCAGCCGGTTTGCCGCCAGATCGCGGAACTCCGCCACCCCCTCGGGCCGGACGAACAGCCGCGGGTGCTGCGCCGGAATCCGGGAGAGCAGGTCCTCGCGGTCCGGCATGGGGAACTCGACGGCCGAGGCATCCAGCGAGAAGGAGCGCACGGTGCTCCACTCCGACACCTCGCCCTCGCTGTCGACGAACCGGAAGCGCCAGTAGTAGGTGCCGGGGCCGAGGGTACGGGGCGGGCAGTGGCAGTACAAAGAGAGGTTGTCCACCGAGTAGACGACGTTCTCGAACCCGGGGTCCGTGGCCACCTGGAGGGCATAGGACGCGGCCCCGTCCTGCGGACGCCAGACGAAGCCCGGCGGGTCGGTCGGGCAGGGCCGCCCCTCGAGGGGACGGAAGCCCCAGTCGCCGGGCTTGACCTGCTCATCCGGTGCCAGACCGAGGGCTGGAGCGATGGTGCTCAGGGCGAAAAGAGTGACGAGAGCCGGGAGGACTGCATGCATCCGTGGCCTCCAGTTCCGGGGACACCGCGCTCAGCTTCCGCCCGTCGCTCCGAACCGGGCAAACGCAGGCCCCCGTGAGCATTGGGATGGCAGGAGCATAGCACGCCGACGGAGGCTGCAGCAATGGGTATGTCCGGCCGGAGCACTCCGGAAGGCCCTCTTCGCCTCGATGGCGAATTGCACCGTTACCTGTGCAGCGGATGCCACTGTTCCGCCACCTTCGGGCCGGTCCCGGGCCAACCGGCAGAGGCCGGCCACCACCAAGAGGGGTCTGAGTATGGCTGAGAAGCTCAACCTCGTGATGTTCGCCGTCGACAGCCTGCGCGCCGACCACATGAGCTGCTACGGCTACCCCCGCAGGACCACATGCGTCTTCGCCGACCGCCTCGCCCAGGAGGGCACCCTGGTAGAGCAGGCCTTCAGCGCCTATATTCCCACCACTCCGGCCTACTGCTCCATGCTCACCGGCAGGGACGTGATGTCCACGGAGATGGTGAGTCTGAGCCCGAAGGGTCCGCTGCCCACCGACATGCCCACCTTGCCGGAGGTGCTGCGCGAGCAAGGATACCGGTCGCTATGCGTCGGTTTCGGCGACTTCTACCGCGGCTTTGACGCCTATGTGGATTTCGCCGCCTGGGGCTCGTGGGAAGACCGGCCACTGCGCAAGGCCGAGAATCTCACTGATGTCACCTTTCCCCGGCTCGACGAGATGGCCCGCGGCGAGCAGCCGTTCTTCCTGTTCCTGCGCCACATGGAGCCGCACTCGCCGTACCTCCCGCCGCCGCCCTTCGATACTATGTTCTACACCAAGGACCCCTGCGACCCGGCGAAGACCTCCATGCAGAAGGTCTTTGACTTCAAGCCCTTCGCCGAGTTCTTCGCCTCCTGGATGCCCCCCGGAATCACCGATGCCGACTGGGCCATCGGCGCCTACGACGGCGAGGTCGCCTACATGGACGCCTGTCACCAGGTGATCTACCAGCGGCTGCTGGACCTGGGCGTCCTGGACAACACCTTGATCGTCTACACCTCAGACCACGGCGAGACGCTCTACGACCACGACTGCTACTTCGATCACCACGGTCTGTACGATCAGACCCTCCACATCCCCCTGATCTACTGGCGCCCGGGCCTCGTCCCCCAGGGCAGGCGCGTCACCGGGTACGCGTTGGAGCAGGACCTCATGCCCACGGTCCTGGACCTCATGGGCTTTTCCGACCGGGCCGACGAGATCGACTTCGACGGCGAGAGCCTCGTGCCCGTGATCGCGGGCGAGAAGGATGCCCTCCGCAGCGAGTTCTACATCACCGAATGTACCTGGCAGCGCAAGCGCGGCTGGCGCACACCCCAGTGGAAGTACTTTGAGTCCCTGGAGCCCGACTTCCACAACAAGCCGCCCCGGGAGCTGTACGACCTGATCAACGACCCGGGGGAGCTGTGCAACATCGCCGAGGATGAGCCGGAAATCTGCGCCACTCTCAAGAAACGCATGCAGGACTGGGTCGCGATGCGCGTTGAGAAGACCGGTAACCCGGACCCGATCCTCAGCTACGAGATCGGTCTGGACAAGAAGATCGGCTCCGTCGCCACGGCCAAGAAGCTGCAGGACAGGTGACGGCGGTGGGGGCGGCGGGGCGAACGGCAGACGCCCGGGGAAGGCGAACGGAAGGGAGGCTTGGCGATGGCTGCTCACGATCGACCGGTTGATCTGGACCTGGGACACCTTGCGCCCGAGCCGATGGCGAGGTACCGCATTGGGGCCATCGGCTCGGGGTTCATCATGCGCGACATCCAGCTTCTGGCCTACCGCAATGCGGGCTACGAGACCGTGGCCATCGCCTCGCGCACACCGTGCAATGCGGCGGATGCCGCGGCGATGCGCGGGGTAGCCAGGGTCTATGCCGACTGGCACGAACTGCTGAATGACGAGGACGTCGAGGTCCTGGACATCGCCTATCCGCCTGACCTGCAGCTCGAGATCGTCCGGGCCGCCGCTGAAACGGGCCACATAAGGGGCATTTTGGCACAGAAACCGCTGGCCATGAACTACCCGCAGGCCCGAGAGGTGGTGGCCGTCTGCGAGCAGGCCGGCATCGCCCTGGGCGTGAACCAGAATATGCGCTACGACCAGTCGATCCGCGCACTCAAGACCGTATTGGAGCGCGGCTACCTCGGAGAGCCTGTCCTGGGCACCATCGAGATGCGGGCGATCCCCCACTGGCAGCCGTTTCTAGAGGACTACGACCGTTTGACCTTGCTGAACATGAGCATCCACCACCTGGACTGCTTCCGGTTCCTGTTCGGCGACCCGGACGGCGTGTTCGTCAGTGCGAGAAAGGACCCGCGCACGCGGTTCGAGCATCGCGACGGAATCTGTTTGTACATTCTGGAGTACGACAACGGGCTGCGCGCCTGCTCTTGGGACGACGTTTGGGCGGGGCCGGCGCGGGAGGGCGCGGCGGCGGACTGCTACATCAAGTGGCGCGTGGAGGGAAAAGAGGGGATGGCGCAGGGCACCATCGGCTGGCCGGACTACCCCAATGCCCGGCCCAGCACGATGGAGTTCACCACCACCTCTGAGCCGGGGGTCTGGTTCCGGCCCCGCTGGACGGAGGTCTGGTTTCCCGACGCCTTCGCCGGGACGATGGGCATGCTCTTCGACGCCATCGCCACCGGCACCGAGCCCGCCGTCGGAGGCAGGGACAATCTCAACACCATGGCTCTCGTGGACGCCTGCTATCTGTCACTGGACGAGCACCGGCCGGTGAAGGTGGATGAGGTGAAGCGCTGAGCCGGGGCGTTGGCCCGACGGCGTGTCTCGCCCGGCGGGCAACGCGCGCTTGGCAACGCCGACTGCAGGCGGCAGAGGACTTGTGGCGCACAATTCAGGGAGGTGCAGCGATGAAGCTCGGGCTCATCAACTCGGCGTGGGCGCAGACCAACCTGCCGACGGCGGAGGGGATCCGCCATACCAAGGAGATCGGGTTCGACACGATTGACATCTCCGCCGACCCGCTGGGCATCGACGTCAAGGAGCGCAAGCTCATCAAGCGGGAGTGTGAGGCCCGGGGCCTGCCAATTGTCTCCGTGTGCTGTGTGGCGCTGGGTATCGCCGACTTCAACCCCTCCGTGCAGAGGTTCCACGTCGACCGCTGCATGGAGCATCTGGATTTCGTCTACGAGCTGGATGCCCGCAACCTGCTTTTGGTGCTGGGGGAGTACACCTGGCAGCAGGAGGTGATCCCGCCCCAGGCGCAGTGGCAAACGGCGGTGGCCGCCCTGCAGGAGCTGGGCGAGCAGGCCGAGTACCTGGGCATCGAGATCGCCATCGAGCTGGAGCCGTTCAAGCTCTCCCTGGTGAACACGCTGGACAAGATGGTCCGATTCTTGGATGATGTGGGCCATCGCTGTGTGCGGGCCAATGTGGACGTCTCGCACCTGGCGTTGGCGGGCAATGGCCCCGATGAGCTGGGAGCTCTGGAGGGCCGCATCGCCCACGTGCACTTCTCCGATTGCGACGGCAAGGTCCACGGCGATCTGCCACCCGGCAAGGGTGTGGTGGACCTGCAACCGTACCTGGGCGCCTTGAGGGATGTGGGCTTCGACGGCACGGTGAGCATCGAGCTGGAGTATTCGCCGGAGCCGGACAAGATCGTGGAGTGGGTCACGGACGCCTACCGCGAGACGGACAAGATGATGCAGGCCCTGGGCATCCGGGACTGAGTCGTAGACTCGCCGTTGCTCCCGCAAGGCGGGACCGTTGCCGTAGACCGCCGTTGCCGTTGCCGTTGCCGTTGCCGTTGCCGTTGCCGTTGACTCGGGACTCGCCGACTCGCCGACCAGTACGACGGCGCCATCGGCGCCGTCGTACACGCGGAGGTAGCAATGAACGTCGTCTTCATCTCCATCGACACTCTGCGGGCCGATCACCTGGGCTGCTACGGTTTCCATCGCCCCACGAGCCCGCACATCGACCGCCTTGCTCAGGCGGGCGTCGTGTTCCAGGACTTCATCGCGCCACACATCCCCACCCATCCCGGCTATACCACGATGTTCTCGGGCAAGGACGTGTTCAGCCACCAGATCGTGACACAGGGGGGGAAGCTGGAGCTGGAGGGCGGCATCAAGCAACTCCCGGAGATTCTGCAGGAGCGGGGCTACTTCACCGCCGCCGCCGACAACCTGGGCCGCTGGTTCCGCCGCGGGTATGAGGTGTACGAGGGCTATCAGTGGAGCCATGACACCGCCGGGGCCTGGCGCAAGGCCGAGGCCGTCAATGAGACGGCATTCCGGATGCTGGACGCCTGTGAGGCCCAGGGCAAGCCGTGGTTCTGCTACCTGCACTACTGGGACCCACACACCCCGTATCTGCCGCCGGCGCCGTTCTCGCACATGTTCTACCACGAGGACCCCACAGACGAGAGGTTCACCAGCGCCATCGAGATGATGGAGCACTACCCGGCCTTCATGTACTACTTCCGCGAATGGATGCCGGGCACCCGAGACGTGGAGTTCCCCAAGGCCCAGTATGACGCCGAGATCGCCTACTGCGACGCCTGCCTGGCCAGGCTCTTCGACCGGCTGCAGGCCATGCCGGGCAGTGAGGACACGCTGGTCTTGATCACCTCCGACCACGGGGAGGAGCTGGAAGAGCACCAGATGTGGTTCGATCACCACGGCCTGTACGAGACCAACCTACGCGTCCCGCTGATTCTGATGCATCCTCAGCGGCTGCCGGCGGGCCTGAAGCTCGGGGGATTGACAACCCACCTGGACATCGCGCCCACCGTGCTGGAGATGCTGGGGCTTGCCGATGCCGCGGAAGAGAACGGGATGCAGGGCCGGAGCCTGCTGCCGCTGGTGGATGCTCGCAACAATGCAGGCACCACGGATGCCGTCTACATCACCGAGAACGCCTGGATGAAGAAGCGGGGCTTCCGGACGGGCAAGTACAAGTTCATCCAGTCGCTGTACGACGAACTGCACAAGCGGCCGCCGTACGAGCTTTATGACCTCACGGTCGATCCGGGCGAGCAGGACAATCTCGCCGACGCGTGGCCCGAGGTGCTGGCGGACTTCAAGACCCGCCTGGATGCCCACATCGCCAGGCGCACCGCCGAGACCGGCAAGCCGGATCCCCAGAGCTATCAGGACATCACGCTAACCTCGGTAGGGAATGTGGACGTCGCGGTGCCCGAGGATCAGGTCCTGGGCGAGGAGTAGGGATGCACGCGCAGTCTCAACGCACCGGGCGGACGCGATGAAGCTGTCGGATTTCCGTGAGACACGGGCCTGGCCCTGGGTGGCCTCGTCGCTGCTGGTGATCGCCGCACTTGCCATGGCCTACGGCTATCGCGGGTGTTTCGAGCCGGTAGCGGACGGGGCCGCCCCTGCTTCGGCGTCTGCTTCGGCGTCTGCCCCCTCCGAGCCGCCCGCCCCGGACTGGAGGCCCTCACCGGCCGTGGTCCGGGACGGGTGGATGGCGGCCTCGCGCCACACCGACAGGCCCTTCTTCGACGTCACCAACTCCGCGGTTGATCTTGGTGAGGTGAGCGAACTGGCCCCGGCGGTCGGCGACATCCCGGCCATCGACAGGCCGGCGTTCGTGTCGGCCGGCTCGGTGGACTGGCTTGAGCCGCAGGACGAGGTCATCGCTCTGGACCTAGCCGGGGAATCCCGGTGCTATCCGCTGGCAATCCTGCTGTGGCACCATGTGGTGGACGACGTGGTCGCAGGCCGGGCGGTGGCCGTCGTGTTCGACCCTCTCAGCGGGGCAGCGGTGGGGCTACGCCGCGTCGTGGACGACGCGCCGATCGTGCTCGAGGTCAGTGGCAAGGCCTACCGCGGCATCGGCATCTTGTACGATCGGGAGGAGCGCAATCTGTGGCACCCGCTGCGCCGCGGCTGTCTGACGGGGAAGCGCGCCGGCAAGACGCGGCTGGAGCCGGTCTTGGTGCAACGCACCACCTGGGCCGCCTGGAAGCGGACGCACCAGTCGGGGCAGGTGCTGTCGCGCAACACCGGGCACGACCGGCCCTACGGCGTGGACCCCTACGCGGCCGCGCCGATCGGCCCGGACGCCGAGCCCGCCAACTACTGGGACGACCCGGAGCTGTTCCTGGCTCCCTTGCCACAGGCCATCGACCTGGCCCCCATCGGCCCCAAACGCATGGTGCTGGGCCTGGTACGAGGTGACGAGGCGCTGGCCGTCGTGGCACCGGAGCAGTGGCCTCAGAGGGCGAAAGGCTTCGATGCCGAGATTGGCGGCAGGCGGCTGGGGGGCGTCTGCGACGGACGCACGGAGCGGCGGCAGCTTGCGGTGGACCTCGCCAACGAGCCGGAGGTCACGCAACTTACCTGCTACTGGTTCGCCTGGAAGGCTTCGTATCCCAACACAGCGGTGCAAGAGCTGCAATAGGCCGCGCGGTCATCGACGCCGTCTGGGCCCTACCGGCGGCCGGGCCCCGATGTGCGGAGTGCCGCGCAATCGGCGGGTGAACCTGCCTCCGGGATGGGTATACCATCCGCAGGAGACCGGGGGCCGGCTGTGCGCCAGGCCCCGAGAGCCCGGTGGCCTGCCACGGCCCGCCGAGTCTGGGCGCGGGGACCCCCGCACAGGGCGTGAGGGTGCCGAGTGTCGCCCCGGGTTTGGGGATACCCGGGCCGCTCGCCGGAGAGCTCCGCCGGCGGCCCGATCCACACCGCCTGCCCTACAAAGGAGCCGCAATTGAGATACCTCGTCACCGGTGGCGCCGGGTTCATCGGCTCGAACCTCGTGGACTACCTGCTGGGCAAGTACGCCGACGCCGAGCTGGTCGTTCTCGACAGCCTGACCTATGCCGGCATCCGCGAGAACCTGCAGGAGGCCGAGGCCTCGGGCCGCGTGAAGTTCATCAAGGGCGATGTCTGCGACGAGAAGGCCGCGAGGAGGGCGTGCAGGGGTGTGGACGTGGTGATCCACGCCGCCGCCGAGAGCCACGTGGACCGCAGCATCCTGTCCGGGCAGATGGCGGCTCAGACCAACTTCATGGGCACCTTCACGATGCTGGAGGCCGCGCGCCTGGCCGGTGTCGGCAAGTTCCTGCACGTCTCCACGGACGAGGTCTACGGCTCCAAGCCGCGCGGGAAGCTCTCGGAGACCTCGCTACTCAATCCCCGCAATCCCTACAGCGCCGCCAAGTGCGGGGCCGACCGCATGGCCCAGGCCTATCACACCACCTACGGCCTGCCCGTGGTCATCTCCAGGCCGTCCAACAACTACGGGCCCCGGCAATTCCCGGAGAAGCTCGTACCCCTGTTCATCTACCACGCCCTGCACGACCAGCCGCTACCTGTCTACGGCGACGGCAAGCAGATCCGCGACTGGCTGCATGTGGAGGACCACTGTGAGGCCATCGACCTGCTCATCAGCCA
The DNA here is from genome assembly GCA_964639415.1 of uncultured Armatimonadia bacterium. Taxonomy (GTDB): domain Bacteria; phylum Armatimonadota; class Zipacnadia; order Zipacnadales; family JABUFB01; genus CAYRFY01. The sequence continues at coordinate 8,811 of CAZXDD010000312.1, forward strand.
GGGCGAGCCGGGTGAGGTCTACAATGTCCCGGGCGGCAGTGAGAAGCGCAACATCGAGACGATCCACTTCATCCTCGAGCAACTGGACAAGCCCCGCACGCTGATCCGCTATGTCGAGGACCGCCCCGGCCACGATGTGCGCTATCCGCTCAATGGCGAGAAGATCGCCGCCCTGGGCTGGCGGCGCTCGGTGGCCTGGGAGGACGGTATGCGCCAGACGGTGCGCTGGTATGTGCGCAATGACGACTGGCTGGAAGCGGCGATGAAGCGGGGCAAGGACTTCCATGCCAGGTGGTACGCCCACCGGAAGTAACCCATCACCCTTGAGGTACACCATGCATAGCCCACTGAA
>CAZXDD010000313.1:0-9151 GCA_964639415.1 uncultured Armatimonadia bacterium
AGGACCGCACGCGGGTAGGGAGCACCCAAAGACGCACGGCCAACGTTGCCCTAGACCGCCCGCCCTCTCGATCGATACACACTACGTAGGTTGAGAAACACCCGTTGTTGAGGATGAACCGGCAGCCGCGCAGCCATACGCGCACTTCCTCCCCGACCAGCACGAGGAGCACGACGGTGCCCGACATCTCACAGACTGAACAGCCCAGATCAGCCTACTTCCGCGACCTGCTGTCGCTCGTGGATAGGTGCGACAGTCTGCGCGCGCAGATCGAGGCCGACGCGTTCTACCTTCGTCGCGGGCGCCTGGGTCTCGATGCCCCCGACTGCCCGGCGGATGTGGCCGCCATGGTGGCGCAGTTGCGGGGCGTCCTGAGCGATCTGGGCAAGCTGGGCGTGCTGTTGCGTGAGGGCCTGGAGAGCAGCGGCAGCGGCCAGGTGCTGCGAGACGGCCAGGAGCCGGCCGAGTCGGTGGTGCGAGTTGCCGACGGGCTCCCCTGGGAGCGGCCGGGAACCGTGGCCGGCCAGGAGATCATCGGGCCCGACGGCGGGCCCATGGTGTGGGCGCCCCCGGGCTGGTTCACGATGGGTGACGACTCGGGCCCCGCCGACGCCCGCCCCGCGCACCCCGTCACCTTGACGCACGGACTGTGGATCGGGAAGTTCACCGTTACCAACGCCCAGTATGCGGCGTTTCTCACCGTCTACGGCGGCGCACATAGTGAAGTGGGTCTGGAACTGGTGGAGTTGGAGGCCCAGTGGTCCGAGCTGTACGCCCAGGGCACGCGCTATCTGGCGCGGGCGGGCCGGGAGCGCCACCCGGTGGTGGGTGTCTCGTGGTTCGGGGCGCAGCACTATGCCGAGCACTACGGGATGCACCTGCCCACCGAGGCGGAGTGGGAGTACGCCGCCCGTGGCAATGAAGGGCGACAATACCCCTGGGGCGATGAGTGGGACCCGGAGAGATGCTGCTGCCCGGCGCACCACGGCAGTGGCGTCCCCGGTACGCTGCCGGTGGGCGACATGCCCGCCGGCGCGAGCTGGTGTGGCGCCCTGGACATGGCGGGCAACGTCTGGGAGTGGTGCGCCGACTGGTACGGGGAGGAAACCTATCGCACCGGTGTGGGGCAGAACCCGTCGGGCCCGAACACCGGCCAGTTCCGGGTGTTGCGGGGCGGCTCGTGGGTGCCTTACCCGGACAACTGCCGGACCACCTTCAGATTCAAGAACCCCCCGGTGCTCCTGGCCGAGGACTACGGGTTTCGGGTGTGCATCCGGCCGGCGAGGGCGACGGCCGCCACGGAAAGCCCGGCGGCGGGGGTCTGCCATTGGGTGGGCCAGGATAGCGGTGCCGGGCGGGCATAGGAGGGCCGCGCTCCCTTCGCGGCCAAGACGTCCGTATCCAGGACCAGACGAGGAACAGCACTCATGCGGCACACCGCCATTCTGCTCATCCCGCTTTGCTTTGGCACCCCGGCCGCTCTCGCCCAGACCGCCCCGCTCGGGCTCGAGTCGTTTGCCGCTGCCGAGCTTGCCCCCCACTGGACCGTGGATACCTCGCGCGAGGCCGAAGCGGCTATCGACGCCGAGCGGCAGGTGCTTGTTCTCACCGGCCCGGACAATGCCTACTGTCACATCGAGACACAACTCCCGGCCGAGGTCGAGTATCTTCAGGTGGACCTGTGCAATGTCAATGACATCTCCGCCTCGTGGTCGCCCAGCGTGATCCTGTACTGGGATGAGCGCAACTACACCCGCCTCATGGTGAGCCTCACGTACTCGCTGCGGGTAGATACGGTGGTGGATGGAGAGGCCTCTTCCGTTACGGGGCCGGTGACCGTCCGCGCAGGCGTGTGGCACCGCGTCGCGGCCGACCTCGCAGCCGAGCAGGTGGTGTGGAAATGCGCGGTGGAGGGCGAGGACCTCAAGGAGGTCTGCGCCCTGCCCCGAGCCGAGAGCCGGCGCGGGGCGCCCAGGCTGATCCTGGGCAAGGGGTACATGCCCCCCGGCGGCGGCAACCCGGACTTCGACAACGACTATGGCCGCAATACCAAGCGCGTCCGGGTGGAGTATGACAACCTCGTGTTGGGTGCGGCGGCGCCGCACTCCGAGGCCCTCGCCCGGAGCAGCGCCTTGCGCGGCGTGGCCGGGGAGGTGGATACCGCCGAATTGCAGGTGGCCTTCTGGCCCCAGATCACCCGCCCGGACACCGAGGGCGAGATCATCCTGGTGCCCGATCTGTACCAGCGCCTGGCTCTGGTGTACTGCAACTACGATGAGCGTCACTCCGCACCTGCGCTGCGCTTCGAGCTGGAGGCCCCCGAATCCCTGGGGATCGGGGACATCGCCTTCGGCCCACACCGGCTGGAGATCGAACGCACCGTGGAGGAGGGCACGGCGACCTACGTGGTGACACCCGCGGAGGGCTTCACGCTCCCGGCGAGCTTCGCCGGTGTGCCGCAGGGCGAGCAGGCGGGCCGGGGCTGGTTCAAGTGGCCCACCAGCCGGCAGACGCCGCCGCTACTTGTGCACTGCGAGCCCACGGGCGACGCGGAGGGTGGCCTATTGCGCGCGCGAGTGGTGTGCGCCACCGGAGCCGGGCCGTGGCGTGAGATGAAGATCGGCGTCACGGCGCCTCTGCCTGCACTGCGGCAGACCTCGGACAGGGACCTGGGCATCTCGCTCTGGGACGGCCGCCCACAGCCGGGCGGCGCCGACCCGCACGGCGCCCTGGACCGCTGGATGCAGACGCTCTCGCGTGTCGGGGTCAAGCGCATTCACTGCGGCGGCGAGGCGCCGGTGGTGAGGGCCGCGCGGGCCCATGGCATCGAGCCCTTCCTGATGTCCTGGTGGCATTACTCGGACCAGTGTCCGCCCTCGTTCTCACCTACCGATGAGGAGCGGGCAAGCAAAGCTCGGCGGCCGGGCGCGGACTTCTGCCCCGTGGTGATCGCCGAGGGCGCCGGCACCTACGGGCAGTTCCTGGACGGCGTCACCGAGAAGATGCGGCAAAGCGACTGCACGGGCTTCATGCTGGATTACGAGTGCGCCATGCCGCTTTGCACCTGCGACCGCTGCCGGCAGGCGTTCTCGCAGTACACCGAGCTGCCGGACGTCTCCTGGCCCGCCGATGTGGAGAAGGGCGGGCGGTACACCGAGCAGTGGATCAGCTTCCGCTGCATGCAGGGCGCACAGTATGTGAAGGTCATCCGCGACGCAGCCCGGAGGGCCAGGCCCGATTGCCCGATGCAGGCCTGGATCGCCGGCTACGACTACAACGGCACCATCCACTCGGCGACCATCGACGTCTCCGTCGCGTCCCTGTACATGACCGAGCCCGAGGTGCCGCACTACACGCTCCCGGCGGACTACTCGGACATGTGGACGGCCGACGCAGGCATCGGCAGCGTCGAAGCCGGGATCCAGACGGTGCAGGACTCGCTGAACGTGGTGGACAGGCCCATCATCTTCTGCTCCTCCATCATCTACCCCCTGGGCTCGGACACCATCTGGAGCGACCCGCAGATGCTGGACGCTCAGATCCAGACCATCATCGCCCAGGGAGCTAGGGGGCTCTCCTTCTGGGGCGGGCACACAGACGGCGCGCTGGATGGGAGGTACCTGCACAAGCTGGTGAAGTGGCAAGGCCTGCTCACGGCGGCGGGGTCGTTCCTGTGGGAGGGGCGGCGCCGGGACGCTCTGGCGCGCGTCGGCGATCCCGACGACAAGCTCCTGCGCCGGATTGTCTGGGTCCAGGGAGACAGCGCCCTGCTGGCCCTGGTGAATCTGTCGCAGGAGGAGCGAACAACCACCGCAAGGGTAGAGGGCTTTGGCACGGAGGCGGCGGAGCTGGTGTCCGGGGAGCGGGTGGATCTTTCGCAGCCGGTGGCGGTGAAGGCGCTGGACGGGAGGTTCGTGGTGGTGGGGAGGTAGGGCCCTCAGAGCGTGGCCATCAGTGCTTGGGCAGGGCCGGTCTTGGGCCCACCGGCGTTCGTGAGGGGATCGCCCACGTCGAAGAACCCCTCGACCCAGAGATCGCCCAGGAGTGCGCCGCTGTCGAGCATGGCCACAACGCGCTCCATCTCCGCACAGCTCTTGGCCTGCGTGTACCCGCGTTGATCTCTGTAGAGGGTCCACACCTCGCCGGCCCGCACACCGTTCACGAAGAAGGGCGAGTGAGTGGTCACCAGCATCTGCGTGCGGGCCGCCGCCTTCATGCACTCCTCCGCCAGTTCCGGCAACAGCCGAGGGTGCAGGTGGTTCTCCGGCTCCTCGATCCCCACCAGCCGAGGCGGGCTGGGGTCGTAGAGAACCGTCAGGTACGAGAGCAGCTTCAGCGTGCCGTCCGAGGCGAACCTGGCCATGATCGGTCTGTCGAAGGGTGCGTCCTTGACCTGCAGAAGCAGGCGCCCGTCCGGCATGACCTGGGCGTCGACCTCTTCCAGCCGGGGGACCCGTTCCCGCAGCGTCTGCAGGACGACCTCCAGCCGCTCCGGGTGCTGCTCCCGCAGGTACTGCATCACATTGGCCAGGTTGTCGCCGGTCTTGGAGAGCCTCTCCTGCGGGCCGGCCTCCGGGACGCCGCGAGTGCTGTCCGCGCTCAGGTACGAAAGGTACCACCCTGTGATGAACCCGCGCAACGCGCTGACGCGGGGGTGGCGGCTGAACTGCCCCAGCGTGTTGACGGCGATCATCTCGGGGGAGGCGAGCGTTTCGACGATGCGCTCGTCGGAACTGCGTTCGTCCGCAGTCTCGCCGGCCCACACCTCGCCGCTGCCGTTGCGGAAGTCCAGAAACTTCCAGGGCTTGCCGTACTGGCCGCGGCGCCAGCGCAGGAACTCCTCGGCGATGTAGGGGCCCTGGAGGTTCTCGTCTACGCCGAGGTGGTACGTGATGAGCGGGGCGCCCGGACGCTCGCGGTACTTGATCTCGAACACGATCGGCCCGTCGGCACCCCGCGTGCGCAGCTTCTTGAACCGGCCCCTCCTGTCCCCGGCACGGCGCAGTCCATCGGTGAAGCACTCCGACAGGAAGGCGAACACATCGAAGAGCGTCGACTTCCCGCTGCCGTTGGGACCCAGGAACACCGTGGGCGGGGTGATGTCCCTCAGTTCCAGGTCGCGCAGCGCGCGATAGTTGCGCACCCTGAGGTACTCCAGCCTCGGGACGCCCGAGGACGTCGGATCGCGGCCTGTCATGTCGCGCCTCCTGATGGGACTGCGGCTGCGCCCATTGTGCCAGAAGGCATGGCGAGCGGCAAGCGCCTCCTACCTCCCCAACACCTCCTGCCACCGAAACAGCCTGGCGTAGCCGCAGGCCAGGTGTTCGTAGGCCCCCTCGCTGTAGCTCCTGGCCTGCCACAGGTCACGGTTGAGGTCAAACAGCCTAGGCTCGAGGGGGCACAGGTCCAGCCATCTCGCTCCCGCCACATCGGTTCCCGCGGAGCCCTCTCCGGTGCCGTCCACGCGCAGGGCCAGGCTCTCGCCCGGTCCGCGCCAGAGGTTCCGGACAAAGGTCCCCGCGAAGCGCCGCATGTCCGAGCGGGTGAACACGATCCCCCGCTCCTGGCACATGACGGCGAACTCCACCTCCCAGGCGCCGTGACTGAGGTCCTCGGCGGACGTCGTGCCTCCGTACTCCGGGGTGTTCTCGCTGAGCCGCTGGGCCTTCGTCCAGCCCTCATAGCCCACCGGCGACCAGTAGGGGAAGGAGTACGAGCCGTTGGGGTGCTTGACGCAGCTTCCCCGGAACAGCCGGGCGATACGGGTGGCGTGGTCCAGGGCGCGGGGCTCGCCGGTGCAGGTCCAGAGGTCCAAGAGCACCTGCCCTGCGCCGCACAGGTAGTTGAAAGGAGCCATGATGCCGTCACACCACATGCCCGCGCCCTTCTCGGTAAGCAGGTAGTACCCCTGGCCCTCGCCGGGCCCCTCGCGCCAGCAGGGCTCCCAGGCGTCCAGGGCGTCGCGGGCGGCCCGAAGGTACCGCCCCGCGGCCTCGGCGTAGGTCTCCCGCAGTTGTGGGCGCCTGTGCACCAGCCCGGCGAAGGCCGCCATCGGGGCGAAGATGGGCCCGATGTAGCCGTAGTACGGCACGATCGCCGGTACCAGTGCCTCCTCCGTCACCGCGGCGAGCACCGTATCGGCCGAACGCCGCTCCCTTGTGTCCAGCGCCACCAGGAGGAAAGAGGGCTTGCAGGCCGGATCTTCAACGCGCCGGAAGCCCTCGTCGGCTACATAGCGAGGGTCATTGATCACGCGCTGGAAGTACCTGTCCGACGCCGGGTCGAGGCTGAGGTCGGCATAGGTGACGTCGGCCTCGCCGTGCTCTTGCCAGAAGGCGTTCTGAGTGCTCAGCGTGAAGGTCCCCGGCCGTGTGCCGGGCGTGACGCTCACCTTCGTCTGGTCGTTGTAGGCGTAGCGAATGGAGCGCAGCAAGAGGGCGTGGCGCCCCTGTTCATCCCGCAGGACCAGCCTGCCCACGGTGTACTTTCCGGCGACGCTCCAGACCGGTCCGGGCTTGATGCGTGGGTCGGTTCGGGCCCGGAAGCAGTCCCTTTGGCCCAGTACCTGGTCGGCGATGGAGACGAAGCGATCCAGGTAGGCGGGATCGCCCACGCCATCGCGCGCCTCGGTGCCCAGGTACATCTCCAGATAGGCGCGCAGGACGTAGCCCTCGCCCCAGGCGAAGGCCTCGGCCCCCGCCCCGGCGATATCGCGGCCCTGAGCGATGCGGGCCTCCATCTGAGCGAAACGCTCGGGCGTGAACCTCAGGGTCTCCGCGGGTGTCCTTGTGACGGGCAGGAAGCATAGCGCAATCAGGGCGGCGCCTGCTGGCAGATGGGCTTTCATGGGTGGGTGCTCCGGGGTCGATGATGGGACTGCGAGACCCTCTGTGGGCCAGGAGCGCCGGTCCTTCGACGGCGGAAGGCCGCTCTCCTCCATAGGTCCGGCCGACAAGTCTGGCCGGCCCGGTTCCTGCTATTCCCAGCGTCCATCTCGCGCAGCGAGATAGCGAGGAATCTCGCTGAATGCCGGGAGATTCCTCGAGTTGCTCCCTCCGGGAGCGGCCGCTCTGGCAATGACATTCCCGGCGAAGGCGGGCTTCTCCTCGGATCATGCAGATTCCGGGCAGGCGCCGATTCACGTCGCCTCCCCCCCCCCAGACCCGCCTCTCGGCGTCCCTTCGAGCCGCTTGTACTCCGCCAAACGACAGGCGGAGACGGGAGGAGGGGGGAGAACGGCAGTACCTCGACCGTTCCAGGCGCGAGAGCGGCGAAATGTGGCCCCAGTACGTTCATGTATGATGTGAGTTCCCGACCGCGCTTCCAGGGCCGACGGGAAAGACGACGCGCCCCGAGGCGCATACTTTGTTGCGCTCCGGGTAATACTCATGGCGGCAGTATGCCCGCGGGCGCCGAGAGGGCGCCTCGGGCGACGGCCGCGAGGCGATGGAGAGGGGTCGTGGGCATGGGGCCGCCGCACGGGCGGGCCGGGACCTTCTCAGGCCGCCCTTCTCCGGGGGCCGACGAGACATGCGGCCATGCTGCAGGCAAGTTGGATACCAGAAGGGGTGGAGTGATTGACGAGGCGTGGGTTCACACTGATCGAGCTCTTGGTGGTCATCGCAATCATCGCGATCCTTGCCGCGATCCTCTTTCCCGTCTTCTCCAGAGCCCGCGAGAAGGCCAGACAGGCCGGCTGTTCATCCAACCTCAAACAGATTGCGCTGGCGGCCCTGATGTACATTCAGGACAACGACGAGACTTTGCCGCTGCAGCTTTCCTACAGCCCCACGGTGGGTCGGCCGGTGTACTGGACAGAGGTGCTCCAGCCGTATATCCGCAGTGTCCAGTTGCTGCGCTGCCGCAGTTGCCCGAGCCCCTACGAGTGCGTCTCCTACGGCGGCCGGATCCAGACCAGCTATGGGTATAACTGGTCGTTTCTGGGCAGTGGCAACTCCGCTCCGCCGTGGGCCACTGCGCTGTCGGCGGTCTACGACCCGGCCAATTGCATCATGTTCGGTGAGTCGCGGCGCAGCTTCGTGGTACACCCCTACTCCACCGCCGGAGCCCCGGATTACTTCTATATGCCCGCCGACTGGCACCACGGGGGCAGCAACTGCGCCTTCGTCGATGGGCACGTGAAGTGGTATGGCCTGGAGAAGATCTGGCGGCCGGGCCAGAGCACCGGTCCGCACCGGGACCTGTACGACTGGCGGAACTGAGCCCCCGGGGAAGTCATGGGAGCATCCTACTGCAGCCGCCCCGCACCGGGCGGCTGTTTTGTCAAGCCAATGGCGGGCAACGTTTGGGGCCCGGGGCGGGCCGTGGGTGGCGCGTCACCCGCGCGCATGTGAACAGGCGGTTGGATCGCTGAAGTCTCCGCCGGAACCGGCCGAAGGTGATGGTGTGGGCCGCACCGGCACCCATGGCGCGGGTGGCCCCGAGGCTCGCAGAAGAAAAGGAGGTGCCCGATGCGCTCTCCCGAACGCCGGGCAGCGTTGGCTCTGCTGGCCCTGGCCGCGGCGCTGGCGGTGACCGGCTGCGAGGAGGCAGGCTATCCGGAAAGCTCGTTCAGTCAGGTTCTGGACCTCAGGCAGTATCTCCCGGAGGAAGCGGCGGCGAAGGCCACGGTCAGCGACGATGTCTGCTCTCACCGGGCTACGGTGGAGGTCGGAGGCGGGGTAACGGAAGTGGAGGTCACCTGGTCCGCCTTCGAGTGCGAAGGTAACCGCTATCTGCTGGGCGCCCGAGTTGAGACCACGCAGGACACGTGGCTGAAACTGGACGCCGGCCTGCGCGGAGCTCCCGTACTCAAAGGAACCCAGGACAGACCCGCTCAGGCGGTGCCCCTTGTCATCGCCTGGGAGGACGGCACCGCGGACGGCGATGGGTCGGTGCTTCTGGAAGTCTGTGCGGATGGAACGGCACGGCCCTTCTAGCTCGACGCCGGTGCCGTGACGTAGCGCCGCCACCCCGGTGGCTCGCCGAAGACGGACGCGAGGTAACGGCAGTCTGCTGTTCCCATGCGAAGCAGGCGGCCCCTCAGGGGGCCGCCTGCTTCGCGTTCTGCCGGCTCTTCGCCGGTCGTCAAGGAGACCACGAAACGAGCTTGAAGGCGTCCTGAGCGCGGTACAGGCCCGCGCCCTACAGA
>CAZXDD010000314.1:0-9110 GCA_964639415.1 uncultured Armatimonadia bacterium
CACTCTTTCCCTACACGACGCTCTTCCGATCTGACCCCCAGGCCGAGCTGCTTGAGGTTTGATAGACAACTGGCCGAGCGGGCCTTCTCGCGGGCCCTGGCGAACACCGGGAACAAGATCGCGGCGAGAATCGCGATGATGGCAATGACCACCAGCAACTCGATGAGTGTGAAACCCCGTCTGGACATTAGCGTCCTCCTCCTGCATTGGTGTTGAGCGACGCCCGAACGCCGGCGATGCGGCGCACGGGCCGTGACTGTGATGCTTCTCCACCGCTTATGAACGCACCTGCATCCATCAAGATATTGTATGAAACAGGGCGGCTTGCGCTCTCGATGCTACCCCGTTGACCCCGGGAGACCGACCAACCGTGGCGGCCCTTCTCCCCCGCCTCCTTGGCTCTATATGGATAACACAGGCTGTGGGGGTTACCTCCGCCTGCGGGAAGGTTCCTGATCGCTGCCGCCGAACTGATACCGCATGGGTCGGCGGCCGGCACCTGGTGCGAGGTGAGAGTCGTGGCAACAAGGCATGAGGAAGAGCTCGAGGCGAAGGTGGCGGACCTGCAAAAGCAGGTCGATGAACTCAAGGCCACGGCCGGCAGGCCGGGCGCCGGGTACTATCGCATGGCTTGGCGCGAGTACAAGTCCGCCAAGACGTGGATGGGCCTGCCCCTTGTGCATGTCTGCTACGGTATCAACCCGGAGACCGGTCGGCGTGGGGTGGCCAAAGGCGTGTTTGCCATGGGTGACTTCGCCATCGGGATCGTGGCTCTGGGAGGACTGTCCCTGGGAGTGATCGCCCTTGGCGGCCTGGGGCTGGGCGTCATCTCTCTTGCGGGGCTCTCGATCGGTCTGGGCCTCGCGCTGGGTGGCTGCGCCATCGGGGGCATCGCGCTGGGCGGCTGCGCCATCGGCGGCCTGGCGGTGGGTGGTGCGGCGATCGGTTACATCGCCGTGGGCGGCGCCGCGGTGGGCGTCTATGCCGTCGGCGGAGACGCTCAGTCCATGCGGCCTTTCGAGCAGGTGTTCTCCGACCCCGCCATCCCGGCATTCATCAAGCAGTTCATCCGCACGACGATGGCGCTGCTCAAAGGATAGGTAGCATGAGAAGAAGGACTATTGCCCGGCCCGTGGGCCCCATCTGCGGGATCGGTGTGCGCACCGGACAGGAGATGTGCGTTCGTCTGATGCCCTCCGATGCGGGCCTGCAGATCCACCGCACCGATATGGATCGCCGCATCCCCCTGAGCCTCTCCCACACCCTGGACCTGCCCAATTGCAGCGCGGTGGGCACCGGGCCCGAGGATGCCACGATGTTCGTCGAGCACCTCATGGCCACGCTGTATGCCAACGCGATCACCGACCTGCTCGTCGAGGTCGGCGGCCCCGAGGTGCCCCTGCTCGACGGCAGCGCCATAGGCTGGGAGCAGGCCGTTGCCGAGGCCGGGACAGAGGACCTTCCGGGCACCGTGGAGCCACTGGTGGTCGGCGAGAGCGTCCACATTCAGGACGGCGAGCGCTGGATCCGCGCCGAGCCGGCGGGTGCGGCCGTCTTCACCTACGACCTGGAATACTCCCATCCGCTCATCGGTCGGCAGGTGGCGAGCTTTGTGCCCGAGAGTGAGAACTTCTCTCAGCTCGTGGCCCGGGCGCGCACCTTCGCCCTCATACAGGAGCTGCAGCAGGCTCAGGCGGCCGGTCTGCTGAAAGGCGGCAGCGAGGACAACTGCCGCGTCGTCTACCCCGACCGCTATTCCGAGGCGCCCACGGTGCCGCTGGAGTTCGCCCGGCACAAACTGCTGGACATGCTGGGCGATATGTACCTGCTGTCCCGGCCCGTGATCGGCAGCATCACCGGCTACCGCACGGGACATCAGCACAACAGGGAGCTACTGAGAAGGCTCGGGCGGAGCTAGCGGGGCGGCCACCGGCCAGGCGGCGGTCGCCTGTTAGGCTTCTGCCCTGCGTTGCGGCCTTCGCGTCACTGTGCTAAAGTATAACCTGCTTTCGCAACGCCGGAAGCTCCCTACCAAGCTAACGAGGGGTGGTAGATACCGTGCAGTATCGAGCATACGGCAAGTCAGGGATCCAGGTGTCGGCGCTGGGCTTCGGGGCCATGCGGCTCCCCAAGGACGAGGACTATGCGGTACAGTGCATGGTCCGTTCGCTGGAGCTGGGGGTCAACTACATCGACACCGCCCACGGCTACAACGACGGCTGGAGCGAGCAGATGGTGGGCCGGGCGGCGAAGAAGTTCGGCCGCGACAAGGTCTTCCTCGCCACCAAGAACCCCATGCACGACGACACCGCCGAGGGCTGGTGGGGGCGCATGGAGCAAAGCCTCGAGCGCCTCGACTCCGGCTACATCGACTTCTACAAGATCGTGCATAGCCTGGGCTGGGAGAGCTGGGAGAAGTTCTCCAGGCCCGGGGGGCCCATCGAGGCCATGGAGAAGGCCCGCGATCAGGGGCTGTTGCGCCACTGCATCTTCTCGACCCACGATACCCCCGAGAACGTGGCCAAGCTCATCGACACGGGCTTTTTCGAGGGCATGTTGGTGCAGTACAACCTGCTGGACCGCAAGTACGAGGACGTCATCGCCCGCGCCCATGAGCGGGGCATGGGAGTGGAGATCATGGGGCCGGTGGGCGGCGGCCGTCTGGGCGCGGCCTCGGAGAAGCTCGAGGGCCTGGTCAAGGGTGCCAGCACCCCGGAACTGGCCCTGCGCTTCGTCCTGGCCAATCCCCATGTGAGCATCGCCTTCAGCGGGATGAACAGCCTCGAGATGGTGGAGCAAAACTGCGCCACGGCCTCGCGAGAAGAACCCTTGAGCGCCGAGGAGCTCGAGGCCATCGAGCAGGCTTTGGTCGAGAACCAGAAGCTGGCGGAGCTGTACTGCACCGGTTGCGAGTACTGCATGCCCTGCCCGCAGGCCGTGGCGATCTCGCGGATCTTCGCGGCCATGAACATGCACCGGGTATGGGGCCTGACGGAGCATGCGAAGGGCATCTACCGCCGCCTGGGCCCTGAGAATCGCCGCGGCCACATGGCGGCCGATGCCTGCGTGGAGTGCGGCCAGTGCGAGCCCAAGTGCCCGCAGAAGATACCCATCATCCAGCAGCTCAAGGAGAGCCACGAGGCGCTGAAGTAGGAGTAGAGCGCAGCGGGCGCCGCTCCCGGGGCAATGGCCCGTCGGTGGTGGCCGCTGCCGGGAGCGCGGACGTCTCGCCGGCGTGCCAACTCGCCGACTCGTGACTCGCCCACTCACACCGGGGCTCTTCCACCTGGAGGAGCCCCGGACTGCGATAGGAGGCGTTCCCTATGCTGGGCTTCCTCGTCGGTGCGCTGCTTTTGTCCGCGGCGGTTGGGCTGTGCCAGGGGCTGTTCGAGGACCAACTGGTGGTGCCTTTGGCGCAGGTGGGCAAGTACGGGCCTCGCGGCATGCCCGGTGACATCGTGGAGCTTGCGGACGGCACGCTGCTCCTGTGCTACACCCAGGACGGCATCAAGGCCCGCAAGTCGGCGGACGGAGGCAAGACATGGGGCGAGGAGTTCGTCCTCGTCGCCAATCCCGGTCCTCCCTCGAGGCAGGGGTACTACTGCCACCCCAGCTTCCTGCGGCTGGCAAACGGGGAGATATTGCTCTCGTACATCTACGGCTCCGGTGCCGTACCGTACTACGGTCACAACTACTATCGGCGCTCGGGCGATGAGGGGCAGACGTGGACGGAGCAGTTCCTGTGCACTCCGTACCCGGGCTACATCATCATGCACAATGACAAGATGATGCAGCTCTCCACGGGTCGCATCCTCGCGGCCTGCGAGTACAAGAAGCGCTGGCCCGACAGCAACGATCACGGCGGCTACGTGGCCATGGTCTGCACCTCCGATGATGACGGGTACTCGTGGCAGGTGAGCAATGACGTGGATATGGAGCCCCACGAGGCTCAGGAGCCGCATGTGGTGGAGCTCAAGGACGGGCGGCTGCTCATGGTCTTCCGCACCTATAGCGGGGTGCTGGGGCGGGCGTACTCCGAGGACGGCGGCCGCACGTGGGGCGAGGGTGAGCTGCTTTCCGACATGGCCTTGCCAATGTCGGGTGCGGTGACTATAGTGCGACTGCCCCGGACGGAAGACCTGCTGCTGATCCGCATCACGGGCGGAGCCGACGGCCGGCGCACGCCGTTGACGACCGTGATCTCCCAAGACGAGGGGCTAACCTGGCAACACCCCCGCAACATCGGCGAGGACCCCGAGGACGACTACGGGTACCAGAGCGTCACTTTCGTGGATGACGTCGCGGTGATCAGCTATCACGCCCGGGACGGCCTGCACGTGGCGCGCATCGGGGTGGACTGGTTCTACGGGGCGCAGTAGACACTCCTCTTCAGGACAAGACAGGGGCGCCGTCCATCGCGACGGGTCCGCGGTTTCACTCTCTACCGGTCTGGATGCGTTCATGCTTCTCAAGCGTCTGCACGGTCGCATCGCGGCCGTTCATCCGGAGTTCCCGAAGTACCTGATGGCTCTCGCCCTGATGGGCGTCTGCAGCGGTGTCTTCGAGACAACCTACAACAACTGGCTCTACGCCCAGTTCATGGTGTCGCCGACCACGCGGGGCAATCTGGAGTTCATCCGGGAGTTTCCGGGACTGATCAATGCGGCGCTGATGGGCGCGCTGGCGTTCCTGCCGGAGACGCGCGTGGCGGCGCTCTCGGCGGTCGTCACGGCCGTGGGCATGGCGGGGCTGGGTCTCAAGGGCGACAACTGGTGGCTGATGCTGCTGTTCACGATCTTCTGGGGCATCGGGAGCCACCTGATCATGCCGCTGCGCAGCTCGCTGACTATGGAGATGGGCGGCCAGACCCAGCGCGGCAAGCGTCTGGGCCAGGTGGGGGCCGTGCAGATCGTCGGCGCCATCGGCGGCGCGGTCATCGTCTGGCTCATCTTCGGGAGGGGGTCCGAGCAACCCACCATCGAGGGGCAGATGGGCCTCCTGCAGGAGTGGCAGTTCGATCTGAGCTTCTACATCGCGGCCGCGGCGTGTGTGGCGGCCGCGTTCTTCTTCAACGCCCTGCGCGATGTGGGAAGTCACTCCAAGCGGCCCAGCTTCGTTCTGAAGAGCAAGTACTGGCTCTACTACGTGCTGAACGTCCTGTTCGGAGCGCGCAAGCAGGTCTTCTTGACCTTCGGGCGCTGGGTACTGGTGACGGTCTTTGCCCAGAAACCGACCACCTTCGCCGTGCTGTCCATCGTGGGGTCCGTGGTCGGGATCTGGTTCACGCCGTGGGTCGGCAAGCTGATTGACCGTCTGGGGGAGCGGACGATCCTGGTCGTGGATTCCTTCATGCTGATCCTCGTCTGCGCCGCCTATGCCGGGGCCGAGCACCTGGGGCTGCCGAAGCATACGGCGCTTCACATCGTCTACGTATCCTTCGTACTGGATCACCTCCTGTTTGCCGTGGGCATGGCCCGGGATACGTACATGTCCAAGATCGCCGAGACCAAGGACGACCTGACGGCCAGCCTCTCGGTGGGTGTCAGCATCAACCACCTCGTGGCGATGGTGGTCCCCACCCTCGGAGGCCTGCTGTGGACCGCCTTCGGCTATGAGTGGGTGTTCATAGCCGCCGCCGCCATGGCCCTGCTGATGACGCTGTTCTCGTCCATGATCAAGGTCCCCAAGTCGGTGGACCTGGTGGAGACGGCCTAGATGACCTACGCAGAAGCGGTGGACTTCCTGAGCTCGCTGGTGGACTTCGAGCGTTTGGGTTTCCATCGGCACTTCGCCGAGACGGTGGGGCTGGATTCGGCACGCCGACTGATGTCTCTCCTGGGCGATCCGCACCTGGCGGTCCCCGCGGTGCACATCGCGGGGACCAAGGGAAAGGGCTCCACGGCCGCTATGGTGGAGCGCATCCTGCGCGAGGCCGGCTACCGCGTGGGGCTGTTCACGTCTCCCCATCTGGTGTCCTTCCACGAGCGGGTGCGCGTGAGTGGGGAGCCGATCGGGCAGGAGGATGTGGCCGGGCTCGTAGCCCGCATCCGGCCGGCCCTGGAGCAGGTGCGGCAGGAGGCGGACCTCACGCCGTGCACGTTCTTCGAGACCTACTTCGCTCTCGCGGCCCTGCACTTCCTGGCCGCCGGAGTGGACATCGCAGTGTACGAGACCGGCCTGGGTGGGCGACTGGATGCCACCAATCTCCTGGCGCCGGCGGTGGCGGCCGTCACCACCATCGGCTACGATCACATGTACATCCTCGGCGATACCCTGGATGCCATCGCCCGGGAGAAGGCACACATCGCCAAGCCCTGCACGCCCCTGGTGGTGGCGAGCAATCAGTCGCCGAAGGCGAGACAGGCCATCGAACAGGTTGCGGCGGCGACTCTGGCGGAGGTTGCCCCGACGCCGCAGGTGCGCAGGCAGGCGCCCACTGTGAAGGGCAAAGTGGGCCCGGACGGCACCTGGACACCGCCGCGGGACCGGCTTCACGTTCAGACGGGGCCGCTGACCGGGGAGTATGACACCGCTCTTGTCGGCGAGCACCAGGCGGTGAACGCCGCAGTCGCCATCGGCATCCTTGAGCAATTGCTCGCCACCGGCTACACTATTGAGCCCATGCACGTAGCCGAGGGGCTTGGCAAGGTGCGGTGGCCGGGGCGCCTCGATGTCCGAGCCTGTCGCCCGTGGCTGGTCTTCGACTGCGCCCACAACGGGCAGTCCGCCGGCGCCCTGGCACGGGCGATCCCGGAATACCTCGATTACGACCGCCCGACCATTGTGGTCGGCATGTCGGGAGACAAGGACATAGCGGCTTTCGCGGCCGCCCTGGCGCCCCTTGGCGCCCGGGTGATTCTCACCAGGGCGGCCATTGACCGGGCGTTGCCGGCGGAGGAGGTGGCGAGTAGCGCGGGCGGCCTGTGGGACGGGGCCGAGCAGATCGCCGATGTGGGGCAGGCGTGCCAAAGGGCCCTGGAGTCGGCCGGTGAGGAGGGGGCGGTCTGCATCACGGGCTCCTTCTACGTAGTGGGCGAGGCCATGCAGGGCCTCGGCATTGAGCCGTAGGTTGCGGCCGGCCACCCGACCGTTCTGAGCGCCGGGTGGCCGGTGCACCACCAGACAGGAGATCTCCATGCTAGCCAAACGTGTCATCCCGTGCCTTGATGTGACCGACGGTCGCGTCGTCAAGGGGATCAAGTACCTCAACTTCCGCGACGCCGGCGACCCGGTGGAGCAGGCCGCCAGGTATGACGAGCAGGGCGCCGACGAGCTGGTGTTCCTGGATGTCACCGCCTCCTTGGAGCATCGCGACATCATGCTGGACATCGTGCGCCGCACCGCCGAGCAGATCTTCATCCCCTTCACCGTCGGCGGAGGCCTGCGCACGCTGGACGACATCCGCCAGGTGCTCAAGGCGGGCGCCGACAAGGCCTCGCTGATGACCGCCGGTGTGGAGAACCCGGCCATCATCACCGAGGGTGCCGAGCGCTTCGGGCGCCAGTGCATCGTCGTGGCCATCGACGCCAAGCGCGTGCCCGAGGAGGGCCGGGATGACGGCGATCTGGGGCCCAACCCGGACGCGGACATCCACTGGCGCATCCACACCCACGGCGGCCACCGCCCCACGGACGTCGACGCCCTGGAGTACGCCTATCGCGCCTGCGAGCTGGGGGCCGGAGAGCTGCTGGTGACCAGCATGGATGCCGACGGCACCAAAGCCGGATACGATGTGGAGCTCCTGCGCCGCATCTCCGAGCACGTCTCGGTGCCGGTGGTGGCCTCGGGAGGTGCCGGCAGCGTGGAGCACATGTACAGCGCCCTGGTAGACGGCAAGGCCGACGCCGTCCTGGCCGCCAGCATCTTCCACTTCGGCGAGACGACGGTGCAGGATGTCAAGCGCGAGCTGGCGCAGCGCGGGGTGCCGATACGACTCTGAGCCGACACGACCGGGAAGAGCCATGCCGGGCCGGGCCGCCGGCCCGTCGACCCCACAGGACGCAAGGAGGGTCTTGGTAATGGCGACGGTGGAGGATTTCACATCCCAGGAGGCCCTGGCCGTTGCGGGAGTCTCGCGCCACGCCCGCGGGTTCGGGTACAAGGTCTGGCGACACCTGCAGGCCATGGGCATCCGTGCCTACCCGGTCAACCCCAAGGGGGATGAGGTGGAGGGCGAGCGGCTCTACCCCACGGTGAAGGACCTGCCGGAGGTGGTGGGAGGAGTCGTGACGGTCGTCCCGCCGGAGAAGACTTTGCAGGTCATCGAGGACTGCGTGGAGGTGGGGATCACCCGCATCTGGATGCAGCCGGGCTCGGAGAGCGATGAGGCCATCGCTCTGGCAAAGGACAGGGGGATGGAAGTCGTCGCCCATCAGTGCATGCTGTTGCTTTGAACGGCGGAGGAGCAAATGAGCCACTCGGCGCCGGAGACCGTGCGTGTCCTGGTTCCCGCAACCACGGCCAACCTGGGGCCGGGGTTTGACTGTCTGGGCATGGCCCTGAGCGTGCACAACAGCATTGAGATGTCGTCCGCCGCGGAGACTACGGTGGAGGTCCGGGGGTTCGGTGCCGACACTCTGGCCCGCGGCGAGGAGCACCTGGTGATTCGGAGCGCGCGGCTACTGGCGTCCCGGACGGGTATGCACACACCCGGGTGGCGTCTTGCGCAGCGAAACGACATCCCGTTGGCGCGGGGGATGGGCAGCTCCAGCGCCGCCATCGTGGGTGGTCTTGTGGCCGCCAACGCCCTGCTGCGGACGGGTCTGAGCGAGCGGGAGCTGCTGGACCTGGCGGTGGAGATCGAGGGCCACCCGGACAACGTGGCCCCGGCGCTGCTGGGCGGCCTGGTCGTCTGCTGCACGGATGAAGAGGGTCTGGGTGTGGCACGGTTCCCGGCGCCGGCGGGCCTCAAGGCCTGTCTGGCCATCCCCGACTATGAGGTGAGCACCGAGGCGGCCCGGAAGGTCATGCCCCGGCAGATCCCCCATGCCGACGGAGTGTTCAACACCTGCCACTCCACGGCGGTGCTGGCGGCGCTTCTCTCCGGCGATGTGAAACTCCTGGGCCAGGCGATGAAGGACCGGCTGCATGAGCCCTACAGGGCGCCGCTG
>CAZXDD010000315.1:0-9088 GCA_964639415.1 uncultured Armatimonadia bacterium
CACCCTATCCTACACTCTTTCCCTACACGACGCTCTTCCGATCTCGGTCTCGACGGCGATGCGCTTTAGCAGCTTCTCGACCCCTTTGCAGAACGAGTGCAACATGGTGGCCAGGGCCGCCAGTTCGATGGCATCGGGGGCGTTTGCTCGCAGCGCACGAGGAGCGGCCGGTAGGTGTTCAACAGCCGGTCGAGTTGCTCGAGCTCGACCTGAATCTGTGCCTGGGTCCTATCCCACAAGCTGTAGGTCCCCCTCCGCCTTCAGGTAACGGGTGAAGGGGGTATCCTCGTCCAGGTCCACCAGGCTCAAAGGCCGATCCAGCAGGTCGGCGGCCAGGCCCATCGCACGGAAGAAGCGTTCGGGGGACAGTCCGGCGACGGCCAGGTCGACGTCCGACCCGTCACGCAGGCGTCCAGTGGCTGCCGACCCGAACAGGTAGACCTCCCTGGCCCCCTGCTCCCTCAGCACGCGGGCCGCCGCCCGTATGGCCTCGCTCAGCGTCGTCGCCATCGTCTCGCACCTCCACCCCACATCATATCTGCGGTACGCACGGGACGCCATGCTCGCCGCACCTCCCGCTCCACCGAGCTCTACCGAGAGTGTGGCGACGGTGTCGCCGAGCGCCCGGCGGAGGCCTCGCGTGTAGCAGGCCGGAGCGTCGGCCTGTCCGGGAGCTGCGCCACGGGTCCCTGAAGTGCGCTCAGTCGTTCCCGCTGTTGGCGAGGATGGTGGCGCCGAAGACCGCCCGCGCGTCATCCGAGGCCAGGAACACCGCGATGGGCGCGATCTCCTCCGGCAGCGCGAAGCGCCCCAAAGGACAGCCCGGCGCCTCCATGGGCTCCCCGGGGTGCCAGTTCATCATCTCGGTGGCTACCGGGCCGGGGGCGATGGCGTTGACGCGGACGCCCGCCGGCGCGAGCCGCTTCGCAAGGCCCTGCGTGTAGCCGATCACGCCCCACTTGGAGATGCCATAGGGGTGCGGGGCGTTGCGCAGGCCGGCATCGGAGGCGATGTTGACGATGACCCCCTTACCCTGGGCCTGAAGGCGCCCCGCCGCCGCCTCGCAGATCAGGTACAGCGCCTTGAGGTTGGTGTCCATGACGTAGTCGTACGCCACTTCGGGTGTGGGGGCCGGATGATCCGCGGGCAGCCGCACGACCCCGGCGTTGTTGACCAGCACGTCGAGGCCACCCAGCGCCGCCCAGGCCTCGTCCAGACGCTCCCCGCAGATCGCCGCGTCACTCACGTCCCAGGCCAGCGCGTGGGCCCGCCGCCCCCGCGCCGTCACCTGCGCCACGACGTCCTGCAGCGCCTCGCGGCTGCGGGCCGACAACACCAGATCGGCGCCCTCATCGGCGAAGGCCAGTGCAATCGCCCTGCCGATGCCGCGGCTCGCCCCGGTGACCAGTGCCCTGCGTCCCTCTAGTCGCATCTTGATGGCCTCCGTGTCTGTGCTTGGTTCGTGTGATGACCTCGTCGCGCAGACCGCCTCGCCGCGCGGGCGACGGCGGGCCCGGACAGCCACCGTCTTCTCGCCGTTGGCGATCCGGTGCGTGCGGGGCTGCGCGGGGCTCCGCGCTGTCCTCCGCACACATCCGTACGGCGGGCCGACGTGTGCCGGGGTCAGAGTTCACTCGTCTTCGTCTTCCCAGTCGTCGTCCTCTTCCTCCATATACTGCGGGGGGCTGTCGCCGGTGCGGTCCGTGACGCGGGGGTACTTCAGGTTCGGCTCCGCCTCCCCGATGGCCACCACATCGATCTGATGGTACCAGTCGTCGCCGAAGTCGAACAGGTAGCCGAAGGATTGGCCGACTTCCAGTCCCAGAGAGCTCATCTTCGTCTTCGCGGCGTCACTTGTCGGCTCGTCGCGATCCACGAGCGCGAAGAGTCCGGAGGGGCCGGGAATGCCGTAGCGGCCGCGGCTGTAGTCCCGCGGCCCGGGGCCAAAGTGGAACTCATACATGTGCTCTTCCCAGCGGTCGAAGGCCTTGAAGATCGCACGGTGCAGTTGTTCCAGCGTCTGGCTCCCGCGTATCTGTATCCTGCGGGAGACGACCGGATTGGCCTCGGCGAACTTCTCGCTCACCGGAGCATCGTACAGGTAGACTGCCAGGGTGTAGACCGGCTTCGCCATTGCGTATCACCTCTCGGTCGGATCACTTCTACTGCCTCCCCCAGGCCTTCAGCACCAGTCTCCTCGTCCGGTACTCCCCGAAGGCCTTCTCTTCCTTTTCCTGCAGCACCCGGAACGTCTCACCGGGGAAGCCCCTGGCGAGCTCGGTGGGGAGCCGGTGCGGGCCCTGGCAGGTCGGGGCCTCGCGCGGGTCCAGGATGTCGGCAAGCTCCCGCACGCTCCGGCCGTGCAGGCCGGGATGCTGCGCGGTTGCTTGCGGGCGGTTGGCGGGCCGGCTCCCCTGGGCAACTCAGAGTTCCCCTCCGCGAGGTAGAACCCTGTGGGCCTCTTGCCGACCCCGACGAACCTGGAGCCCGGGTGCTCACGGATGTCGGCGTACAGACGGGAGCCCAGACCGGCCGCAGGCGTCCTGCCGGAGGTCTTGAGCTTCGCCGGCAGGCCCGCGGCGCTCGCCGCGTCCCAGACCTCCCGGTAGGTCAGAGGCCTGTCAGACTCCTTGAGCACCTCATAGGCCAGGTCGAGGAAGGAATAGGCCACAGCCAGGTCGTCCGTGCGCAGTGGTACCGTGCCGTGTTGGGGCCCGAGTGCGTGTGAGGGCATCCGGCGCGGCCGGCGCGCCGCCGGTGAAGCGACGGTCGTGAATCTGGCCGATGTACTTCGCCTTCCTCTCCACGGTATCCTCCCCGGCTCCACATCCCGTAGCAGAAGCGACCGCCGACCGGGCAGGTCGAATGTGCGGAGTGGCGGCAAGTCGTCATCAGAGCGGTACGGGGCGCGTCGAGGCATCCATACTCAGGAATTGCCGCGCAAATGCACCCCAAATGCGACTTGAGTTGTGGTTTGCCTGTAGTAGAATCACCGGTACCTCCCATAACACGTGCGTGATGGTGTTTTGATGACGAGTATGCTCGGGATGTGGTCTGAAGAGCCTTGAACTGGAGGTGTCGCGACCGGGAGGCCGACGTGGGTGCGCACGCCTGGGCGGGTACTTCGCGTGGGAGGTGGCGGTGAAGGGGTCTGACCATGGTGGAAGTGTCGCAGTTCTTAGCACATGGTTCGAGCAGAGTGTTCCCAGGCTGTGGCGAGCATTCGATTAGTGGCGAGTATAGTCCGGCATGACCGCAACCATGCGAGGAGTAGCCGTGCCGACCGTGCAATGCGGTCGGTGGTGGAAGGGCGCGCGGGGCCGATGGTGGGCGCGGTCTCGGTGTTTGGTTTTCGTATGCGCGTGTATGGCGGCCGGCATCTTCCATTGTTGGTTGTCATCATGATCTGGACTCCGTTTTTTTCCGTGGAAACCCAGAAATGCGCTTGACAGCAATCAGGGATGGCGGGTAAACTCCTGCGGTCTTTACTACTGAGAGTAGTAGTAGCGAGTTCATGTTCATCGAGTCCAGGTAATGCGAGATGTGAGGTCGGAACGACAAAACCCAAGGAGGCGCAGCGAATGGGCAGGTTTGTATCTCGAAGCGGGGCCGCCGCCTCTTGCCGAAGCGTGGCGGTGGGAAGACACAGGCAGACCGGGTGGTTCTGGCGTGGGCCGAGCATTGCGCGTTGGCGAGCGGAGCGTACGATAGGAGCCGTTACCGGCCTTTCGGGGTCAAGAGTCTGGCGCATCCGTACGCCGTGTGTCGCCTGTCGAGTTGCGCTGCCTCGACATCGGCGTGGCGAGCGGAACTTTCGACACGTAACAGCGAAAGTGCGCGCAAATGCACCCGAAATGCGCCTTGCGCTGCTGCCAGTGCATCCTCACAATGTTCGGGTGGTCAGAATGGGATGGTCCGCCTCCGTCCGACCTTTCGGTCTGCCGCAGTCAGTCTCCGTCGGTCTGGGCCGGCTCTGTGCGGCCACGGGGCGCCATGGCGGTGTGGGGGGCCGGGGTGCATAGCCTACAGGAGGGCCGTGGCACGCTCACACACCAACAGGCTGGGAGACAGAGAGATGGTGTCATCACGGTCGCGCTGTGCCGTCGCACTGCTCATCGTCGTGCTCTGCCCAGCCCAGGTGTCGAGGGCCCAAGACGCGTACGGTAAGGGCTGGGCCTTACCGATCGATGGCGTGGATCTTGACGCGATCAGCGACAACTTCGGTCTTGGGTACCCCGCTTATCCCTACGAGGGCGTGTGGCACTGTGGGTTCGACATACCCGGCAGCGGGCCCCCGACGCCGTCGGCTGTGCGGGCCGTCGCGGGTGGGAAGGTGGAGTTGTACTCACCGGGGGGATGGGACTACGGTGGCGCGTCGGGCAGCAACTACGCGATTGTGGTTCGGACGGCCACGGTCGACGGAAAGACGGCACACATCGGGTACGGGCACCTTGGGCGGCCCAAAGACGCTGATGGCCGCCCACTAACCGATGACCGCGTCCGCAGCCTTCCGCTCCGCGAGGTGAAGGCCGGTGAGGTACTGGGAGAACTGGGAGACTTTCGCAGCGCACCTCACCTCCATCTGTTCATCTACTTCGACCCGGCCGCGCCGTCACACCTTCCCTCACGCGGGTACGGTAAGCAGGCTCTCCCGCGTCCTAAGGAGGTGAGTACGGACGGGGTCCGCTCGTACGGCGGGTGGTGGGACCCGATAGGCTGGATGCGGACCTACGCGCCGGCCTCCGGCCTTGCGCCCCCCACGCCCGCTCCTATCCTCGTGCTCGACCGCAGCGGCTCCATGAGCGGCGTGCAGGATGAGCTGAACAGACACGCCGAGCAGTGCGTGGACGGCCTGCTGGCGCGGACCAGTCGGATGGCCGTGGTGAACTTCCAGGGGGCGGACTCGGCGACGGTCGACGCTCCGCTCTGCGGCGACAGGTCCAGGATCCTCAAGGCCATCCGCGAGCCCTCCCTGCGTGGGGGCGGCACGGCCCTGTATGACGCGGTCATCGAGGCCGTCAAGGAGGCGCGCCGGGCGGACGAGAGCGCCCTCCTGATCGCGATGACCGATGGCGAGGACAACTCCAGCCGCGCCAGTCTGGGCCAGGCAATCCAGTGGGCCTCAACCTATGGCGTTCGCTGCTGTGTGATCAGTTTTGCCGGCGGCT
Organism: uncultured Armatimonadia bacterium; assembly: GCA_964639415.1. Lineage (GTDB taxonomy): Bacteria > Armatimonadota > Zipacnadia > Zipacnadales > JABUFB01 > CAYRFY01. Next base: position 5,169 of record CAZXDD010000315.1, read on the forward strand.
CTGACCCTTACGGCCTGACCGGGAGCGATCACATTCGCAGTCTTCGGGATCTGTGCACCCGCACGCGAGGCGTCTACATCACCGCCCGCGAGTTCACGCCCAGCATGCTCCTGGACAAGGTCGAGACCTTCCAGCGAGTTGAGATCAAGGCGAGTCCGGTGAAACGCAATCCGCCCGCGTTCTGACCCGAGGGAGGTCCGGCGATGCGAGGCACTGAGTTTGTCGTACTGCTACTATGTGCGGTGAGCCTATCCGTGGCTGTTGCGGTACCGATGGTTCCCGACGAGAACGCCGACGAGCAGGCGCTGCTGATGATCGAGGAGGCGATGGACCGCCTCGATGCCCACGACCTGGCGGGCGCTGTGGACCGCCTGGGCAAGGCTCTCGAGCTGAACCCGGACAGCTTCGACGCCCACTTCTGGCTGGGGTACGTGCGGATGATGTCCGCCGCCGGCAACCAGCAGCACCGTGAAGAGGCCATCTCACACTTCCAGGCATGCCTCAAGATCATGCCGTGGGGCGAGGCAGGTCGGCTCGAGCTGTAGATGCTGGTGCGTCTCACGGGGCGCCCGGCGGGAGTGACGCTTCTGCTCGACACTCAGGGCGCGGAGGGCGCCGGGGCCCAGGCTACGGAGATCGTCGCCAATGAGATGTGCGGCCAGCGCCTGCTGGGGTTCTCCTCCCTGATCGCCCGCGTGGCCAGCAGCCCCTTCAGCGGCGCGCGCCTGTCGGAGGCGGTGGTGGACACTTCCTCAATGGCGCTGGTTCCCGGAAGGCGCATCGCCCTGGCCGCCATGCCGGAAGCGGCCCGGCAGGACCTGGTGCGCGAGGTGGTGGGGGGCATCGACGTCGCGCCCCGCTGCGGCTGGGTCGGGGCGCTCGGTCCGGTGAGGAGCGGCGCCCTGGGTTCGTTCGGCGGCGGGGCCGTGGGGCTGGGGCTCGGCGCACGCATGAGCGTGAGCCTTGTCGATCCCCTGGACGGCCGGATCGTCCACACGTTCGAAGCCAGCAGTGCCGCGCTCCAGTACGCTCTGGGAGCGGTATTGGCCAAGGAGCTGGCCGGGAGGCTGACGGGCAAGCTGGGGAGAGCCCTCGGAGCCGAAGAAGCCACTGAGGCCGGCATCGCCCTGGCCTCGTTGGCGGTACAGGTGCAGCATCGCCTGACCCGGCTCACATCCAGCCTGCGCGAGCGTGAGATGCAGGACGAGCTGGCCTTGCCTGTAGAGGGCGGGGTGTGGATCCGCTCGGCGGCGGAGACGCCCGGAGAGGCTACGGGCAAGCCTCGGCTCGCTGTGGCACCGTTCTTCTGCCCTGACTCGACCACCGAAGAGACGGCCGCCGCCATCGCGGAAGACCTGGCCGCGGTGATCGTCGCCGACGGCAGGTTCTCCGTCATCCCGGCACAGCAGTACGCACCTCGCGTCAAGGAGCTTCACGAGAGCGAACCTCGGCGACCCCTACTCCGCTGCTATGAGGCCATCTCCCGCGGAGCCAAAGCACGGTATATGGCCACCGTCTGGTTCGACCAGATGGAGTCCGGTGTGGCGATCAAGAATCTCCTGGGGAGTGAGGCCTCCGTCGTCATGCGCGGGCGGTGTGGCATCGTGGATCTTGACAGGGGGCGCACCGTGGTGCAGCGCCCGTTCGAGTGCCAGACGGCAAAGCGCGAGGCGGTGGGTGACGTAGCCGAGAAGTACCTGATCGCTATCGAAGAGGTCTCCGGCCAAGTTGTGGGCGAGCTTGCAGCCGCCGTCCGTGACCTGTGAACGAATGACCTTTTGGGGGAGGTCCAGGTGATGCGCAACCTACAACGTCTCTTGCTCGTGTGTGCGTTGACGGCCGGGATTCTGGGGCCGGTCTCCACGGCCTCGGCGGAGGACCTGCTGAAGGCACTGGGGCGCGAGCTGGGTCGTGTCCTGCTTCCCGACGACTCGAAGAAGGCGGCGAACAAGGGTCCGACCCAGACGAATCAGGCGGGCCAGGGCGAGCAGGCCGACGTCTTCCAGCAACTGCTGCAGCAGTGTGGCGGCCAGTTGCAGGAGCCCGCTGCAGTGCAGCGGGTGACGGCTCTGGCGAACAGGCTGAGACCGCATCTGGGCAGAGGCCGGGAGATCACCACGTATGTGGTGAAGACCGGTGTCCCGAATGCCTTCGCCCTGGCCGATGGACGAGTGGTGGTGACGGCGGGGATGCTGGAACTCACCCGGGGGGATGACGGGATGCTGGCCGCCGTCGTTGGACACGAGTTCGGTCATGTTGAGTGCCGACACGGTCAGAAGCAGGGCCTTGAGAATCTGCTCGGCGGACTCATCGCAGCAGTTGCGGGAGACGTGGGGGCGTTGGCCGCGGGTGCCGTGCTCTCCCAGCGCAGCCAGAGCGATGAGTTCGAGGCGGACGCCTGCGGCATGCGGTACATGCTCATGGCCGGCTATGACCCCGACGGTGCGATGGCCCTGCAGAAGAAGCTCGTGGAGATCACCGGGAGCGGCACCGGTGTCGGCGGCTACTTCTCCAGCCACCCGCCAGGTCCTCAGCGGGTCTGCAGCCTGCGCGAGCGCCTCCCCGGCATACTGCTGGACGGCGCGGGCAAGCTGCCCCAGGGGCAGCGCCCGGTCGCAGTCGTGGTCTGCGATAGGGAGATCAAAGACCCACCTGAGCTGTCGCGCAAGGTCTGCGAGCTGCTGAACAACAGCGGGCAGATCAGTACCACCGACGCCGGCGTCAGTCGGTCGGCCGACAGGGCGCTGAGGGAGCTGCGCGACGGCGGAGCGGGACTGCTGGTGTGGTGTGGCGTGGAGGGGCCCAAGGAGGGGCCCTGGGAGCACTTCGTCGAGGTGTACGACGTGCCCACCGGATTGGTGCTGACCCGCCGCAGGCTCGACCCCCGCGCACCGCTGGAGCGTGAGTACTCTTTGGCAGTGCTGGGAAACCGGAACTGGAGGCACGGGGGAGCGGCTGACGGACGCACCGCATCGGGTATCCCGACCCACGGGGAGACAGACTCAGAACTCCTGACATGCCATACCGGGGGCGGCAGGAAACCCTGGTAGAAGTGGCTTCGCTGGGTCAGCCTTTCGGGAGATAAATGTCTATTTCGCAGTCAGCTCAGACTGCCCGATCTACCCAGAGACCGCCTGGCGCCTCCACTTCGAAGCTAGAGATGACGAAGACAGACATCCCGCAACTACTGCGTGTCAGGAGTTCTGAGACTACTGGAGGTAGCTTTGATGACGCGATTTGCCCTCACAACCGCCCTGCTGTTGACTGCCCTGACGGCATCTCTGACCGCCCAGGCGGCCACCGTCGTCCGCGATCAGGTGACGATCAAGCTCAGCGGACAGACGCGCATTCTCAAGCTCTGCAGTGACAATGCGAAGGTAGCTACGGTTGACCAGCCGGGCCGTCCAGAAGGCAAGTGCCTCGTAGGCGACTTCTACCTGAAGCTCGTCAAGCCGGACGGCAGCCTGTGTGGCTCGCTATCGCTGGGGAGGTTCAACATCGACAAGGGCGACGGCTATGACGAGTACAAGGTCCTCCTTCTGGGGGACTACAACGGGGACAGGCGGAAGCTGGAGGTGGCGCTGGTCGTGGCCCGTGAGTCCAGCAACAGCCGCGCATGGGCTGTGGCGGAGGTGTCGGCGAAGACGGGGAGACTGCTGCGCTGGCGTTTCGCCAACAGCGATGGAGCATCGGAGACAGTGTCGGCCAGAGGCGACTCAGGTTCGCTATCGCACCGCGCCGGGCACTTTCGGGCCCGGGGCTACGACAACAGCGGCAGCGTGAGCGACACGGGCTGGTATGAGGACCTGTACAAGTGGGATGCCAAGCGGGGCCTCTGGCGCTTCGTGAAGACGGTAGGTGTGGAGGAGCCGCCCTCCGGCGAGTGGCCGAGGATGTAGCGCCAATGGTGCAGCCCCCCG
>CAZXDD010000316.1:0-9060 GCA_964639415.1 uncultured Armatimonadia bacterium
AGATAATGAGCGGTGACTGGAGTTCAGACGTGTGCTCTTCCGATCTGAGGTCTATCCGGGCCCCGCCATGCTGGAGCTCGATCCGGAGCTGGTGTGGAACGCCATCGTGGAGGTGCTTCGCTCGGTGGCCGCGGAGGCGGGAGCGGACCCCGTGAAGGCCGTGTGCTTCTCCTCGCTGGGCGAGGCCTTCACACCCGTGGCCGCCGACGGCGGCTTCCTGCACAACACCATCTGCTCGGCGGACAATCGGGCGGTGGCGCAGTCCGACGGCTGGCACGAGACCCTCGGCGCCCCGCGGGTGTTCGAGATCACCGGGATGCCGCTGCATCCCAGCTACACGCTGAACAAGATCATGTGGCTGCGGGAGCACCGGCCGGACATCTACCGCAGAATCCACAAGTGCCTGCTGTGGCCGGAGATCGTGCACCGGCGCCTGGGCCTGGAGCCCCGCCTGGACTGGACGCTGGCCGGACGCACCATGGCCTTCGACGTGGTGGGCAAGTGCTGGGCATCCGAGGTGCTAAGGGCCGCCGACGTGTCTCCCGAGCTCCTGGCCACCCCGATTCGGCCGGGAGATGTAGTGGGCGAGCTCGGGCGGGAGGGCGCGGCGCTCACCGGCCTGCCCCCGGGTTGCCTGGTCGTCGCCGGCGGCCACGATCAGCCCATGAACGCCCTGGGCGCCGGGGTCATCCGGGAGGGCATGGCCGTCGACGGGATGGGCACCGTGGAGTGCGTCACCGTCGCCTTCGAAAAGCCCGTGCTCACCGAGACCATGCGCACCCACAACTACTGCTGCTACCCACACGCCCACGCCGATCTGTACGCCAGCCTGGCCTTCACCTACACCAGCGGCGCGATCCTGCGCTGGTTCCGGGATCAGTTTGGCCGAGCCGAGGTGGCCGCCGCCCGGACGGAGGGGCGCGATGTGTATGAGGTCTTGCTCGCCGACCTCCCCGCCGACCCCACCGGGCTCTACCTCGTCCCCTATCTGGCCGGCTCCGGCACCCCTTACATGGATCCCCTGGCCAAGGGGGTCCTGGTCGGGCTCACCCTGGGCTGTGACCGCAAGACCTTTATCAAGGGTCTGCTGGAGGGCACCTGCTACGAGCTGGCCCTGAACGTGCAGGGCCTGGCGGACGCCGGAGTGTCCATCGGGAGGCTCCGCTGCACCGGCGGAGGCAGCCGCAGCCCGTATTGGCTGCAACTGAAGGCCGACATCACCGGGCACGAGTGCGTCACTCTCAATGTCAGCGAAAGCGGCTGTCAGGCGGCGGCGATGCTGGCCGGAGTGCAGGCCGGGGTGTACGCCTCCGTGGAGGAGGCCGTGGGCCTGCTGGTCAAGGAGAACGCCTGCTTCGAGCCACGCCCGGCGGAGCACCGGCGCTACAGGGAGCACTTCGAGATCTACCGCGACGTCTGGCCCGCCGTGCGCGATGTGGTGCACAAGATGAGATAGCCGGCCCTCGTTCCGCCGTAGAGACCTCTGCTCACCGCCGCCCTACACCGGGCCCCCGGGTCGCGAAGAAAGAGCGGCGGACGCCGGGCTCAGACCGGCTACGGAGTGATCGCCAGATGGCCACCGACAGGAACACACCATGCACCGTGGATCACCGCGAGGAGCGCCTCGAGCGCCTCAAGACGCGGATGCTGCAGGGCCCCTGCACCCCCACCGGATGGCGCCTGCTGGGGTTTTGTCAGGCGGCGCAGGCGCACATGCACTCGCCGCTGGTGCAAAGGCGGGCCGCCGGTCTGGCCGCGACCATCGAGCTCTTCCCCGCCATCATCCACGATGATGAGCTGATCGTGGGCACCCACCATTTCGGTGAGGAGCCCGGCATCGACGGGGCCATCGACTTCCCGGACATGCACCCCCACTTCTTCTGCTGCCACGGCGACGCCCTGGCCGAGACGCTGGCGAAGACCTCGCTGAGCGACGAGCACAGGGAGCTCATCCTCAGTCTCCGCGGACGCAATGAGCTGTTCGTCACCACCAACCACGCCCCGGACCGTCCGGAGGAGGTCGGTCTCGCCGAGGAGGCCGGCTGCGTCTTCGGCTGGGGGCGGTCGTTGAACCACAGCGTCCGCGATTTCGCCAGGGTCCTGCGGGTGGGCTTTGCGGCGATCCTCGCCCAGATCGAGGAACGCCTCGCGACGCTGCGCATGGAAGACCCCGAGGACCTGCAGAGGATGATCTTCCTGCGCGCCGCCAAAACGGTGGCCGAGGGCTGCTGCAGGATGGGGAGCAAGTACGCCGAGGCGGCGCGGCGAATGGCGGAGCAGACCACCTGCCCGGAGAGGAAAAGGGAACTGCTGGACATCGCCGCAGTCTGCGACCGGGTGCCCGCCGGGCCGGCGAGGACGCTGCGCGAAGCCATCCAGGCCCTGTGGTTTGCGCACATCATCACCTGCGCCGAGGACCACATCAACGCCAACTCCATCGGCCGCATCGACCAGATCCTGTGGCCGTACTACGAGGCTGAATTGCAGGCGGGGACGCTGGACGAGCCCGGCGCCCTGGAGCTGCTCAAGCACCTGTGGCTGAAGATGTGGCGCGGGTACGATGTGCAGCAGATGCAGATCGGCGGCCAGGATGCCACGGGCAATGACGCCACCAACCCCATCAGCTATCTGGCCCTCCGGGCGACCCGGGAGATCGGCCTGGTGCGCTGCCTGTCCGTGCGCGTGCACAGGGGCACGCCCCGCGCATTTCTGGAGAGCTCGGTGGACCTGGTGAGCCGCGGCGGCGGCCAGCCCTTCTTCTTCAATGACGACGCCATCATCCCCGCGCTCCTGGACAAGGGCATCCCACTGGAGCACGCCAGAGACTACGCCATCATCGGCTGTGTCGAGGTCACCATTCCCGGCAGGGCCTGCCCCCATGCGGTGAGCCACAACACCAATCTGGCCAAGTGTCTCGAGCTGGCGCTGCACAATGGCGTCGACCCGCTGTCGGGCAGGCAGGTGGGGCCCGCCACCGGCGACGCCCGGGGCTTCACATGTATCGACGATCTGTGGGAGGCCTACAAGGCCCAGGCCGAGCGTGTCTGCCGCGTGGGCGCCTTCATCTCCAACGCCGGGCAGCTCGACCAGATGGAGAGCTGGCCCCAGACGTACCGGTCGATCCTCACCGATGACTGCATCGGCCGGGGGCGCGACATCAACGCCGGCGGGGCCCTGTACAACTACCACTCCGTCTCCGGCATTGGCATCCCCAATGTGGCGGATTCCCTGTGGGCGGTGGAGAAGCTGGTGTTTGGCGGCGAGCTGAGCATGGGGCAGTTGCTGGACGCGCTGGACGCGGATTTCGAGTGCCAAGAGCCTCTGCGGCTCATGCTGCTGAACCGGGCCGAGAAGTACGGCAATGACTGCGCCGAGGTGGACCTCTGGGCGGCAAGAGTGGCCGAGCACTTCTGCGACACTCTCGGGTCTCTGCGCACGTTCTTCGGCGGCACCTTCCACGCCCATCTGTTCTCCTTCCTGTGGAACGTCAACCCCAGCGGGATGAAGACCGGAGCCCTCCCCGACGGCCGTCGCGCCCACGAGCCCCTGGCCTACAGCCTCTCGGCCACCGCGGGCCGCGACCGCAGGGGCATCACCGCGTACTTCAACTCCCTGTCCCGCATCCCGCACGACAAGGCCGCCGGAAGCAGCTCGGCCATCATCGAGCTGGCCCCCAGCTTCTTCGCGGGCGAGGGCAGGGCCAAGTTCATCGAGGTCCTGCAGACGGCGATCGAAAGCGGTGTGGGACAGATGCAGTTCAACGTCGTCAGCGCCGAGCGCCTCAAGAAGGCCCAGGAGGACCCGGAGCACTTCGGCAATGTGATCGTCCGCGTATCCGGCTTCAGCCAGGAGTTCAAGCTGGTGGACAGGCCCCTGCAGGACCACATCATCCAACGCACCAAGCACGAGGAGTGAGGGCGCCGGCAGATGGAGATCGGCCGAGTACGGCAACGGCCTCACCACGGAGACACAACGGCCGAGTACGGCAACGGCCTCACCACGGAGACGCAACGGCCGAGTACGGCAACGGCCTCACCACGGAGACACGGAGAGCACGGAGTTCCACGGAGAACGGCGTCGAGGGCGAACGGCTGAGTACGGCAACGGCCTCACCGCGCGGACACAAGGGCCGGAGGCCGGGGCCGGGTGTGTTCGGCCGTCCTCCCTGCGCACTGCCCCACAGCCCCCAAGCGGAGGTAGCCCGCATGCTTACCTGCCTCGCCCGCCTTCCGGCATCGGTGATTCTCGGCACCATACTCGCGACACTGGGCGCCTCCGCTCAGGACGTGACACCCTACCTCGCGCTACATCGCGTCGCGATCCCCGAGGCGCTTCCCGATCACCCGCGGGTGTTTGCGACCACCGCGGACCTGCAGCGGATCCGCGCCGATTACGAGGCCGGGGACGCCTACACGGTGGCCTGTGTCGAGGAGCTGCGCGCACGGGCCGACTCGGCCCTCCAGACCCCTGTGGACCTGGACCAACGTCGCCCCGTGGCCGGCGACTTCGCCACAGCCGCGGCCCTGGCCGAGGGCTATGCGGTCACGGGAGAGACGGCCTTCGGCACCCGCGCCCGGGATTGGCTTCTCGCCCTGGCCGAGGCCTATCCGGGGCTGGAGACCACCGGCGCCCACGGCCGCGTGACGGAGAGCACGCTGGGCGAGGGGCCCGTGGCGGTCAATGCCGCCATGGCCTACGACCTCATCGCCGGCGCCGACCTCATGACGGAGGCACAGGAAGGTGCCATCGAGCGCGACCTTCTGCGCATCATGGCCTGGGAGTGCGGACACAAGTGTCATCATCCCAACTCCAGCAACTGGCGCTCCTGGGCGCTGACCATCATCGCCTCGTGTGGCTTCGCCATTGGCGACCGCGAGCTGATGCAGGAGGCCATCAACGGCGTCTGGGACCCGGAGCGCGGGCTCTACCTGTACGGTATCGTCCAGCAGCTCACCCACTCCATCTTCTCCGACGGCATCCACTGGGAGCGCTCCATCGGCTACACCAGTTACACGGCCTCGGCCCTGATGTACGTGATGGTGGCGGCCGCCAATAGCGGCATCGACCTGTGGCACGCCGAGCTGCCCGGAATCCTGGGGCCCTTCGAGGGGGGCGCGGGGCACGAGGAGTTCGGGCCCGCCGGGAGCCGCGGCATCAAGGCCTTCCTCGACGCACCCCTGTACTATCAGTTCCCCAACGGCAGCCTGGCCCGGGTCGGCGATTCGAGTACCTCGCGGCTGTTCTACCACCGCATCTACGACCTGGCGTGGAGGCAGTATGGTGACCCGGCCCACGCCTGGCTCATCTCCCGGGAGCGGGCGGGGCGCGCCGGGGCGGTGGCGGGGTGGAGCGTCTGGCGCGCCAGCGGCGAGCCCTACGCCCAGCCGACCGAGAGCATCGTGCGCTCGGGCGAGAGGGCCGTCCACCTGCGCACTGAACAGGGCGATCGCGTCGGCCTGGTGCAGGACGTCTCCGCTGCCGCCGACCGGCCGGCGGAGGTCTCCGGCTGGGTGAAGGTCCTCGGCCTCGCGGGCGGCCGGGCCCACATCCGCTGCAACATGGAAGACACCGCCCTGTTCTCGCCCGCCGCTCGGGTGGCGGAGGACTGGCAGCAGGTGAGCGTGACGGTGCCGGCCCTGCCCGACGCGAAGCCGGGACAGACACGACGCATCCGTCTGCATGTGTTTCTCGAGGGAGGCGCCGGCGAAGTGGTCTGGGACGACATCTCCGTCGTGCAGGGCGGCCGAGAACTCGTGCGCGGGGGCGGCTTTGAGAAAGGCGAGGTCGATGGTCGCCCGCTGGACTTCTGGTCCCTGATTCATGCGCCGGGGGACCTGCCCGAGGGACACTTCAGCCTCGCCGACGATGCCCGCATCGGCCTGTCGGGAGAGCACGTCGATGGCTGCACGCTGTTTCCCATCGGAGGCTTTGCCATCCTCCGCGCCGCCCCACTCGACCCGGAGGCCCCGGCGGTCAACCTCACCTACGGGCCCTTCGGCAGCGGCCACGACCACCCGGACCGCCTCCACTTCGACCTCTACGCCCTGGACGCCGTCCTCTGCCCCGACCCGGGCTCCTGGGGCTACGACAATCCCGATCACGTCACCTGGGCGCGCCAGACCATCGCCCACAACACTCTGTGCGTGGATGAAGTCAGCCAGGAGCCCCAGAAGACCTCCACCGCCACCTTCGTGGGTGAGCGGCCGAACCAGCGGGTCTTCGGGGTGCTGCAACTGTTCCAGATCGGGGACGAGATCAAGGCCGTCCGGGCCACGTGCGACACCATCTACGACGGCGTCCATGTGGACCGCACGCTCTGTGTGCTGGACGACTACGTGCTGGATGTCATGCGCGTGCGGGCCGAGGCCGAGCACACCTTCGACCTGCCCCTGCACGGTCCGGGACAGGTGACGACCTCCCTTGGTCTGCAGCAACTGCAGACCAATCCCTTCGCGGCTCTGGGCTACCGGCACTTCACCCAGGTCCGTCGCGGGCCGGCGCCTCCGGGAACGTTTGTAGCCGACTTCTCCCGCGGGGAGCAGGCCCTGCGGCTCTGTCAGTGGCAGCCCGCGGGCGCCGAGATCATCCTGGCCCGCGACCCGGTCCGCGGCGGCGAGCCGCCGACATCCTGCTGCATCGGCAGGCGACGGGGCAAGGCCACCACCTTTGTCACCGTTCTGGAGCCCTACCGCGAGCGGCCCCGGGTGTCGGGGCTGCGCGTGGAGGGCGAGACAGACCTCACCGTGACGGTGCAGACCGAGCGGGGCGAAGACCTACTGCGCCTGCCTTTGGCTCTGGATGGCGAGATCGCGTTGGAGAAGGCACGGTGAGGCGTCACCGCGGCTCCGCCGGCCGGTCCGCCCCATCTCAGTGTGTTCCGGAAGGCACCCACCATGAACCATCCCACCATGCCTGCCGCGCTGCTTCCGGCAATCCTGGCCGCGATCCTCTGGGGAGGTATCTTTGTGCCCGCCGTCGCCCGGGAACTGTGCCGCGTCGCGATTGCCGCCGACAAAGCCCCGTCCGACTGCCCCCAGATGGGCTTCATCCCCGGACGTTTGCACGCGCTCCGCGTGGAGCCGGACTGGTCCCGGTTGCCCCGGGCCGCGCTGAGGGTCCAGGTCACTCGTCACCTGCCCGACGACCGGACGGTACCGCTGCAGGCCTCGATCTCCCCCGGGGAGGCGGCCGAACTGCCGCTGGGGCCGCTGTGCATGCCGCCGGTGTTTGACTTCGAGGCCGGGGCGGTCTACCGCCGTGGCTACAGCCTGGATGTTCGCCTCACCGACGAGGTCGGCCGCCCTTTGTACTCCGTGAGCTACTCTCAGGGCCTGTCGGAGCAGCATGTGCGGCGCACTGCGGGCACCGCGGTTCCCGCAGGTGTGGAACGCTTCGTGCCGGAGGCGCGGCGCCGGGTGCTCTTACTGCTCCAGTACGGCATCGAGACGGCGCTGCAGCTTCGGCTGCACGAGGCGGTGCTGGCCGACCCCGACCGCCTGGTGGCCCAGTGCCGCCTGGCCCCGGGGGCGCCGGTGGGCGAGCTCTCCTGCCGCCTGAGGGTGCTGGACGAGCAGGAAGCCGTCCTCCTGGAGGAGGACGTATCGGTTCAGGCGGCCGACGAGTGGCAGGCCGTGCCGCTGGACCCCGGCGCTTGGCCGCCGGGGAAGTGCCGCATCCGCCTGGACCCCGTGATCGAGGGCACATTGTGGGACGAGGGCGCTAAGGTCACGTACAATCGCCCGGCGCCGGACCCTTCAGCGGTGCCCATCAGCCGCTTTGCCCCCTGGACGCTGCAGGCCGATCCCACCCGGGAGACGGTGCTCATCGAGGACTTCTCCGCCGCGCCCATCGACGGGGAAGACCTGCCCGCGGGCTGGAGCCTGGAACAGACCCCGCAGGGCAGGGCGCTGGTGGCCCAGGTGGGGGCCGAGCCGGAGCCCGTCCGCCTGAGGCCCCTCAGCGGCACCTACGCCGTCTTCGCCACCCCCTATGCCGACGGCTGCCTGCTGCAGAGCGGCCGCGACGGACTCGTCCGCTCCCTGGGCTCCAGTACGGCCACGGCCGACACCTTCGTTTGCGCCACAGACCTCACGGAGCACGGCATCCGCGTCTATGCCTTCGATCCCTGGAACCGGCCCCGCTCTGGTCTGGCACGTCTCAAGCTCGTGCCCGTCACCGCGCAGTCGGTAGAAGCCCTCTACGCCGAGACTTCCCGGCCCCCGGTGCCGCTGTTCGCCGTGGACGACTGGTGTGAGTATTTCCACGGCCCCTGCCGGCTCCAGGCCGACCAGTTCCCGGCGATCCTCGCCGGGCAGGCCGAGCTGGGACTGAGCACGGTGAACTGGTCTATCGGCAGGTCGTGGGTGGAGTACCACAGTGAGCTTCCCAATACCACCCGCTTCCCCGCGGTGCCGCTGGAGGAGGCGGCCAAGACCTTCGACAGAGCGCCTCTTTACCAGGGTCGGGCGACGATGATCAACAGCTTCGATGCCCTCGATGAGGTCCTCCAGGCCCGCGAGAGCGCCGGTGTCACGCTTCGCCCGTGGCTCGCGATGAACCGGCACTACGGCAACGCTTACGGCGGCATCTTCGCCTCGCAGTGGTTCCTATCCCACCCCCAATGGCGCAGGTGGCGCAAGGGAGCCACGGAGGCGGAGGGTACGGTGGTGTCGTACTACTTCCCCGAGGTACGCAAGGAGCGTGTGGACATCTTCCTGGAGGTGGCGCGCCGGGGCGTGGACGGGCTACTGGTGGGGGCCTGTCGGCAGGTGCCTATGCTGCTTTACAATCCCGAGATGGTGGCGGATTTCAAAGGTCAGACCGGCATCGACCCGCAGAGCATGGACGCCTCCTCAGGCGACGACTATCTGTGCTGGATCCGCCGGCGGGCCGACCACTTCACCCAGGTTCTGCGCGACCTGCGCGAGGGCCTCGGGCCGATCGAGGCCGAGGCGGGCCGGCGCATTCCGGTGGTGGTGCGCATCCCTTCCTCGGGGCTGCTGTACAACCTCGCCCAGGGCCTGGATGTGGAAACCTGGCTGCAGGAAGGCCTGGTGGACC
>CAZXDD010000317.1:0-9033 GCA_964639415.1 uncultured Armatimonadia bacterium
CACCCTATCCTACACTCTTTCCCTACACGACGCTCTTCCGATCTCGACGAACCGCGCCTCGCCCCCGGCCCTCCGGGCCCGCCTTCTTGCTCCGCGATGCGGCTGCGGAGACGGGAGGAGGGGGCAACGGCCACGGCGCAGCGACTTTGTAGGGCGCGGCCCTGTACCGCGCCGAGGAGGTCCTCCGACACCAACGACGAACGGCGGCGGCGCACAGGTCGCCGCCCTACAACGGCCCACGGCGCCGCGCCCCCGGACCACTCGCAGGATGCAGTCGCGATGCGTCGGGACAGACCTCCCCGGGAGCGAGGACACGAAACTACACTATTGGGCTTCATGTGCCGATATACTTTACGGTATCGCCGCGATCAATGCACATCCCGGAGTTGAGATCCACCACTTCCGAAGTCTCGCCGGCACAGCAAAGGTTTGCTGGACGCCCGCTTGCCCGGAGGTCATGGTGCACCGACTCCGGCCCGTGGCGTGTGGAGAGGGAGTGTCATGGCGAACGAGAGTCGTCGGCCACAGACCGCGCACGAGGCCCATGTACCGGTTCCGGACGGCCCCGCCGTGCCCTGTGCAGAGGAGCGGTCGGCACAGTGGGTCGAGGGCCGCGCCTGCCCGTCGGTCGCGGACGGCGGGGCGAGCTGCGGCCGAGCGCTGGGGCGCCTGGAGGCACTCTTCCGCAACACCTCGGTGGGCATCCTGATGTTGGACGCCGAGGGCCGGATCCTGGACTGCAACAGGCACACGGCACAGATGCTCGGCCGGCCCGTGGAACAACTGCCGGGAAAGACACTGGCCGGTCTGATGGAGCGGGACAGCCGACTGCGTGTGTCGGCCACCGTCGCCTGCATCGCGGCCGGGTCCGAATCCTGCGCCCGGGTGGAGGCCCGGTGCAGCCACGGCGGCGGCCAGCCGTTTTGGGTGGACATCGCGCTGACGAGCATCGAGCACGCCGCCGCCGGGGAGGACGCCGTGGCGGCGGTGATGGTGGATACCGAGCAGGCGAAGATGGCACACATCCGGGCTCTGGAGCGCACCACACAGGCCCTGGAGCCGGCTCTGTTGGGCGCCGATGTGCGTGTGTGGGACCTGGACCTGCGCACCGGCGAGATGCGCGGACAGCCCATGTGGGAAGGGCTGCGGGGGCATCAGAGCGGCCCGGCCACTACCTCCTTCGAGCTGTTCGCCGCCGCCATTCACCCCGACGACCTCGCCGCAGTGGGACAGGCCAATTCGGAACACATGCAGGGAGCCACCCCCTATTGTGAGGTGGAGTTCCGCGTGCGCGATGGGAACGAGGGATGGCGCTGGCTAAGGCAGCGCTGCCGCATCGTGGAATGGGACGCCCACGGGCATCCCGTCAGGGTGGCGGGAACCTACGCCGATATCACCGAGCGCAAGCAGGCGGAGCTGGAACGGGCCGAGCTGGAGGCCCAGATCCAGCACAGCCAGAAGCTGGAGAGTCTGGGCATGATGGCGGGCGGGGTCGCCCACGACTTCAAGAACATTCTCGTCGGGGTGCTGGGCAATACGTCGCTTGCGATGCTGCAGTTGCCTACAGGCTCCCCGGCCCGCGAGCACATCCTGCGGGCGGAGGCGGCGGCCCGCAAGGCCTCGGAGCTGGCGGCGCAGATGCTGGCCTACTCCGGCAAGGGCAAACCCTCGGTGGGTGCGGTGGATCTACACGCTCTGGTGGCGGACATGTCCGAGCTGCTCAAGGCCTCCTTGTCCGAACAGGTGGCGCTGCGCGTGGCGGCCGCCCACACAGAGACCATAGTGATCGGCGACCACTGCCAACTGGGCCAGGTGGCCCTGAACCTGGTGGTCAACGCCGCCGACGCCATCGGCCCACGGCCCGGTGCCATCGCGGTCGAGGTCGCAGGGACCCGCCTATCCACCGCCCGGCAGTTTGACGCGGGACATGGTGCCGAGCTGCCGCCCGGCGACTACGTACGCCTGCGCGTCACCGATGACGGCTGCGGAATGGACGCACCGACGCGGGGGAGGATCTTCGACCCGTTCTTCACCACGAAGGCCGACGGCAGGGGGCTGGGACTGGCAACCGTGATGAGCATCGTCGCCGAGCATGGCGGCGCCATCGAGGTACAAAGTCAGGCGGGCCGGGGTACGACCTTCGATGTGTACTTCCCGGCGGCTCAGGTCGCGGCCGAGCAGGTGCCCACCCCGCCGCCCCAAGAGGAGCCCCGCGCCGCGGTGGGGACCCTGCTGGTGGCCGACGACGACCAGACCGTCCGCGACGTGGCCCAGGCGGTGCTGCAGATGGCGGGCTTCACGGTCCTCCCCGCCGCCGACGGACAGCAGGCCCTCGACCTGTTCCACCGCAGCGAGGCCGATATTGTGGGGGTGCTGCTGGACCTGAACATGCCACTGCTCGACGGCGAACAGGTGATGGCTCATGTACGCCGGGCCAGGCCGGGGGTACCGATCGTGGTCAGCAGCGGAGACGGCGCGGCCCGTGCCCGCCAACTGCAGGCCACCGCATTCCTGGACAAGCCCTATGGCGTCAAGGAACTCCTGGACGTGATCCACCGGGTGGTGGGGGGGTGACCCTGGAGGTCCGGCCGGAAACCCACCCTCGCCGGGAATGTCATTGCCAGAGCGTCCGCTCCCGGCAAGAGCAGCTCGAGGAATCTCCCGGCGTTCGGTGAGATTCCTCGCTATCTCGCTGCGCGAGATGGTCGCTCAGAACGACAGGAACCGGGCCGGCCAGACTTCTCGGCCGGGCTTCTACAGGGCGCCTCGGCCCTTCTCCCGTCGGCCACGGCTCCGGAGCAACCGGCCGCCTCGGCAATCCCCACGCATCGGTGCCACGGCCCGGAGGCGAACGCGCCGCAGTGGGGATCGGTGAACGGGGGGCCGCAGCGCCGCACCTGCCGGCAAAGAGGCCCCGCAGCCACCGGGCCGCCGCAGGAAGGCGCTCGCCGCGCCATGGGCGCCGCGACCGGGCGTACCCGGGCCGCAGGGGAATCCGTGCGGTCCGCCGGCGCACTTGCTCGGCCATCGGGGGGGCACCAGACGACGCCCGTGGCAGAAGTGGCCGACAGGATTGCCGCTTGCTGACAGAGGTTCATTGGGGCTTCCGCTGGGGGCCCACCGACCACACTACTCCCCACCCGCCGTCGTGGGCCTTCGGGCCGGCGGGATCCCCCTTCACCGACCGTTGCCGCGTCCTTAGGGACGCATGGAGGATGCTCGCCGGCAGGCGGCGAATAGACCCCATCGCTTCGCGCCATCTAGGGGCATGGCCCGGACTACCGGGTCCTGTGGTGATCGGACCGGGCATGTCCCACACCAAACGAGGGAGAGCCACATGTACCGCGTCTACAGGTTCCTGCTACTCGCCACGCTCGTGACTCTCAGCGCATCCGCATGGGCGCTGACTGAGAAGGAGCAGGCCGGCATCGATGATCTGATCGCCCGCACCATGGGCGCCCTGACCGCTCAGGAGAGCCCGTTCTTTGAGTTGTTCAGCACCCAGGGCTCGGCCGCGGTGCTGGGCACCGAGGAGGGCTTCGTCGCCGCCTCCCGGGCGAAGCTGAAGTCCAACGAGGAGCTGGCCGCCCAGTTCACGCTGCCCAAGGGCACCCAGGTCGTGGGCCAGAGTCTGCAGCGTGCCGGCGGCTTCATCGTCGGGCGCGTGGCACTGCATGTTCCCGCGCCGTGCCCGGTTGTCTCCACCGCCCCGGCGCCCGCCGAGGGCCGCGATCTGTGGGCCGCCTTCATGGATAGCATCCCCAACCTCTATCGCGACCGGCTCGCGGCTCCGCCCGCCGCCCCCGAGCCCCCCGAGCCCGTGGCCTGGGATATGGCCATCGCCGCTCTCCAGGACGGCAAGAAGTCCTCCTGGCGCCTGGCGACCATGGCCCTGACCAAGGTCGACCCCGAGGGCGATCCCGCACAGTCCGGACAGCTCATGGGCCTGCTCAGATCCTGGGAGGTCGCTCTCGTCGAGGGCAATGTGGACGTGCTCGGCGATCAGCTCAATGACGACCCGCTGTGCATCGGCGTCTACACCCCGGACGGACAGGCCTTCTTCTTCACCGATGCCGCATACCTGACTTCCATGCTCAGCAGCCTCGTCTCCATGGGCACCGCGGAGCGCTCGGTGATGCAATCCTCCGATATCCAGGTCAGCGGCCAGGTGGGCTCCCTGGTGGGCCGCTGGGACGCTCAGGTGCCCATGTTCGGCGAGATGACCCTGGGCATGACGGCCAACTTCGTCAAGTCCGGCAACCGCTGGCTCCTGCTGTCGCTGTGCGGCGGTCAGGTCGAGAGGTAGGCCTGCTACGCCCGGTCAATCAGGGACGGTTGTGGCGTGGATGCCCGCAGGGCGTCCACGCCGCCTGAGTCGGGCCAGGTGCGTGAGAGCGGGGGAGGTAGGGGGGCGACAGACGGCCACGGCCAACGACAGCGGCGGCGCACAGGTCGCCGCCCTACAACGGCCAACGACAACGGCGGCGGCCCAGCCGGGGCACGGGCAGGACGGACGTTCAGACGGGAGGCGACGGAAGTGGCAGACATCAATGTGGGGATCGTCGGAGCGGGCTTCATGGCCCAGTCGGCGCACATCCTGTGCTTCCAGCGGGCACAGGGCGCCCGGGTCTCGGCGCTGGCCTCATCCCGCGTGGAGCTGGGCCGGCAGGTGGCCGACCGCTTCGGCATCGGCACACGCTACAAGACCCACCATGAACTGGCCGCCGATCCCGCCGTGGATCTGGCCGTGGTGCTCCAGCCCCCGGAGTACAACGCCCAGACCTGCATCGACCTGCTCCGGGCGGGCAAACACGTGTTGTGCGAAAAGCCGGTGTGCCTCAGCCTCGAGGAGGCCCGACGCATGCAGAGGGCCGCCGAGGAGAGCGGCCGTCTGCTGATGGTGGGGTTCATGAAGCGCTTCGACGCCGGAGTCCAGGCGGCCAGGGCCGTCACGGAGCGCTGGCTGGCCTCGGGCGAGGCGGGACAGTTGCTCTGCGGCGGGGTTCGGTCGCTCATCGGCGGCGATTGGCTGGCCAACATCGGCGGGCTGTTCCCCGTGCTCAAGACCGAGGAGCCCAGCGGCGAGAAGCCCCGGGGCGCCGGGCCCGACTGGCTGGCGGAGCCGTACGGTGCCGAGCCCCTGGGCTTCGGCAGCGCGTACTACTTCTTCAACCACGTCCACAGCCACGACATGGACCTGCTCAACTACTTCCTGGGCCAGGAGTTCGAGGTCCGGTTTGCATCGTGGGAGAGTGCGGCGAAGCTGGCCGTGCTGTCCTATGACGGCAGGCCGGTGACACTCACCGTCGGTGGCCCGATGCCCAACAACCGCTGGGATGAGACGCTGTGGCTCTGCTTCGAGCACGGCCGGGTTGAGGTTCAGCTCCCGCCACCGATGCTTGTCAACAGCCCGGCGCAGGTGACTGTCTACTACATGGGGGAGCGTCAGGAGTTGTGCGACGTCCGGGCGCCCTATAGCTGGTCGTTTCTGCGCCAGGCGCAAAACGCGGTGGATGGTGTGGCCGGCCGGGCCGAGCCGATCTGCACCATCGACGACGGGGTGGCCCAACTGCGCATGACCGAGGCCGTGTTCCGGTGGCTGTCTGACAGAGCCTGAGCGCCTCATCACCCCCCGGGCCGATCTGTCTCACCTCGCCCGTGGTGTTTGCCATGGGCGAGGTGTTCCTCAGCCGCCGGTCCGCGCCGCTCAGCACTCCTCCGCCTTGGCCTTGATCGCCGCCAGCATGGCCTCGGTGTTGTCCTGCATCTTCTTCTTCACAATCCCCTGGATGAGCGCCCCCAGCAGGGGCACGTTGAACTCGTAGTCGATCTGCAACTTGGCCAGCGTCGCCCCTGCGGTGGTGGGGGTAAACTCCCACGTTCCCTCATACCTGGTGAAGTCCCCTTCGGTCTGTTGCCAGGTGCAGGTCTTGGCCGCATCGTCCCAGTGGTCTTCCTCCACCCAGGCGATCTTGCGCCCGAACTCCCGGATGATGCTGGACCAGCGGCTGATCTGGCGCTCCGGGGTCTGCTCGAGGATCTCCACACTCTCCACGTCCTCCATGAACTCGGGGAAGCGCTCGATGTCGCGAGCGATGGCATAGACCTTGTCGACGTCGGCGTCAATGGTGATCTCTGAGGTGACCGTTGGCATCGGTTCTGTCCCTTTCAGTGGTCTGCTTGCGCGACTCCGAGCACCGCGGCGAAGTCCGGGTCAGGGCTCCGGAGGCAAGATACGCTTGATGCGGCGCTGTATCTGCGCTCTGGGCGCCATGAACTCGCGACCGCACCCCAGACACTTGAGCTTCAGGTCGGCCCCCAGTCTGACGAGCTCCCAACGGTTGGCCCCGCAGGGATGGGCCTTCTTGAGCTCAACTATGTCTCCCAGTTTCAGGCGAATCGGCGGGTCCATGGGTGGCGGCAAAGACCTCCTGCGCCGGGCGTAGCGGGATGGTGAAACCAAACGTCGTCCCCTTCTGGCGGGGGGTGGCCCAGATTCGGCCGCCATGGGCCTCCACCAGGTGTCGAGACAGGTACAGTCCGATACCCGTGCCGCGCACCCGCTCCCGTGCCTCCCCTGTCCTGCGGAACTGCTGGAACAGATTGGGTATCTCGTCCGGGCTGATCCCGACACCCTCATCGCTGACCTCAAACCGCATGTGGTCGTCCTCGGCCCGCGCCGACAGGCGTACCTCACCCCCGTCCGGCGAGTACTTCACCGCATTGTTCAGGAGGTTGGCCAACACCTGCTCGAGCTTCCCGCGGTCCGCCACAAACGGCGCCAGTTCCGCCGGCACATCCACCGCGAACCTGTGGTCTCCCGCCGAGACCTCCTGCAGTTCCACCAGCCCCTGCAGCCACGCGCCGGGCTGCTGTATACTCTCGTAGTGCATCTCCAGCCCCACGCCGGACTGCAGACGCGTCACATCCAGGAAGTCCTTGACCAGCCACAGCATTCTGCCGGCCGCGTGGCTCAGGTGGCGCGAGGTGGTGGCCACCTCCGATCCCGCCTCCACGCCCCGCTGGATGGTCTGGGCGAAGGCAAGGATCGAGGACAGAGGGCTCTGCAGCTCATGGGACACAAAGGAGACGATGTCCGTCTTCATCCGGTCCAGCTCTTTGAGCCGCGTGATGTCCGTGAGCAGACAGAGTCTTCCGGAGTCCCCGCCGGTCTCGTCGAGCATCGTGACAAAGGCCCGGAGGATGAGATGGCCCGGGTCGCCGGGTCGCCCGACCTCGATCTCCTCCGACAGCCGGCCCCCCGACCGCGCGAGCGGCTCGGTCAGCAGCGTCGAGAGCCCGGGGTGCGTGACCACGGCCAGGATCGGCTCACCCACGAGCCGCTTGCCCTGCAGCCCCAGCATCCGGACGGCCGCCGGGTTGAGCGTGACCAGACGATCATGGGAGTCGGTGGCGATCACCCCCGCGTCCATCTCGGCCACCAGGGTCTCGAGCTTGCTCTTCTGTGCCGCCAGGTCCCGGTTCACGGTCACCAGGTCCATCGTGGCCGCCTCCACCGCCTGCTGCAGCTCCGAGTACACCCGGGAGCTCTCCAGGAACAAGGCGGCCTGGTGGGCGATGACGCTGAGCAGCGATTGATCGTAGGCGGTGAAGGGACCCGTGGTCTTGTTCATCGCCTCGATGACGCCGATCACCTCGCCGTGCAGCCTCATCGGCACACAGAGCAACGACTCTGCCGGGTAGTCCAGGGCCTCGGCGATGTCCCGGGCCTGACGCGGATCGCTGCGGGCCTCCTGCACGATGAGCGGCTCGCCGCTGAGGGCCACCTGCCCCGCTACGCCCTGCCCTAGCTCGAGGGCGAAAGACTTCACCGCCTCGCCCTTCTCCCCGGAGGCCACCTCGAAAGTCAGCCGCCGGCGGCGCTCGTCCAGCAGCAGGATCGACACGGCGGGCACGCTGAGCTCCCGCTCCACCCAGCGCACGATCTCGGACAGCAACTGATCGCGGTCGGTGCTGGAGGCGATGATGTCGCCGATGCCGTCCATGGCCTGAAGCCGCGAGTTCAGGCGGGTCTCGGCGTGTGCCCGCTCGTTCTCGGCGATGACCCCGGCCTGCGTGGACAGGGCGCCGCCCGCCAGTCCGACACCCAGTAGCAGCATCCCGGCAGGGAGCCACAGCCCTCGGGCGAAGCAGACCATCACCACCATCAGGGCCGCGGCGAAGCACAGGACACTCACGGCGACGCAGCGGGCCGGCCGCAGCCCCGGCAGGGCCCAGCCCAGCGCCAGCACGGCCACGAGTAAGCCGGAGAAGGGCACCCAGGGCGCCGGAACCCGCAGCCAATCGCCGCGCAGGAGATTGCTGATGACGGTGGCCTGGACCTCTACCCCGGGCATCATCGGGTGCACGGGAGTGGCCCAGAAGCTCCCGGCGCCGACCGCCGTCGGACCGACGATCACCACCTTGCCGCCCAGGGCCTCCCGGAGCTTGTCGGGGCTCAGCGACGGCAGGTCGGAGGCGGCCACACAGGGGAAATGGCCGGGGCCGCCGGCGTAGTTCAGTGGCATCTCGCCTGAGCCGGACACCTCGTAGCGGCTCTCCCCCAGGCCCACAAACCCCCTGCCCAGACGCGCGCCACCCGGCGGCAGACCGCGATAGACCCGCACGGCCTCCAGGGCGAGACTGGGCCACAGGTGCCCGCCGGCGGGTGACAGCAGAGGGCCAAAGCGCACCGCGCCGTCGGCGTCGGGGTATACGTTGATGTGCCCGAAGCCGGCGGCACCGCCCCCCACCGCCTCCGGCCACAGCACGCCGCTCCCGCGCAGACCGACAGGGACCACCGGCCTGCCCGCATCGGGCAGGCTCTGCGCGGCGAAGGCCGCCGGAGGCCCCTCGCGCCCCGCAACCAGCCTGTCCAGCACCGTCGGGAGCACCACATTGCCGCACCGGCGGACACTCTCGTCCAGCGCGGCGGCCTGCTCGCTACTCCACTCGCCGCCGCCGGCGGCCATCAGCGCCAGTACGTCCAGAGCAATGACGCCTGCCCGGCCGGCTCTGAGCGTCTCCAGCAGG
>CAZXDD010000318.1:0-8953 GCA_964639415.1 uncultured Armatimonadia bacterium
ATCTTCGTGATCTCCATCGCCAATGGCATCGACAAGCTCTGCTGGACCTACGAGTGGGACGGGAAGCCCTACGGCAGCAAGCGGATTGACATGATCATGTGGATGGGCCTGTTCCGCTTTGACCCCAAGGCGACCCCGGACAACCCCTGCGGCGAGCCGAAGCCCTCGTACGACGCGATGGGGACCATGACGGGGCAGCTCCTGGGCACCGAGTACATCGGTCCGGTGGGCGTGGCCGCGGGCGTGAGGGCCTACCGGTTCCGGGGCGAGAGGAAGGAGGTGCTGGTGGCCTGGGCCGAGCAGGGCGAGGCGGGGGTCGACCTGCCGGTGGGGGCGGCGCAGGTGACGATAGTGGACAGAGAGGGGAAGGAAACGGGGATGGACGCACCGGCGGGGAGAGTGCACCTGAAGCTGACGGGGAGCCCGGTGTTCGTGAGGGTGGGGCAGTAGAGGTCTGCGGCAGATGCCGTTCGCAGCCACGTGGGTCGGGCCTTCCACTCAGATCATGCAGGTTCCGGGCGGGCGCCGACTCACGTCGCCTCACCCCCCCAGCCCCGCCTCTCGGCGTCTCTCCGAGTCGCTTGTACTCGCCGATACGACCGGCGAGACGGGATGAGGGGGGAGAACGGCACTACTGCGACCGATAGAGGCCTGACTGTGGCGGGATGTATCCTCAATACGTTCGTGCATAATCTGAGTTTCCAGCCCGACTCGGCGATCCCGCCCGGCGGGATCGCCGTCCGGCCGTGGCACCGGCCAGAGGCGAACCTCCGCCGCGTGCTCTTGGGTGTGAGGCGGAGCTTTCTAGTCCTCAACCCCCTCCACCAACTCCAGCTCCAGCGGTAGCTCCTCCGCCGGCCCCCCGGCGGTCACCACCTCCGCGGGCCTGTGCTGTCCGCCCCTTGTGGGATCCAGCCGCAGACGGGTGGGTCTCTGTGGGTCGGTCTTCACCCACACGTTGAGCCCATCGCCGGTGCCGGCCTCGGCATGGGTCTGCCACTTGATGGTGCCCTCTCCGCTGTCGGTGTAAGTGTCGTCATCCTCCGCATGGAACGGGGTGCAGACGTACTCCACCGCGTCCAGGAGCTGCAGCTCACCGGCGCAGTCGCGGGCCTCGTCGTCCCCACCCCAGCGGATGAACAGGTTGATCTGATCCTCGCTCACCGGCCAGCGCCAGACCTGGAGGCCCGGGCGGCTCATGAGCCCGCCGATTCCCGAGGGCACCGGTGGCCGCTCGCGCGCCACCGTGCGGAAGCGCGGGGAGGCCGCCGGGCCGGGCACCTGGGGCAGGGCGCCGGTGTTGCGGACGAAGATCGGTGACGTCCAGGCCATCTCGCCGTCGGATTGGGTGACGCGCACGTACACGTAGTGCTCCACCGCCGTCAGTGGTGGCAAAGCGGCGGTGAAGACACAGGTCTCGGCTCCTGGGGTCTGGGTGTAACACACCTCGCCGTCCCAGACCACCTGGACGCACTCGATCACCTCGGTGCCGTGCACCTCGACTTGCAGGTCCGGGGCCATCTCGCCGGCGATCTCACCGCCCATCGGAACGCCACCGGCGGAGACATCCAGCAAGATTCTCGCTCCGGTGGAGCCGTAGCAGCGCCGGGCCCTCAGGGCGTTGATGATTCCGGAGCGGTCGAACGAGTTGGCGAACACGGCGGCGAGGAACCCCACCTTGCCCGCGCGTCCTGTGTGGTCATCGCTGGAGCAGATGAAGCCCAGATGCAGCCCCCGCGCCAGGGCGTCCTGAGCAAAGCCACCCGGCAGCGACGGACCCATGGGCTTGTTATTGCCGTACGGGCGGGGATTCCCCATGTGCTCCGCCAGGCCGTGGGCAGAGCACATCTCCACCACCGGCACCATGGAGGGGTCGATGCGGCCCCAGTCGGTGCCGCGCAGGCCCACCGGATAGGCCGGGTGGTGAGGGATCACGATGCAGTCGACCCCCTCCAGCATGGGCCAGAGGTCCTCGGCCTGTCCGCTTCTCGGTACGCGGATCGGCTCGTCATCACCCACGAAGTAGACGTTCTTGTCCCCGTGATCCATGTTGGACCACTCGTAGCCGAGGATGCTCACAAAGCGCCCCGGCTCGTTGAAGGACCTGGCCGCCTGCTGGATCTGTTGCCAGTCGCGTTCGGGGTACGTTACGCCGACGTGGTCGCTGCAGGCGCAGAAGTCCAGGCGCGACACGTCGCGGGCGTAGGTGTACAGGCCCCGCACCGAGCCGGAGCCGTCGCCGGAGTGCTCGGTGTGGCAGTGCAGATCACCCCACAGCAGGCGGCGCTCCGGGGTCCGGGGGAGCACCTGTATGGGGTTGGAGCGCACCGGCTCCATGTCCACCACGAGTGGGGCGTCATCGGCCACGTGGATCCGGCAGACCTCGAAGCTCGCGATCACGGTGAACTCCCCCGGTTCCGGAGTGCGGTACAGCCCGAGGGTGAGGGCGTGGTCGCCGGGGGGTACGTCTCTGGCGATCGGGCACGTGCGGCTGTAGATGATGTCCTCTCCAGGCCGCCATGCGCCGGTGGGCGAAGGGGGCTCGTGGTCCCAGTTCATCAGGGCGCGTCCCTGCGGTGGACGACGCTCCAGGTGGCACGAGACCCGGTAATCGGCGGAGGCCGCGGCGGCGCCTGAGTTGCGCCAGTGGGGCCGAACCCGCAGCAAGCTGCCGGGCCGGGCGCCGGTGGCCGTCACCTCTACGGACACAAGCTCGGGCAGGAACTCCGGCTCCGCGGTGGCCTGCGGCCGCGTTGATGAGAAGAAATCGGCGGCGGCGATGGTGATCGGCGGGTCCTGCGAGGACGGGGGCTGCGCGGTGAGGCGGTGCACGCCCGGCCTGGTGAAGGTCACTTGCGCCTGCGCAACCCCGGGCGGATCGGCGGGGAAGGCCACCTGTACCGGCGCCGCCAGAGCGTCTGAAAGGAGGGTCACGGCGGGCGGATACTCGGCGGCGAGGTCGTTGCGGAAGTCCCTGGCGGAGACGGAGACCGGCGTAGGCTCGCCGACGACGGCCTGGCTGGGTGCACACACCACCAGCTTCGCCGCCAGGCCTCCGATCACCGTGAGGGTGGGGAACCGCGCAATCGGCGCGGCCTTCCCGTCACCATCCGTGTCGGAGTACACGCGCACGGGCAGATCATCGCCCTCCCGGAGGCGCACTCGCCCACCCGGCCCCCCGCGCGAGGTGTCTCCGTAGACCACCTGCAGCGTCTGTCCTGGGGGAAGGCCCGTCGCGCCGACCCTCACGACGACCTCCTGCACATCCTGCCATCCGCCGCGGAGTGCCTTGCCGATGCTCACTTCGACCGGCGTCGCCGGGTCGCTGCACCGCGCCGTCGTGTATGCGGGTGCGGTCGGATCCTCACACTGCGGGGTGTCAAACAGGCGCACCGGAAAGCCGGAGAAGGCCACGCGGATCCCGCCATCAGGCTTGAGGCCCTCCGGGCCCGGAGTGTAGGTGAGTGTCCAGGTGCCCAGGGAGCCACCGCGAACAGCCCTTGCGGGCTCGATGGCCGCCGTGCCCTCGCCATCGGCGGCAGTGACCGGCGATGCCGCCAGAATGCCGACCACGAGCAGGAGGTGGACAGGGGTTCTCAATGGGGACGCCTCCTCAGGGCGCGTCGCCGGGCCCTACTCCCACGCCGACCGCAACTCGTGCACCTGCAGGCCGACGAGACGCGCCTTCCCGGCTCTTGCGAACACATCGAGGGTCTTGAGCTGGTCCGATGGGATGGACCTCACCGGCATGTAGACCTCGCCGCCGTTGGCGAAGATCTCGATCGAGGTGCGGTCGACCAACAGGCGCAGGCTGAGTCTGCCTTCGCAGACCTGCACGGGCGCACTGCAGCCGGCGCAGGACAGCGTGGCGTTTCCCACATCATAGCTCACCGGGATGCCGCGCACGTGGAAGCCCACCTCGACGGCCGTGCCGATCTCGATATCGGCCGAGATGTCCCACAGCTCCCCCTCGAGGCCGGACAGTGGATTGTCGCCCTGAGCCAGGGATACGTCCGTGATCTCGTGGGACGCGGCGTAGAGACTCTCGATCTCCCGAACCGGCCAGGCGAACATGCGGAGTCCCTCGGGCGTGCGGTGCAGCGAAAGCTCCACCGGGAAGTCCATCATCTGGTTGAAGGGCATCCCCGGCATCTGGCAGGTGCCCCAGGCTATTTGAATGCGGCGGCCGTCCTGCTTGGGGATGTTGGTGAAGGTCTGGGAGGCGTAGAAGCAGTTGCCCCAGTTGTAGCGGATCTTGTCGCCCTCGGAGGTGAAGCTCTTGCCGTCGAAGGCGCCGACGGCGTAGGCCCCATCCGCAGCGTAGAGCACCCAGCGCGCATCCGCGGGGTTTCCATCAACAGGCAGCTCGAAAACCTCGGGGCACTCGTAGTAGCCCTCGACGCGGCTCCGCAGTTCCCAGCTCTTGAGGTCGGTGGAGGTGTAGAAGGCGATGTGTTGGCCCGGGTCCTGACCTTCGCGGGGCTGCTCGTCGTACACGGCCATGACCCAGTGCTGTCCGGGCTCATACCAGATGACCTTGGGGTCGCGGCCGCTGTGCTCGACCACGGGGTTGGCCCCATAGTCGGTGAAGGTGCGGCCGCGGTCGTTGCTGTAGGCGATGGCCTCGCCCCGTCCGGTACTGGTGTAGGCGGCGACAATCACGTCCTCGTTCCCAGTCTTGAAGCCCGCGGTGTTCGTTGAGTCCACCACGGCGCTGCCGGAGAAGCACCAGTCCCCGTACTGCACGGGGTACAAGGCGATGGGGAGCTCCTCCCAGTGCACCAGGTCGCGGCTCACCGCGTGGCCCCAGTGCATGTTCCCCCAGCCGGTGCCGTACGGGTTGTGCTGATAATACAGATGGTACTCCCCGTCGTGATACACCAGGCCATTGGGGTCGTTGTTCCAGCCGCGCCGGGAGGTGAAGTGAAACTGTGGGCGGTAGGTCTCCTTGTACAAGTCGCCCAGTTCCGGCTTCTCGGTCTGCGTGATGGTCTCCAGGCCCCGGGACTGACGCGCCAGGGAGTCGACCCGCAGCGTGGCGTTTCTCCCCAGCCAGCACCTGACATCCAGGAACACCCAGAAGTCCGGCTCGCCGGGCGCCAGCTCGATGTCCAGCTCGCGCACCGGCGTGCCGTCAACGATGACGCTGAGTTTCTGCACCGGAGCCCCGCTTTGGACGGGGAAGTTGAAGAAGGGCTTGCTGATGGTCAGGTCGCGTGTTGCGTTCACTGCGACTTGCTCCTCACTTTGGAAGATCTGGTCGACGTTGATGTGCCCCCAGCCGCCGGTGCGTCTGTCCACGATGCGGAGGACCGCTTCGCGGCCCAGCAGCTCGCGCACGTCCCAGGCCTGCCGGTTGAGCCGCTCGCTGCCGCCGGGTTTGTCATTGGGGCCCGTGGCCGTGCGCACCACCTGGCCATCTACCAGCAGGTCCATACATGTCTCACCGGGGTACTTGCCGCCGCCGATGAGGAAGTTGATGAACGGGCGCTGAATGGTGAACGGCGGGGAGGTGAGGCTCCCGGTGGTGACATCGCCGCCGTAGAAGCTGTTCACCAGCCCCCGCCCCTCGTATCCGCTGACCTGCATCTGTCCCGGCAGGGTGCCCCGGGCCGGTCCGGGGCCGAAGGCCTGGCCCTGCACCGCCCAGTCTCCGTAGTCATCGCCCTCGAAGTCGGCGATCAGGATGTCCTCGCCGTGAGCGGCGACACACAGCGCGAGCAGGGCAAGCCGGACGACGGTCGCGACGTCCATGAGACGGTCCTCCGGGCGGATAGCGGCCAAGAATCATCTTTCGTCGCGGCAGTGCCTTGTCCTCCCGCGGGCGGTGCAGGGAGCGACGGAGGCGGAGGCGAATCGAGGAGGAACGCTTGACGTGCAGCGGCCTGCGGCGCCCCTCCCTGCGGGGCGGTGGCCCGCTTTCCTTCCCCTGCGCAATGCGAGGCTCCGCAGAAGGCAGCGGCGAACGGTGCCCGACTTCTCGGGCCGCCGGCGCCAACCCACGGAATGAGGAGAGCGACAAAGTGAGCAATATCATCCTGGCGACGCTGTGGTTCGCCGGTATGGCGGGTGCGCAGACGGAGAGCATCGACTGCGGGGAGCTGCAGCTCGGTTTCGATGGCACTACGGGACAATGGACGTGGCTGAGCACCGCGGGCGGGGCGAACCTGCTTGGCGGCAATCAGCCCGATCTGGAGGTCTCCCTGGATGGCGCGAAGTGGCCGGAGAGCTGGGCGGCCGAGGCGCCTGTCGTCGCCGGGCCGCCCGATGGGCGGAGTATCACCGTCACCCGGCGGGCAGGCGACTGGACGGCCGTGATGGCGTACGGTGTCTCCGGCACCACGGTGCGCCGCTCTGTGCGGCTGATCTACTCCGGAACCGAGGCGGTGAAGGTACGCGGCGCCGATCTCTGCGTCCCCGAGATCGCCCTGCCCGGGGCGCCGGACGCGGTGTGGAGCCTTCCGGGCAACTACCCCGTGGCCGAGCATCCGCTCTCCGCCAACCATCCCGGACGTCGGACCCGGGAGCGCGGGTGGACGTGGTCGGATACCGGCATGGCCTACGTGCGCTCCGAAACGGCGGGGCTGTCGGTGCTCGTCTGCGACAGCCTGCAACTGGACAGTGCCACGGTCTCCGTGCAGGAGGCGGAGGGGGCGGTGAGCCTGATCCACGGGTTCGGGGTTCTGGCGATGCTGCAGACCGGCGACGAGATTGAGGTGGGCTCCCAGCTCGTGCGTGTGGCCGGCGGCACCCGGGAGAGCCTGCAGGTGGCCGGGCCAGAGCTGGCCTATGCAGCACACCCGGGGCCGCCCGCCGACCGGCCCGAATGGCTGGCCGGAGCCGTCCTCAGCGAACTGCACCCCTGGGGCGGGCTCTGGGCTTGGGGCGCCGGGGACCGCGGCAACCGGATGCCCTCCATCGAGGCCCAGCTTCCGTACCTCAAGGGGCTGGGGATCGACGCCATCTGGCTGTTACCGGTGTCCGAGAAACCGCCGTGGGTCTACCACCTCCCGGCCTTCCGGCACATTGACGAGCAGGTCACCACGGCGGACCAACTTAAGTCGTTCATCTCCACCGGCCACAGTCTGGGGATGCGGGTGTTGATGGACCTGGTCACCTACGGCGTGAGCCCGGACAGCCCCGATGTGGCGTCCCTGCCCGAAACCGTCTGGTGCGTGGACGCGGAGGGCCAAAGGACCCGAGCGTGGGGCGGAAGCGTGCTGGCCGCGGACTGCTCGGAACCCGACTGGCAGGCCCACATCCTCGACCTGACCTCCTGGTGGGTGCAGGAGTTCGGCGCCGACGGCTTCCGCCTGGACTGCGGCGGCTGCGGGCAGGCCCCCAACCACCGCCCGCGAACGAGTCTGCACGCCAACGCCGGTATGCTGGCCGGGGGGGTGGAGCAGAACCGCCTGATCCGTCAGGCGATACGGAAGATCAACCCCGATGCGGTGCTGCTTCCCGAAGCCGGTTCGCCGGCGTTCTTCACCTGCGGCGACATGGTGTTTGATTACCCCCTGTACATGGTCTGTCGCGAGATGACCCGAGAGCCCAACCGGGCGCAGTGGGTCTCGCAGCTTCGGGACTTCCTGGCGGCTCAGCAGATCACCCACGCCCCCGGCGCGGTGCAGGCACTGGTGAGGTTCACCGAAAACCACGACACCGTGGCGGCCCCGGAGTTCTTCGGGGTCGGCCCGTCGCAGGCCCTCACGGCGCTGCAGGCCTTCCTCCCCGGCGTGCTCTTGCTGTACCAGGAGCAGGAGATCGGCATGGGCCCCGAGTTGCGTGCGTGGCTGAAGCTGCGTCACGAGCTGCCCGAGTTGCGCTCCGGGGCCGCGGACTACGAGAGCGTCACCTGCGACGACCCCTGTGTGCTGGCCTTCACCCGCGCCCTGCAAGACGAGGTAACCATCGTCGCGGTCAACTTCGGTGACGCGACATCGGCCTGCACGCTGGGCGTGCCGCCGGAGCTCACCCGGCGCCTGCCGGTGGTCCAGGACGCCGCCGGTGGCTTTGTGAACCCGGCGGAGCCTCTGGCCATCCCCCCCTACCGTCCGCTGCTGCTGACTGTGCGCGGCGAGCGGCGCGCGCCTGCCCAGACACCCGCCGCCGCGAGTGCGGAAAGGCGGCTTGGGGTGCAGGAGACATCGGAGGACCTACCCGAGGGGGGCGTGCGCCATACGCTCCTGCCGGGACCGGCGACGCGGTGGTTCCTGCGGACATCCGAGGGCCTCGCGGTCGACGAGTTCGTGGACCGGCACCGCAGTGTCCGGGCGGGCGAAAGCCCTGTGGACGCCACACTGCCTCTGGCCCATCTGTGGCGCCCTGTGGAAAGCGGCCTCTGGGACGGCCCGGGGGAGAAGTCTTTGGGCACGATCGCGGCCGATGGGAGCATGGTGGAGGTGTCCTTTGGCGACGTCGCGGCCCTGCGGCGCGTGCGGATCGAGGACGCCTCGACTACCGGCGAGGCGGTGGCGCTGGTGGTGGATAGCAGCCGGGGGCGGCCCTTCGAGATTCGACACCACGCCGACGGCGAGCGGCGGCTCAGTGAGCTTGCCCGCCTGCCGTTCGCCGCCTCCTCAGCCGGTGTGCAGGTGGACCCGCTGTGGGTTCTCTTCCGCAACGAGCACTACTCGGTGGTGTTCAGCCGCAGGCACGGCGGGGTGATCCATGGGCTCTTCCGTGCCGGCGACGACCGGTCGCTGGTGCGTCCCGGTGCCGAGGTCTACACAGACTGGGGGCTGTATGAGAAGGGGAGACACGTGTCCGGTGACTGGGAGACGAACCCGAGGCTCTCGGTGGAAGAGGCGAACGGTCGCACTCGAGTGACGTTTCGCGGCCGTCTGCGGGTGCCATCCTGGAACGGGGTGCAGACGGGCCCTCCGGCCGGTCCGGCGGTGGACTTCCGCCTCAGCTAAGATCGGAAGAGCACACGTCTGAACTCCAGTCACGA
>CAZXDD010000319.1:0-8949 GCA_964639415.1 uncultured Armatimonadia bacterium
GTGGTCTGGATGCAGAAGAGTGTCTGACGGCGGGGGTGACGGCAGGGCAACGGCAGGGACGGCGACGGCGGGGGCGCGCCCTACGGCGCGGGCACCCAACGAGGCGAAGGCCCACTAACGCACCGCCGAAGGCGAGCCCGACGGCTTTGGCGGCTCCGCGTCCATCGACGAGCGCCAGACTGCTGCCGGTGCTGGTCGGCGTCCCCGCCGTTACCCGCCACGGCTGTTCCGCCGTTGCCGTGACCCGCCGTTACCCGCCGTTACCACCGCCGTTACCACCGCCGTTACCACCGCCGTCACCACCGCCGTCACCACCGCCGTCACCACCGTCGTCCGCCGCCGGCCTACTCCTTCGGCGGCAGCAGGAACAGGCGACCAGAGCCGGAATCCAGCGGAAGCTGCCAGCCCTCCATGTCCGGGCTCTCGTCACGGACCGCGATCTCCTCACCCGTCTCCTGACACACCTCCACCACCTGCTCGACGGGCACGTCGAAGGCCACCGTCGGCCAGGTCGTGTAGATGTAGTCATAGTTGCACAGCATCACGGCGCGCCGACCGTCGCGGTGGGTGAAGGTGCCGATCAGGTACTCCCCGTAGTCGCCGCCCTCGATGCTCGCGATCGGCGTGTCCGCCAGTGCGGCGCTCTCCGAGTCGGGCGAGTACCGGTACACGCCGGTGCTGGTGAGCTGCATCAGCGTCGGTCCCAGGTTCTTGAGCGCGGCGTTGATGCGGCGGGCCTGGTCGTAGTGATGCGTCGGCCTGTCATCGCGGGCGATGATCGCGCCGCCCTTGGGAAACTCGCCCCCGGCCGGCGTGTAGTAGCAAAAGTACATGACTCCCTTCGCCCCGTAGGCGACGGAGGTGTACACCTGCCAGCGGACGGCATTCTCGGTCGGGTCGAAGTGGGGGCCATAGGGCATGATGTTGAAGAAGTTCCAGAAAGGTGTTCCCTGCTGCAGGGAGTACTTGCGCATGACCTCGAGGTTCCGGCAGTACCCGGCTCTGCCGTCCCGGCCGGGCTGCAGCAGCGGATAGTGGTCCATGGACAGCACGTCGGTATCGACTTCCTCGATGAAGCGGGCCACATGCTCGTCATAGGTATCGGTGCCCAACTGCTGGGCATTGGCGTAATCCGGGAACAGGTTGATGTACCCCAGCTTGCCGGGCCGTGCGGCACGGATGGCGTCCACCTGGGCGCGCAGGGCCGCGAAGTCGCCGGCATTGGGCTCATCACGCAGGGAGTACCCCCAGCACGCGGGGCTCTCGGGAAGCTGGTCGGGCGTCACCGACCTCGCCGACACCACGGCCTTGAGATCGTACTTCTCGCAGAGCCTGAGCTGCTCTTGCACCTTCTCCAGCGTATTGGCGCCGAAGCCCCCGATCACGAAAGTGAAGTTGGCGGCCGCGATCTCGGCATACCGCTCATCGGCGCGGTCGTCCATGGGTGGGTCCACCCAGAACCCGATGCCGAACCGGTCCTGGACAAAGCGTTCCTGAGCCTGGGCACTGTTCACAGCAAGACCTCCTGCTATCACGATCGCGAGGACGAAGGCCAAGACGGCGCTATTGGGTCTCGATGGCATGATCTGAGCTCTTACCTCCTGCTTGGTGGTACTGCGGACGAGTAGTCATTTCGCCGTCGGCCAAAGGTGCACCTCGGACGCCGGGCGAACGGCTCGGCAACGGAGGCGCATGATCTCGGAGATGAGCCAGATGCAGGGGTGCATGGCGCGGCAAAGCGACAGCGCTCCGGCGCCCCGCCCGGCATCCATCTGCCGATGAGGAGGTCTGCTCATGCTGCGGCGACTGGCTGTTTGCGGAGGTCTGCTACTGGGACTGACGGCCTGGGGGCAGGAGGAGGGCCCGCTGGCCGCCTGGGACTTCGACGAGATCGCGGGGCCGGCGCAGGACCACAGCGGCAACGGCATCACCGCTACGCTTCATGGGGCCGCGCGTGTCCATCGCGGCGACGGCTTTGCCCTGAGCTTCGACGGCCGGGACGGCTTCGTCGACTGCGGCGCCCCACCGGCTCTGGACCTGCGCGAGGCGCTCAGCCTCGAAGCCTGGATCTACCCGGAGACGGTGCCCGACGGCGAGCCCATGATCGTGGGCAAGCACTTCGAGAGCTACGGGCTGACCATGTACAAGAACGGCGGCCTGTGGTTCTACATCTCCGGGGGCGGCAATAATCTCCAGGCGCCGGTGCAGCTCAAGCGCTGGACCCATGTGGTGTGCACCTTCGACGGCACCACCATGGCTCTCTACCTGGACGGGCGACTGACCGCCTCGAAGCAGTCCAAGGCGACGGCGGTCAAGCCGGGCGGCAACCTGCTCCTGGGCGCCATCGTCGGCGACCCCGCGGCCGAAGACCCGGCGGCCCACAGGACGGCCCACTGGCGAGGGCAACTGGACGATGTAGCCATCCACGGCCGCGCCCTGACGGCCACTGAGGTGGCCGACCGCTACGCCGGCTCGGCCGAGGGCTACGGCGTGGACACCACCTGGCTGGGCCGCCTGCGGCTCGGTGTCTGGCAGTTCCCGGACGCCCGCAGGCTCGGCGTCCTGTGCGACTGCTCCGGCGTCCTCATCCGCCCCCAGGATGCCGCTGTGAGCTTCTCGCTACAGGCCGACGGGGCGGCCCCGGTGGTACTGGCCGAGGTCAAGCCCATCCCGCGCTCCGGCCTGGCCGGAGCCGAGTTGGCTCTCCCCGATCTGCCTCCGGGCAGGTACACCCTGGCCGCGACCCTCGCGGGAGCCGCGACCGCCGCGATGGAGGCCCGGCAGGAGATCGTGCATCCACCGGCACCGCTGCGGCTCCCGGCTCCGGCGACGTCCTCCGTGGTTCCCCTGCCGCCTGAGCCCGGGCCGGCCGACTACGCCCTCGAGGTGCAGCCCGGCGGCGGGTTCGTGCTCGAGGCCAACGGTCGGCGCCTGCCCGTCCAGTCATCGCTCTCGTACCCGGACGCCGGTGACAACAAGCTGGCGGCCGGGCCCGTCGACACCTCCGGCGAGCC
This sequence comes from uncultured Armatimonadia bacterium, assembly GCA_964639415.1. GTDB lineage: Bacteria > Armatimonadota > Zipacnadia > Zipacnadales > JABUFB01 > CAYRFY01. The sequence continues at coordinate 3,015 of CAZXDD010000319.1, forward strand.
CGGCTGGAAGGTCACCACGCGGGAGCTGGGCGGCGACGCGTTCGAGGTCGTCGCGACCGGCGCCGGCTACGAGCTACGGCGGACGCTCCGCAGGCTTCCGGGGCGTGTCGCCGTCAGCGACACCTTCACCAACACCACCGACGCCGACCTGGGCATCATCATCGACAACTACCTGGACGCCACGCAGAGCCCCTGGCGGGCGAGCTGGGTCGCCGGGTATCCGGAGGGCGTGGAGCGCCGGGAGGCCTGCAGCCCCAGCACCTTCGTGGCCTGGGACGACGCCGGCCTGGGCATCGTGCCGCTGGATGACGTGTACGTGGTGCAGTCCATCGTCTACGCCCGGGGCGGCTACGCCGGGGCGCGCACCGAGGAGTTCGGACTCCCCGCGGGGGGCTCCCATACGCTTGACTGGGCGGTGTACCCCTCCGCGGCGCCGGACTACTACGACTTTGTCAACCGCGTGCGGAACGACGAGGGGCGCCGCGTCACCGTGGAGGGCTGCTTCGCCTTCATCCCCCGCACCGGTGTGACCACAGAGCACCTGGACCTTCGCGGCGTCAAGTACGGCTCCTTCGGCTGTCTGGCCAATGTCGCGGATGACCCGGAGATCGAGATCGAGGGTATCGAGTTCATCGAGCTGCCGAAAGAGCGGGCGCGCATCAGGGAGCAGTTCGAGGCCATCCGCCGCGTCGACCCGGACATCAAGCTCATGTTCCACGTGGCCCACAGCCTGTGGTCCACCAACAGGCCTGCTGAGGTCTTCCCCGATTCACGGGTGATCGACGCCGACGGCAACCACGTGATCTACCCCTACGACTACGACGCCTGCGCCTACTTCAGCCGCGCCCGTCACGAGGCCGGCTGGCGCTGGTACATCTACTACCCCACCCCGGGCAATTCGTTCCACGAGGCCCTGATGCGCAGCGTGGACGTGATGATCGATGACATCGGCTGCAACGGGGCGTTCAATGACGGCTACCTGTGGGGCTACGGCTCGCGGTACACCTTCGACCGCTGGGACGGCCACACGGTGCAGATCGACCCGCAGACCAGGCGGGTGAAGCGTCGCTCCGGCTCGGTGCTGCTGCTGTCACAGCCCTCGATGGTACAGTACACGCGGAAGATGAATGAGAAGGGCGCGGTCGTCATCGCCAACGGCGCGGTGATGACCCGAACCATCGCTTCGCTCCCCATCATCACCGACCTCGAGGTTCACGAGGGGCCGGGGGTGCATCTGGCGCCCACCTCCGCGGCGCTGGGCAACCCGGCGGCGATCCACGATGAGGTGGACATCTACCTGGATGCCCTGAACAAGCTCCGCTGGGGGAACCTGTACTTCTACTATGGCGAGGGAGAGATCACATACCCTTCGCTCCCCCGGGAGCAGTACCCGATCACCATCCGCAGGCTGCAAGAGGGCGTCGTCGAGGGCGAGGAGCGCATCGTCACCATGAAGTCCGGTGTCCACGGCTGGCCGGGCGAGCAGGCCCTGCACCTGTGCCACCGCTTCAACGCCTGCGGCCGGAGGGTGCCCGCTCGGTTCCTCACCACCGTCGAGCCGGGAGCGGTGAGAACAGGCGTGGAGCTCGAGAGCGGGGAGAGCGCGGTAGTCGTCAAGCTGCCGGTGACGCTGACCGCCCGGGGGCCGGTGAACCTCTGCGTTACCGCCTACAGCCAGGACGGGCTCGCTGTGGCATACAACGGGGAGGGCGAGGCGGAGCTGACAATCCGTGACGCGCAGGCCGCGACGCGCTACCGCGTCACCGGTGGCGCGGTCGAGACGGTGACGGCCGACGACCAGGGCGTCTTGCGGGTGCCGATGGTGATGGACGGGGAGGGAAGGGTTGAGGTGAGGGCGGAGTAGGGCCGGGGTCGGCCACGCACGGTGTGGCCTGCAGTCGTCCCCCGGAAAGGCTCCCGCGGCCCGCCGCGGGACCACCGTGACCCGGGCAACCGGGCATCACCTTCGCGGCGCCTACGTGCCCGGAGCTCGCGGCGCGGCGTCGAGGACCTGTCTCACCGTGCGCAGCAGGTCGTTGCGATGGTACGGCTTCTGCACCAGTTGCAGTCCCTCATCAAGGATGAAGTCGGTGTGCACCGCGCCCTCGCTGTACCCGCTGACGAACACACATCTGGCGTCCGGCCTGCTGCGCCGGATCTGATCGAATGCGGCGCGCCCGCCGACCCTGGGCATCACCACATCCAGCAGGAGCAGGTCGACCTCCTCGCCGTGGCGCCGGTACAGCTCCAGGGCCTCCTCGCCGTCGGCGGCAACGAGCACCCTGTACCCCGCCTGCCAGAGTATCTGCTCGATGAGCAGCCTCGCCTGCTCGCTGTCCTCGGCCAGCAGGATCGTCTCAGTGCCGCCGACGACCGCCTCCTCCGTTTCGGTCAGCGCGGCTTCGCAGCTCTCCTCGGAGGTCGGGATGTACACATGGAACGTGGTGCCTGCGCCCGGCTCGCTATACACCTGCACCATGCCGTCATGCTGACGGATGATGCCGTAGACCATGGCCAGGCCGAGACCGGTCCCCTTGCCCGGCCCCTTGGTGCTGAAGAACGGGTCGAAGATCTGCCCGAGGGTAGCGGCGTCCATGCCGGTCCCCGAGTCCGAGACGTTGAGAAGGACGTAGCGGCCGGGCTTGGCCCAGTCGTGCGCCTCGCAGAACCGCTGATCGACCTCGACGTTCCTCGTCTCGATGGTGAGCCTGCCGCCCTCGGGCATGGCGTCACGGGCATTGACACACAGGTTCATGAGCACCTGCTCCAGTTGCCCGCGGTCCGCGCTGACAGGCCAAAGCTCGTGCCCCGGCATCAGCATCAGCTCGATATCCTCCCCGATGAGGCGTCGCACCATGCGCATGAGGTCTTCGATAGCGTGGTTGAGATCAACCGGCGCGAGCTGCAGCACCTGCCTGCGGCTGAAGGCCAGGAGCTGCTGCGTCAGCCCCGCGGCCCTCTCCCCCGCTCTGTAGACCTGTGTGAGAGGCGCGTAATGGGGCTCCTCCGGCGACAGGTCGCCCAGGACCATGTCGGTGTAGCCCAGGATGGCCTGGAGGATGTTGTTGAAGTCGTGCGCCACCCCTCCGGCCAACTGCCCGATGGCTTCCATCTTCTGCGACTGCCGGAGCTGCTCCTCGAGGCGGTTCTGCTGGGTCACATCGATGGCGGCGCTGAGCACAAGCTCTCTCCCCGCCACGGTGATGGGGGCCGCCGAGAACAGGATGTCCAGGCGAGTGTCATCCGCGCGTCGGGTCAGGGTCACCTCCCTGTTCTCCAGAGCCCCTTTGAGCCCCAATTCGGCCACCATCTGCTCCATGTAGTCCTGGGCGTCGAAGACCAGGACGTCGGACAGGCGTCGCCCGATGAGGCGCTCCAGCGGAAGCCCCGCATGCCTGCACGCCGTGAGATTGGCATCTACGTAGCGCCCCTCCGTGTCTGTCACCAGTATGGCCATGGGGGCCAGGTCAAACACCGTGCGGAACCTGAGCTCGCTCTCGCGTAGCTCCTGCTCAATCCGCCTGCGCTCGGTGACGTCGCGGATGACGCCCTGTACCAGGTGGCCCTGGCCGGTACCCACCCGCGAGAGCGACACTTCGGCGTCAAAGAGCGTGCCGTCCGTCTTGCGGTGCTGCCACTCGAAGAACTGCGGCGTGCCCTGGAGAGCCGCCTTTGCCCTGACGGCCGCCGCCTGTGCCGACTCAGTGCCGTCTGGTTGCGAGGCGGGAGAGAAGTCCATCACGCTGTGGCCGATGATGTCGTCCCTCGCGCACCCGAAAACCTCCAGGGTCTTGCTGTTGCAGTCCGCCAAGACATCCCCGTCGATGACTACGATCGCGTCCCCGGCATTGTCAAACAGCGCCCGGAACCTGGCCTCACTCTCCTGGAGAGCGCGTTCGGCCCTCTTGCGCTCAGTCACGTCTCGAACGATGGCCAACACGACGTAGCCTTCCTGCGTGAACAACCTATTGAGCGTCACCTCCACATCGAAAGGCGTGCCGTCGATGCGGCTGTGGCACCACTCGAAGAACTGAGGAACGCCTCCCAGGGCTCCGGCGATCACCCGGTGGGCTTTCTCCAGCGATGGCAGGCCGTCGGGCTGGAGTTCAGGCGACAGGCGTCCCGGATGCCGGCCGACGATATCCTCCCGCCGCCCACCGAACATCTCCAGCGCTCGGGAATTGCACTCAACGAAGGTGTCGTCGTCGATGAGAAAGATCGCGTCCCCGGCGTTCTCGAACAGCGCCCGGAACTTGGCCTCGCTCTCCAGAAGGGCGCGTTCAGCACGCCTGCGGTCGGTGACGTCGCGGATGATGGTATGCAGCACATACCCCTGCCCGGTGGCCACCCGGTTCAGGGTGATCTCGGCGTCGAACGGCGTTCCGTCCAGCCTGCAGTGCGTCCACTCGAAGGACTGCGTCTCTCCCCGCAGGGCCGCCTCCATCCTGGCGATCGCGGCCGAGGTGGAAGGGGTACCGTCCGGCTGCAGCGGCGGGGAGAGCCATTCCGAGTAGGGGCCGATAATCGCTTCCCTCGTGCACTCAAACAGCTCCAGGGCCCTGGTGTTGCAGTCCAGAACTCCGTTGACAGCGGTGACCATGATCGCGTCGCCGGCGTTCTCGAAGATGGCTCTGAACCTGCGCTCGCTGGCCAATAGTGCCTGCTCGGCCCGCCGGCCGGCGGTGATGTCGCGCATGATCGTCGAAAGATAGTGCAACTCGCCATCGTCACCCCGGTGGGCCATGACGATCTGATGAACGGGGACCTCGGCGCCATCGGGACCCAGCAGGGCCGTCTCGCCCTGCCAAAGGCCTTCCTCGCACGCGGTAGGGATGGCCACCTGCGACACGACCTCGTAGGCCCACGGGGGGTGCATCTCCGCTATCAGCTTTCCCTCCTGCCCGTCCCGATCGTCCCAGCCTGCCAGGCGCTTCCCTGCCGCATTCAGGTACGACACGAGACCGTCGGGGGTGGCTGTGCCCACCAGGTCCGGGGTGGCCTCGATGATCTCCCCCAGCCGATCGCGCTCGTCCTCGGCCCGTTTGCTCTCCGTGATGTCCAGGATGACGCCGTTGTAGACCAGCCTGTCGCTCTGCCGCCGCGGGCTGGACATGCCGCTGATCCAGACCGACTCTCCGGTCGCCTTGTTCAGCCGGCCCTCGAAGCGCCACGGTCCCTGGGTGCGCACGGCGCTTGCCACCGACTCCGAGAAACGCTCGCGGTCGCGGACGTCCACCAACTGTGTCACGCGCTCGAAGTGCCCTGCCGCCCGGGGATCGATGCCGAACAGCTCCATCGAGCCTTCGCTGACATAGCCTATTCCCATCTCCCCGTCGTCACGAGCCCAGAACTGGAAGATCACCCCCGGGATGTTGGCCGCGATGTCCTGCAACTGGCGTTGGCTTGTGACCAGGGCCTCCTGAGCCTGCCTGCGCTCGGCGACCTCCTGCTGCAGCACGGCGGCGTGCTGTAGCGTCTGGTCGTAGAGCCGGGCGTTATGCAGACTGAGCGCCAGTTGGTCGGCGACCGCGGTCAGGAAGGCTTCGGACCGCCGGAAGTCACGCTCCGTCGCAGTCCCGATCCCCAAGACGCCCATCACCTCATCGCCGACCACCATCGGCACAGCGGCGAACGAGCGCATTCCGGCGGCCCTGCACTCCTGCATCGTGCAGCGGGGATCGCCGGCGGTGTCGGTGCTGTACTGCGGCCGCCGCTCATGCGCCGCCAGCCCGCAGAGGCACTCACCCACGCGATGGACCGGCATCTCGTCGGCGCCCGGGAGCAGGTCGGCGGGTCCGGCCGCGGCGGCCACGAGGGCATCTTCCTCGCGCAGGAAGATCAGGGCGGCGTCGGCCCCCAGCGCAGCGGCTACCTGATCCGCCGCGACGCGGCAGGCGTCGGACAGGCCGGGCTGCGCGGTCACCGCTCGCGTGAG
>CAZXDD010000320.1:0-8880 GCA_964639415.1 uncultured Armatimonadia bacterium
GCCCTGCTCCCGCGCGGCTCCCGTCCGCCCGGACTGAAGTCCGTGCCTGAGAGACGCCGCTGCGTGGCGCCGCGCGGTCCTTCGGACCTCACGGCCTGCCGCCGCCCCCCCGACAGCGGACAGCGCCAAACAGATACACGCGAGATGGTCGCTCGGAATGGTGTGTTTGCGGCAGAACCGGCTTCTCAGCCGGACTTCCAGGGGCCCGGGCGTCCCCGCCATACCCTCCTCCACGGTTCTGCGGCATCGCCACACGGCCGCGGCAGTTCGGCATCCGCAAACGGTGCCGTCACACCGGTTCTTGCCCCTTCGTTGCACCGTCGTTGCCCGGAGTTTGCAGACGTGCGGTCCGTGTTGGTGTATAATCGCGCCTCTTTGGTATGGAGACCCGCAAAAATCTTGAGCCGCGGCACACGGCGCAGGGAGACGTCGCCGTCTGAGACGGCACAGCGCCACAGGGGTCTCGGCACCGAGGCAGATCGCGAGCCAGAAAGGAGGCGATCGGGAGGTTCCGTCCGACCGGACCGGCAAGGGGCCAGACCTGTGGGTACGCGGGAGATACCTGCAGCTTCGGCCGTTGGCCTTAGTCTGGCGTCCGCCGCATTTGGTGGTATGAGACAGGGAGTGTGATCCGGAATGAGCAGTAGAGGCACAGGCCGCACGCATTGTGGATTGGGCGTCGCCGTGACGGCGGCTCTGGCTTTGCTGGCCGCAGGCGCCGGACAGGCAAGTGACCGCTTCTTCGCCGGCGCCAATGACAGTTGGGGTTCGCTTTACGCCTACGATCCCGGCACCAACGCCGCCACGCCGATCACCGCCAATACGGACGCCGCCACGGGTTTCCTGGACGTATCGCCCGCCGGCGAGCTGTATGGGCTGCGAAACATCAACTACGGAACCAAGCGCACCGAGCTGGTCCGCCTGGACAAGACCACCGGGGCGCCGCTCTCATCGGTCATCCTCACGCACAATGGTACCAACGTCGTGCCCTGCGGAGGGCTGACCTTCGCGCCCGATGGCACGCTGTACATACACGATGGAGTGGCGAGCTCCTCCGCAACACCGCGTCTTTTCACCGCGGACGTGGCCACTGGTGCGCTGGCTCTCATCGGCCAGATCACCAACCTCGACGCCGGTGAGCGCACCGGCGGGATGGAGTACGCGGGGGGCTCCCTTTACCTGGTGCGCTCATCGCGTCTGTGGAGGGTGAACCCGGCCACCGGGGAGGCCGCCCGGATCAGCCCCTTCGGGTATCTGAATGCGGTGATCGCCGATCTGGACTGTGATTCGTCCGGGGTCATGCGCGGCACAGCGACCGCGGCCAGGGCTCTGCACCAGATCGACCTGAGCACCGGCCAAAGCAGTTTCGTGTGCACGATCCCGTATTCGTACCCGGCCGGCCTGGCCACGATGCCCACGGCGGCCGCTCCCACCGTAACCGCCATCGATCCCGACAGAGCCGTGACGGGCACGTCCGTCACCTGCAGCATCACCGGGACCGACCTGTCCGACGGCTGCACCGTGCGGCTGGAGCGCGCCGGCCAGACCGCGGTGAGCGGCGGCGCTGTGACCTTCGTCGCCTCGACCTCCGTCACCGCCACCTTCGACCTCTCCGGGGCCCAGACGGGCCTGTGGGACGTGGTCGTCACCAATCCCGACGATCGGGCGGGGACACTTCCCGCGGGGTTCGCCGTTCAGGCGCCCGGCTCTCTTGAGGCCGATGACGCCACCGCCCAGACCGGGAGCACGGCAACGCTGACGGCACGCCTGAGCACCGGCGGCCAGGGGGTGTCAGGCCGGGAGATCCGCTTTGAGGTCGGTGGCGCGCCGGTGGGCACCGGAACCACGGACACAGACGGCATCGCGGCTTGCGACTACACCGTCACACAGCCGGCGGGGACGTACCCCATCGCCGCCTCCTTCGCCGGAGATGAGAGCTGCGGTCCGGCCGAGGCCACCGCCGCACTGAAGGTGACAACTCCGGCGACGCTGGCCCTGGCCGACGCCGTCGTACGCCCGACGAAGACGGCCCGGCTGAAGGCGACCCTCACCGACGGCGATGGCGGCGTCGCCGGCCGGACGATCTTGTTCCAGGTGGGAGGTACTCCCGTCGGCACCGGCGTTACCGATCACAGCGGCCTGGCGATCTGCCGCTACCCCGTCACCGAGACGCCGGGCACCTACCCGCTGACGGCCTCCTTCGCCGGCGATGCCCAGTACGCGGCCGCCGAGGATACCGCGACGCTCACGGTCATCACGGAGGTCTGCCGGAGCATCGCCCTCACGCTGTCCTCCTACGATGTGGTCTCCGGCGGGTCGGTGGAGGCCACGGTGATCGACAACTGCGGGGTAGACCTCAGTGATGACTGCGTGCTGTACATCCAGTACGGTGCCGGCGGCTCCTGGAGCGGCACCAGGTACACCAGCGCCAGAGCGGGGACCTGGACCGTTACCGCCACCTACGGCCCCTGCGGGGATACCGCCCAACTGACGGTGGGAACGAACACCACCGCCGCCCCGGCTTGTGTCACGCTCTCTCCCGCCGAGGCCGCGATCGGCTCCGGCGAGCAGCAGACCTACGTCGTCACGGCCACCGATGCCGCGGGGAACGCCTGGGCGCCGGATGCCGCGGAGATCACCTGGGCCGGTGGCGCGGGAGCCTTCACCGACTATACCTACACCCCGGCAAGCGCCGACGAGGGAAGCACGCTGAGCATTACAGCAACGGTGAACGGTATCTGCAGTCCGGCCGCCTCACTCACCGTCTACCCCGAGGGCGGCCCCGGCACGATCCTGGCCTGGGACGTGACCCAGCAGGCCTTCTACCTGTGCGCGAATCCGCTGAACCCGGAGACGGGCCAACTCATCGCCGGCACCAACGGCACCCACACCTACAGCATCAACGGACCTGACGACGTCACGGTGGTGGTATCCGGCACCTCCACGAACCGCACCGTGTCCGTGGCCGGCCTCGATGTGAGCAACTCCCTGCAGGTGCGCTGGTACGTGCGGAGCGGAGCGGTGTATCAGGCCACCGTGTACAGCACCATCGCGGGTGTCAGGCGAACGTCCACCTACAGCTCAGGCCGAACCTGCGTGGACGGCGTGTACGGCACCGGCTTCTGGGGGCTGACTCACCAGATCACCGGGAGCGCCGTGACCTGCGGCTGCAGCCCGCAGCCGTAGCGCCGGGTGACCGTTCTGCACCAGTTCAGGGGGGCACGGCTCTGGCCGTGCCCCCCGCCCGTTCTGGCTGTGTGTCCGCGGCAGGTCTCCGCACCCGAGGCCTTAATCTGCCCATGACCCCGGATTAACACTTGCTTCATGCCCGGTCCGTATCCTGATGCTGTCGGTAGGGTGGTCTCAGGGGCCTCCGCGGCTTGCCCGCCGGTCCCGAGGTGCGCCCGGACAGGGGGGCACCGGTGGACCCGCAGTGCTAAGCTCGCCGCGGCCACAGGCTCCCTGACCAGGTCCGACAGGAGGGACCAAAGGATGCGTAGGATGCTGCTGCTTGTGTGTGCCGCCGCGCTGTCGGCGGCTGTGTTTGTCGCGGGATGCCCAAAGCCTGCACCGGTAGATGTGGCCCCTTCCGGGGAGATGGGGGGCGCCGTGCCCGAGGAACCCACCGCAACCGGGGGTGGGGCCACTGCCTCCACCACGATCCAGGCCAAGGGGAGTGACACCCTGCTTCAGGTGGCCCAGGCCTGGGCGGAGGAGTACAAGAAGGCCCATCCCGACGTGGACGTGTCTGTGACGGGCGGCGGCTCCGGAACGGGGTTCAAGGCCATGCTGGACGGCACCACGGACATCGCCAATGCCTCCCGGGCGATCAAGGACGAAGAGAAGCAGGCCTGTGAGGACAAGGGCATCATCCTGGAGGAGATGATCGTCGGGTACGACGGCATCGCGGTGGTCGTCAACAAGAGCAACCCGCTCGCGGCCATCTCCATCGACGACTTGTCCGACCTGTACGTGGGCAACACCAGGGACTGGAGCCCATTGGGCGGCGAGGGTGAGGTCGTCCTGGTCTCCCGCGACTCCACCTCCGGCACGTACGAATACTTCAAGGAACACGTGGTCCAAAAGAACGGCAAGGACAAGGACCGCGACTACGCGGCGAGTGCCCTGAAGGTGCCTTCCAACGAGCAGATCCGGGAGCAGGTTGCCAAGACCGCGGGTGCCATCGGCTACATCGGTCTGGGCTATCTGGATGACTCTGTCAAGGTGCTGGGCATCCTCAACGACCAGGGCGAGTCGGTGCAGCCCAGCGTCGAGGGGGTCAAGGACGGCTCGTACCCCATCTCTCGGCCGCTGCTTTGCTACATCAAGACCGACGCTCCGCAGGCCGTCAAGGACTACCTGGACTGGGTCCTGGGCACCGAGGGTCAGGCGGTTGTGGCCCGGGAGGACTTCGTACCGGTCAAGTAGCCACCCGGCCGTACGTCGGCCCGCTCCCCGTGGGTCGGCTCCCTTCGAGACAGGTGTCGGGACCGCCGTCCGGCGGTCCCGGCACCACCATCCACCCGGCAGAAAGCGACACCGATCCCATGAGACGCAGGACGCAGGCGATCATCGAGACCCTCATCGAGGGCGCCATCCGGGTGTGCGGCATTGCCTCCATCGTCTTCGTGGTGCTGATCATCGTGTTCCTGCTGCGGGACGCGCTGCCGATTCTCAGGACCGTGCCGCTCGGCGAGCTGCTCTCCGGCAGTGACTGGCGCCCCACGGCCACCCCTCCTTACTTCGGCTTCCTTCCGCTGATTCTGGGAAGCCTGCTGGTGACGGTGGGCGCGCTTGTGATCGCGATTCCCTTCGGCGTGGGTTGCGCCGCCTTCATCGCCGAGGTCCTGCCCGCCGCCATCCGCGAGGTGGTCAAGCCCGTGGTGGAGCTGCTGGCGGCCGTCCCCTCGGTGGTGTTCGGGTTCGTGGGGTTGGCCGTCATCGGCGATGCGCTGCAAAGAGGGTGCGCCGCCACGGCCGGAGCGCTGCCCGGTCCGGACTGGCTGACCTCGGCCCTGAACATGCCCACGGGCATGGCGGCGATCACGGGGGCCGTGGTCCTGGCCCTGATGGCACTGCCCACGATCGTGTCGATCTCCGAGGATGCCATCAACGCGGTCCCGCGGTCGTACCGAGAGGGCTCCTGGGCCCTGGGCGCCACGCGCTGGCAGACCATCTCGACAGTCACGCTGCCGGCGGCCAAGTCCGGCATCATCGCCGCCGTCATGCTGGGGGTCGGGCGCACGGTGGGCGAGACCATGGCCGTGTTGATGGTCACCGGTAACGCCGCCGTCATCCCGTCTGTGGTCTCGGGGCTGTTTCGCCCCGTCCGCACCATGACGGCCACCATCGCCGCCGAGATGGGCGAGACGGCCCACATGACCGAGCACTACCACGCCCTGTTCATGCTGGGTGTGGTGCTGTTTGTTATCACTTTCGCGGTCAACACGGCCGCCGATGTGGTCTCCCACAGAGGTCGACATGTCGAGCATCGTTAGCCCGAGGTTCAGGGGGTTCACAGGCTCCGCCAACACCCGCCTGGAGCGGGCCAAGCAGGCCGTGGCCTTCGCAGGCATGGGCCTTTTGTCTCTGTCCATCGTGGCACCGGTGGTGCTCATCGTGTACTTCGTGGGGTCCCGCGGCCTGCCGGCGATCTCGTGGGAGTTCCTGTCTCAGATGCCGCGGGAGGGGATGAAGGCCGGAGGCATCTTCCCGGCCATCGCCGGTACCCTGGCGCTGGTCTTGCTCACGATGCTGCTCAGTGTGCCCGTCGGCATTCTGGGCGCCATCTACCTCAACGAGTACGCCCGCAGGGGCCCGCTGGTCCGCGCCATTCGCCTGGCGATCCTGAACCTGGCCGGCGTGCCCTCCATCGTCCACGGGCTGTTCGGCATGGGCGTGTTCGTGATGCTGGTCATCCCGGCCCTGATCGACCTGCTCGGCGTCGACCGCGGGACCAGCTCGACGAGCTGTCTGCTGGCGGGCTCCGCCACCATGGCCCTGCTGGTGCTCCCGATGGTCATCACCACCACTGAGGAGGCGCTCAAGCAGGTTCCCCAGCACCAGCGCAGCGCCAGTCTGGCCCTGGGCGCGACCCGATGGCAGACGATCCGGCGCATCGTGCTCCCCGGAGCGATGCCGGGTATCCTCACGGGCCTGATCCTGGCCATCGGACGTGCCGCAGGAGAGACGGCACCGATCCTGCTGACCGGAGCTGCCTTCTACATGTCCCGCCTGCCGGGCATCAAGGAGGCGCTCTTCACCCAGTTCATGGCCCTGCCCTATCACCTGTTCGCGGTCTCCACCCAGCTCTCAGGGTCAACCGATGAGGTCAAGTGGGGGACGGCCTTCGTCCTCCTGGCCCTGGTGATGGGGCTGAACATGACGGCCATCGTGCTGCGGGCATGGCTGCGGCGCGGACGCAAGTAGGCGGAAGGGCCGCCGGTCGGCGGCCACATGCGGACAGGCCTGCGAAAGCGGCGGGAATGGAGTTGACCCAGGTGACGGAGAACCAGGAGACGTTTGTGGCGCCTCCGCGACCCGACGGCGAGGTCGCTGTGGCGGCGGCTCAGGTCGCAGACCCGCTGAGCGTCCGCACCGGCGATCGGCCCAAGATCACCGTGCGGGACCTCAGCGTGTGCTACGGCGGCTTTTGCGCCCTGCGGAACGTGAGCGCGAACCTCCCGGAGCGGCAGGTCACCGCGCTGATCGGCCCCTCGGGGTGCGGCAAGTCCACTTTCCTGCGCTGCCTCAATCGCATGAACGATGTGATCGACGGCTTCCGGGCGGAAGGCTCCATCCTGTTGGACGGCACCGACATCAACGATCGCAGGGTGGATGTGGTGGAGCTGCGCAAGCGCGTGGGAATGGTGTTCCAGCAGCCCAACCCCTTCCCGATGTCGATCTTCGACAACATCGCCTACGGCCCGCGACTGCACGGGGTTCGCGACCGGGGCACGCTCAACGAGATCTGCGAGCGCACACTGCGGGGCGCGGCCCTGTGGGATGAGGTGAAGGACAAGCTCCATCAGTCGGCCTTCTCGCTCTCCGGCGGGCAGCAGCAGAGACTGTGCATCGCCCGGGTCATGGCCGTGGAGCCCGAGGTGATCCTCATGGACGAGCCGTGCTCGGCTCTGGACCCTACGGCCACCTTCCGCATCGAGGAGCTCATGCTGGCCCTCAAGGACAGCTACACCGTGGTGATCGTGACTCACAACATGTACCAGGCCGCCCGGGTGTCCACCAAGACCGGGTTCTTCCTGCTCGGTGAGCTGGTGGAGTTCGACAGCACCGAGAAGGTCTTCGAGAACCCCAGCGACGAGCGCACCGAGGACTACATCCGGGGGAGGTTCGGCTAATGGCTACGGATGCGGCGGACCCCAGGTCGGCCTTCCGCGGCGAGCTGTGCGAACTGCGCGAGGTGGTGCTCCGGATGGGGGCCCTGGTCGAGGGGATGCTGGCCCGGGCAATCCGGGCTCTGGTGACCCAGGACCTGGCGCTGGCCGAGGAAGTGCGGCGCACCGACGACGTGGCCGATGCCCTTGACCTGCAGATCGAGGAGGTCTGCACGCGGCTGCTGGCCACCCAGCAGCCGCTGGCCAGGGACCTGCGCGCCATCACCGGCGCCCTGCGCATCGCCGCCGATCTCGAGCGCATCGGCGACTACGCCACGGACATCGCCAAGGTGGTCCGGCGCCTGCACGCCGAGCCGTACTTCAAGCCCCTGGAGGACATCCCGCAGATGGCGGACAGGTGCCGGGAGATGATCCACCTGGTACTGCGGTGCTTCGTCGAGGGCGACCGGGAGCCGGCCCTGCAGATCGGCGCCATGGACGACGAGATCGACGCCATGTGGAAGAGCCTGCGGGCTGAGCTGATGGACTACATGACGGGCGACACCCGGTACGTGCACCAGGCGATGCACCTGATGCTCGTGGCCCGATACCTGGAGCGCATCGGCGACCATACGGTGAACGTGGCCGAGCGCATCCTGTACATGCAGACGGGGACGCTGCGGAAGTTGAACTGACAGGGAGGGCATCTCGCAGGCGGAACAGCGTCGGTCGCCAAAGCTCACGACAAACGCAGCGAAGACCTTTCATCGACCATAGAAAGCACACTCCACACGTCCGCTGTGCAGGAGATGCCACCTCCACCGGCGAAATGTCTCAGTGGCGTCGTCAACTGAGCGGGAGGTGCACCCATGCAACGACGGGGCTTCACACTGATTGAGCTGCTTGTCGTGATCGCCATCATCGCCATCCTCGCGGCGATCCTCTTCCCGGTCTTCGCCAGAGCGCGCGAGAAGGCGCGGCAGACAACCTGTCTGAGCAATGTCAAACAGCTCTGTCTGGGCATGCTCATGTACGCCCAGGACTACGACGAGAGACTGCCGTTCTACCCCTACGGGGACGACCCCTGGCTGTACACGTGGCCCATCACGATCCAGGCGTATGTGAAGAACGAGCAGGTGCTCAACTGCCCGAGCAACCCGCACACGAGCAATCTGAGCTACCACGGCGTGGTCTACGCCGGGTGGCCGGACTACGCGCTGAGCAACTACTGGCACCGCTCCTCACGCAGTCTGGCGCAGTCGCAGTACGCCGCGAGCCACCTGCTGCTGGGGGAAGCCTGTCACTTCGTTCTTGGGGACTACCGCATGTGCTGGCCCCGGACCTGCAACACCTGCGGGCTCTCGGCGTGCGGTGGAGATCTGGCCCTGCGTAACGAGGACAACGCCGGCCACAACGGCGGAAACAACATCGGTTTCGTCGATGGGCACGCCAAGTGGGTGAAGTGGACGGAGATGTTCAACCGCTGGGACGCGCTGTACAACGGCACGCCCTGATTGGTGTCGGCCTCCACCGCGTCCGCGGAGTC
>CAZXDD010000321.1:0-8865 GCA_964639415.1 uncultured Armatimonadia bacterium
CGATGGAATCTCGTGACTGGAGTTCAGACGTGTGCTCTTCCGATCTTCCACAATGCCGTTGCCCACGGCCCCGGCGGCCTGGTCTCCCCCACCTCCCACCACCGGCGTCCCCCGCCCGAGCCCGGTGGCGGCGGCCGCCGCCGCGCTCACGCGGCCGCTGACCTGGGGTGATTCATACACCTCCGGAAGCATGTCCCGAGAGAGCCCGATGCGCTCCAGGACCACATCCGACCATCGCCGTTGCCGCACGTTCAGAAGCGAAGTTCCCGAGGCGTCGCTGACCTCCGTGGCGAACTCGCCCGTCAGCTTGAAACGGATGTAGTCCTTGGGTAGCAGCACCCTGGACAGCCGCTGGTAGTTCTCGGGCTCATTGTCCCGCAGCCAGATGATCTTCGGGGCCGTGAACCCGGTGAGCACCGGATTGCAGGTCTCAGCCACCAGGTCGGCCTTCCCCACCCTGTCCGTGATCCAGCGGCACTGGGCGGCGGTCCGCTGATCGCACCACAGCAGGGCCGGCCGGATCACCTCACCTGAGCTGTCCAGGAACACCGACCCGTGCATCTGGCCCGAAAGCCCGATACCCCGGATCTCCTCGGGCCGCAGGCCGCCCTCGCCCAGAACCTGACGCACGGTGGACACGGTCGCGTGCCACCAGTCCACCGGGTCCTGCTCGGCCCAGTTGGGGCGGGGAGTGTACAGCGGGTACTCGGCGGTCGCGCTGGATACCACCGAGCCGCTCTCGTCGATGAGCAACGTCTTGGTGCCCGATGTCCCGATGTCGATCCCCAGCAGATAGGCCATGGGACTACCTCCGCTCAGCGCAGTCCGGACTGCCGGTATCGCGGCCATGGGCCCCGGCGGGCGCGATGGCCCCGGGCCCCCGACTGGATTGGCGGTGGCATACAGTTAATCGGCCGCCTCCAGGATCACCTTGACCCCAGACCGAACTTGTTTGAAAACCGTCACATCCCCCTCGACCGACCCCAGCGAGTTCACGGGGCTGGCGGCCACCGGAGCGTCATCGGTGCTCATCGGTGTGCGGCCGAAGAAGATGCAGAAGGCCTTGCCCGGGGGCCAATAGGCGATGTCCCCCACCTCGCGGCGTGCCGCGGCGTCCGGCTCGGAGCCGGCGCTCACGGGGATCTCGAAGTAGATCTCGTCTCCCCAGGTACTGGCGGAGGCCTCGACAGGCAAGGCCTCCCAGACCTTCTTCGCCGTCGGGCCCTCGGAGAGCTGCGCGAAGGCGCTCACATCGCCCGCTGTGATCTTGATTCTCGGCATGAAGAGAGCCTCCCATCTGTCATGTCGCGCGCCACGAGCCGGTGGCCGCGAGCCGTAAGAGCCGTTCGTGGGGCGGGCCTTCCGCTTAGATCATGCAGGTTCTGGGCGGGCGCCGATTCACTTCGCCTCACCCCCCCAGCCCCCCTCTCGGCGTCTCTTCGAGCCGCTTGTACTCCGCCAAACGGCAGGCGGAGACGGGAGGAGGGGGGAGAACGGCAGTACTTCGACCGTTCCGGACGTGGGAATGGCGAAATGTGGCCCCAGTGCGTTCATGCATAGTGTGAGCTTCCGGCCCGCCGGCCTCTGACCCCGTTGACGCCGTCGGCGTCGGCCGTGGGCTCGCGACTCGCCGACTCGTGACTCGCCACCGGCCGTCCTACGACCCGTCCGCGAACTGGCGCAGGTGCTTGAGGCCCAGGACGAAGCCTTCCTCGCGCCCCACCGCGCCGTCTTCGTGCTCGATGGACAGCACCCCGTTGAACCCGGTGCGGCGCAGGCGGGCGCAGTAGACGCCCCAGTCGATGTCGCCAAAGCCCGGAATCACATAGCGCCACCAGCCCGAAGCCTGAGTGCCGATGAAGGACCTCTTGTGCGCGAGGACCTCGGTGTCCTTGGCGTGCGTATGGAAGATCCGCGCCGCGTAGCGCTCCACGGCCATCAGATAGTCGATCTCCTGCCAGTACAAGTGCGAAGGATCGAAGTTGAGGCCGAAGTTGTCCGCCGGCACCAGGTCGAAGATCATGTCCCAGTGGCCCAGGTGCTGGATGTTGGTGGCGTACCAATTCTCCATGGCCAGCTTGATCCCCAGGTCGGCCGCCTTCTTGCTAAGCTCGGTGTAGTAGGGGGCCGCGACCTGCTGGATGCAGTCCTCCTTGCTCATCCCGGCCGGGGGAAGACCCGCCAGCGTGCACAGCACGTCGACGCCAATTTGCGAGCACACCTCGAGAGAGCGCTCCACAAGAGCGCGGTTCTGGTCTCTCTCGGCCGGGTCGCCGGCGGTGATGTTCGTGTACGCGGCCAGACTGGAGATCTTCAGCCCGGCGCCCTCGATGGCGGCCCGGAAGGCCTCGGGATCGAAGTCACCCATGAGGTCGCAATGCCGGGCTCCGGCACGGACCTCGAGGCTATCGAAACCCGCTGAAGCGGCGAACTTGACGACGGTGTCCAGGTCATCGCCGCTGAACGGCGCGGTGAGCAGTCCGACTTGCATGGCAAAGGTCCTCCCTGATGGCGGGTGTGAGACGTGCGGGACAGTTCACCGGCGCTGGGGCCGGTTCCTCCCGGCCCCGATCATCGCTGTACGAAGAATCTGCTCCCCCGCGAAAAGTAGCATCTCCCGGGCGCGCGCGGGCTCCATGGCCTCCTGAAGCGACACCGGGCCGGTGGCTATCGCATGCAGCGCCGTGAAGCCGTGGGAGTGGAGGCTACGGGCGTCCGCGCCCACCTGCCCGGCAACGGCGACCACCGGCACGCCGGCCGCCGCCGCCACCCGCGCCACTCCGCTGGGCGTCTTCCCGAACGCCGTCTGGCCGTCGATGCTGCCCTCGCCGGTGATGACCAGATCGGCGCCGGCTATGTGGCCCGCAAGCCCCACGGCCTCCAGGACGATGTCCACTCCCCGCTGCAGGGAGGCGTTGCAGAAGGCCAGGAGCCCGGCGCCCAGACCACCCGCGGCACCCGCGCCGGGCACGGCGGCCACATCCGCGCCCAGATCGGCCTGCAGCACGCCGGCGTAGTGCCGCAGCCCACGGTCCAGCTCCGACACCATCTCCGCCGTGGCCCCCTTCTGGGGCCCGTAGATGAAGGCGGCTCCGGTGGGACCGTAGAGGGGGTTGTCCACATCACACGCGACCCTGACCTCCACGTCCTTCAGGCGCCCGTCGATGCCCGAGGTGTCCACGTGGGCGATGCGGGACAGGTCCCCACCGGCCACACGATGGATCGGCTCCCCCGAGGCGTCCAGGAACGCGACCCCCAGGGCCTGCGCCATGCCGGCTCCGCCGTCGGTGGTGGCACTCCCGCCGATGCCGACGATCAGCCGCCGGCAACCGCGCCGGATGGCCGCGCGCAGGAGCTGGCCGGTGCCGTACGTACTGGTCAGAAGCGGGTTGCGCCTGTCTTCCGGCACCAGCGGCAGTCCGGACGCCGCCGCCATCTCGATGACGCCCGTGGAGTCGTCTCCCATGACACCGAACAGCGCCTGCACCTCCTCCCCCAGCGGCCCCTCGACCGACTGGGACAGCACCTCGCCGCCCGTGGCATCCACCAGTGCCTGCACGGTGCCTTCGCCACCGTCGGCCATCGGCACCGTCACGACGGTAGCGTCGGGGCACGCGCGCCGCACCCCGCACGCCAGGGCATCGCACACCTCAAGAGCCGTCAGACAGCCCTTGAATGAGTCCGGCGCCACCACTATCCTCACTTGGCCATCACCTGTCCCGAGTTGCCGGTCCACAAAAGACCGGGGCAGCGAAGCCTCGGCTCTCGCTGCCCCTCACGTGATTCGCCGTCACCGGTCTCATTGCGCGACGGTACCGCTGCTCCACCGGGGGGACGCCGACGACGCGGCCGCCGTCGCCTCCGTGGCCGCACGCCGCACCCGTCCGCCTCCGCGCAGGGCCGTCCCCAGGGCCAACGGGCTACAGCATCGCCCAGGCCCGCTTGAACACGCGCTTGGTCTGCGCCAGCACGATCTCCGAGGTCTCGCCGGGCATCGGCTTGACCTCGAAGGTCACCACCGGCTTGCCGGTGGGCACATCGCGCTTGAAGTACCCCGAGTAGGTCAGGGCTTCCAGGAAAGTCTTGAGCTGCTCGACGCCGTTCTCGCTGCCGGGGTACCCGAAGCGCGGGTGCAGATCGCCGTAGCCGGGCAGCGCCTCGTCGGCGCAGACGCAGTTGCCCACATGGACGTGGATCAGATGGTCTCCCGCCAGCGAGAGGCACTCGGCGTAGTCCTCGCGCAGCATGGGGATGTGCGAAAGGTCGATGGTGAGACCGATGTTGGAGACACCGTCGGCCTTGATGCGATCCATGACATCGGCGGAGCGATCCGTGGGGCCCAGGATGCAGGCCTTGTCGATGTCGAAGTCAAAGGTCTCCACGGAGATCCAGGCCACGTAATCCTGGGCCTGCTCCTGGGAGTAGCGGCAGAGCTGCTCCAGGGAATCCACCAGCAGGTCCAGCTCCTTCTTGCGCTGGTCCTCGGTGTCCGGGTCCGGGCCGGTCAGCAGCGCCACAACGCGGGCATCCATCTCGTAGGCCGCGTCGATGGCCTTCTTGACCTGGTCGATGGCGGCCTTGCGGCCGGCCTCGTCGGGGTCGTTGAGGCTGAGCTTGCCTGCGAGAAGGTCGGGCTGGGCCCCGACGCCGATCTTCATGCCCGCCTCTTCCGCCAGGGCTCTGAGCTTCGCGTGCAGCCCCGGTACCTCGCTGCGACGGACCTCCATGATGTCCCAGAAGTCGTCCTCGGCCATGTAGCGGACGCTGGCCAGGATCGGCTCTTCCTCGCTGAGGCCGGGGAAGGCCATGAAATGGACCAGGCCAAGATCCATCGACTGTCGCCAGGATTCTGTCATCTGAACTCCTCCGTGGCGCGCTCCGCGGGCCACGCAGCCTTCCGCGGGCGGCGGGTAATGTGGTCGTGACAAGCATGACGGGGAGTGCAGCGAGGGGGACGTCCCACGGTCACCACGCAGTACACAGGCCCCGGGTGCCACGGCGCATTATACGTGCCGCCCTGTGACGAGTCAACGACACTGGCCGGACGGCCGGACGGAAGCGGCAGATGGGGGCCGGTCGAGCGGCTAGTCCGGCTGTCTCAGCTCCGCCTCGCGATGGGCCTCCAGGGCCTCCCGGCGCAGTGAGTGCAGCCTGTCCTCATCCACCGGTTCCCAGTAGGGGCAGTTGCCCTCGCCACAGTGGGAGAAGTCCACGAGGCGCTCCACCGTGCGCTCACAGCTTGCGTAGAACACGCTCACATCATGCGCCCCGCCGTACTGGTCGATCTCCACACCCAGGCTCAGGTGCCTGCAAAGCGCCTGCTCGAAGACCTCCTTCGCGCCACAGTCCTCGCAGGCGCCGGGGACGACTTCCGTCGTGGTGTAGCGCCGATCCCGGATGGCAACGGCACAGAAGGTGCGGCCCTTGTAGATGTAGCGCAGCGGACAGGGCGTCGGCTCCCGCATGTGAGACCTCGTCAGAGTATGGTGTACCGGCGGCGTCACGCCGCCGATGCGACGGTCACCGCGAAGGCGCACGAAAAGGCCGGCCACCGGTACCGTGGCCGGCCTGGGTGACCGGGCTGAAAGACAAGGGCCGCCCTGGCTGGCCGCCCATATAAGCGCACTCTCTCACGTTCTGGGCAAGACCCGGGGCCCCAACCAGGCCGTTGGCCGGCCCGACTCCGCGATCCCGCCCCGCCGGAGCGCCGTCTTGCCGTGGCACCGACCCGGGGCGAACCTCACCGCCGTACTCGTCGGTTTTGGGCGGAGCCTGGCTGCATAGGTCCGGCCCAGAAGCCGGCTCTGCCGTCAGGATGTCATTCTGGAGCGTCGGCGTCGCAAGCCCGGGCTTGCGACGCTTGGGCGAAGAATACCGGTGTATGGAGGGGGGTTCTTCGAACTGCTCCCTCCGGGAGCGGACGCTCTCAGGATCACACTCTTGGCGAAGGCGGGCTCTCGGCCGCGCTTCTAGAACCGGTACTCGAACTGTACCTTGCCCTCGGACGAGGGCCACATTGGCTAGAACCGGTACTCGAACTGTACCTTGCCCTCGTAGGCGTCTTCCAGAGTGCTGATGCGGTCGTCGGGCATGTTCTTGTGGTCGAACTGCAGGGTCAGCTTCCCGGCATCGCTCCACTGCTTGTCGTAAGACAGGCTCAGCACCGAGTGGGGCACATGCTCCGGATTCTTGCGCAGGGCCGCGTCGGTGATGAAGTCACCGGACGCATACCCCACGGCGATGACCCCGACACCCTCCGGCGTGCCACCGGCCACCTTCACCTGCAGGTACTGGGCGACGGGGTTGGTCACGCTGGCGGGCTCCTGGTAATCCAGGTACCTGTAGCCCAGGTCGAGGGCGATGTCTCCCGGCAGCTTCTGGCTCAGTGTGGCATCATAGCACTCGGCCATGCGGACGGAGGGAGACGAGGCCGGCGCCGTGGGATCCATGGCGTTCTGGCTGAAGCCCAGGCTCAACATGCTGTTGCCCGATACCGGCAAGCCCAGGCCGTAGCGCCGGTGCGGAGCCGGACGGCTCTTGCTGTCCTCGTATCCGAACTCCCAGTTCACCGCCCCTGTCGTGCCGTGCTTGACCCCGAAGCCGATGGTCGGCTCACCCAGCGCGGTGTTCTTCTGCTCGTCGTACTCCCGGTACTCCAGGTCGAAGCCCAGGATCTTGGGATCACCGAACTCGATATCCACCAGCTTGAGCAG
The DNA here is from genome assembly GCA_964639415.1 of uncultured Armatimonadia bacterium. Taxonomy (GTDB): domain Bacteria; phylum Armatimonadota; class Zipacnadia; order Zipacnadales; family JABUFB01; genus CAYRFY01. Next base: position 6,714 of record CAZXDD010000321.1, read on the forward strand.
CTCGGGGCTCTGCTCGTAGTCGCTGCCGTCCAGGGTGTGGGCGATGGCGGCCCGCAGCGCCAGGTCCTCCGGCTTGTCCTTGGTATGCTGCAGGACCATGGTGCGGTTGATCAGCGGCCCCTTGTCGAGCTGCTCGCGGTCCAGATAGCGGGCGTTGAGCGAGAGCCGGTCGGTCAGCGCGTAGCTGGCATCCACCGTGCGGGAGTGCCGCTTGGTCTTGTGTTCCTCGGTGGTGGTCTGATTCGTGGTGTAGTCGGCCGTGAGCGTCACGCGGCTGGCCGGCGACGCCTTCATCACCATGTGAGTGACGCGGTTCTCGCTGCCGTCCTCCCCCGTGTTCCGGGTCAGGTCCGCCTGGAACGAGGAGTTCAGCGGCAGGGGCACCGCCGGAGTCACGATGGACGCGACGCGCGAGGTCCGCTCATCGCCCTCCACGGGACGCTCGGTGATCGTCCTGCCGGAGAAGGACAGGGCCCCGATGTTCAGCGGCAACTCCGTCTTGTGGTGGAACTGGTACTGCTGCGAGCCATCGGGTCGCTGCAGGCTGACGTAGCGCTCGCTGGTGTTCAGCCTGGCGCCGAGAAGGCTGATCGGAGCACCGATATCGGCATTGAACTGGCCGTAGGTGCCGTCCGGAGCGTTGGTGGTCACCTGCTGAAGCTGCGTGCTCACCGGGCTGCCGGAGATGGCCAGCGGCATGCCCAGCGTCGCCGTCCGCACCCTCTTGAAGGGATTCTTGGCGTCCTCCGTGCTCGTCACGTTGTACGCGAACTTCGCGCCCTCGCGAAGACGGGTCAGCGGCAGGTCCAGGTTGGCCACGCGCTCCAGCTTCTGCGTGGTGTCGCCCACCTGCTGCAGGTTGGATCTGAAGTCCACGGTGAGCTTCTCGCCGAAGAAATCCAGCGGCAGAAGAAGCGCCATGTTCTCCGTGCGGTTCTCCTGGTTGCTCTTGAACTGCAGGTCGCGGTCCCACGAGGCCGTGACGTCGTTGTCGTTCAGCTTGGTGGCGAAGCTGGCCGCCCGCTTGTCGGTCATGCGGGTGTCGTTGGTGAAGGTGCTGGCGGCCGTGTAGGACATGGCCACACCGGTGCCGTTCAGCAGGAAAGGCACCGCGAAGCTGTTGCTCTCGCTCGCGGTGCTCGTGCCGCCCGCGAGCTGGGAGACATAGTCGTGGCTGAAGGCGGCGGCTCCCGCCTCCGTCTCCCGCGACAGCGACAGGGCCCGGTGGATCTTGCTCAGGTCCGCGTCACGGCCGGGAAGGATCTGATCGTAGGCCGCGGTGAGCTTGGTGCCCGCCCACAGCCCCATGCCCAGCGTCAGACTGTCGCCGGTGCTGCGCCTGAGCGGCGCGCCCTTCTGATCCACCGTGGTGTACGAGTGGCTGAACCCGATGCTTGCGGGCTGGCCCAGTGCCAAGAACCCCTGGTTGAGCGCGAACACGTCCTCCGAGGTGCGCTTGGTCAGCTCCATCGCGGAGAACGGCCGGGTCTCCGTGGGAGCGTAGGTCTCCGTGACCTTGCGGTTGAAGCCCACGGTCCCGGCTGTGGCACCGGAGCCATAGGCCTGAGACAGACCCATGGTCTCTACCTGGCTGGCGCCCAGAGAGACGTTCGCTAGGTCCAGCGTCTCCGTGCGCTGCTTGCTCAGGGCGAAGTTCATGCCACTGAACGGCGAGACCTCGAAGCCCTCGGTGAGGGTCTCGCGCACCCCGGTGTTGAAAGCGCTGCCCTTGGCCGTGACGCGCTCCTGGGAGAAGTTGCGCCTGGCCGAGACACCGTCGACGCCGCCCCACTCTACATTGAACCGGTAAAGCTCGCGGTCGTTGGTGCCCCTGGCCCACTCATTGTTGGGGTCGCCCAGAAGGCTCTCGCGCGGGGTGACCTCGGAGTTGACGTTGATGATCCGGATCTCTCCGGCAGGCGTTGACAGCACCCCTTCGATAGGCACCGAAAGGCCGGCGTGCTGAGCCATTGCCTGCCCCATCAGCAGCAGGACTGCCATTGCCAGGCCGGTTGTCGTTATTCGCCTCGTCATTGTAGGCACCACAATCCCTGTTACGCCTTACTGCCGGGGTGGTCTACTCACTGTGATAGTATTAGACAACCAGATCGGAAGAGCGTCGTGTAGGGAAAGAGTGTAGGATAGGGTGTTG
>CAZXDD010000322.1:0-6464 GCA_964639415.1 uncultured Armatimonadia bacterium
CCCTATCCTACACTCTTTCCCTACACGACGCTCTTCCGATCTCGCCGTCGCCTCGCGCGCTCGCCCCTTGTATGGTGATGGGGCGGGGAGCGGGTGACGGCAACGGCAAGCCCTGCCGTTGGTGGGGCGGGCTTTCCACTCAGACTATGCAGGTTCCGGGCGGGCGCCGACTCACGTCGCCTCACCCCCCGGGCCCCGCCTCTCGGCGTCTCTCCGAGTCGCTTGTACTCGCCGGTACAACTGGCGAGACGGGAGGAGGGGGGAGAACGGCCTTGGCGCGAGCGGCTCGGGCGCAGTTGAGGCCAAATGTGGCTCCATTGCGACTATGCATAATGTGAGTCTCCAGCCCGCCGCCGTTGGCTGCCCCCGCCGTCGCCGTTGACCGCCGTTGCCTTTGCCGTCGACTCGCGACTCGCAGACTCGCCGACTCCCCGAAGGGGCCGCCATGCCTCGCGAAAGCAAAGCCGCCAAAGCACAACGCGCCCGAGAGATCTCCCGCCGACTGCGGGAGAGGTACCCCAACGAGTGTGCCCTGGAGTTCTCCAATCCCTGGGAGCTCCTGGTGGCCACGATTCTCTCGGCCCAGTGCACCGATGAGCGCGTCAATCAGGTCACGGCGGACCTGTTCATCAAGTACCCGACGGTGGCCGACTACGCCTCCGCCGACCCGGAGCAGTTCAGCGCGGACATCTACTCCACCGGCTTTTACCGCAATAAGACCAAGAGCATTCTGGGGGCGGCCGGGGAGCTTCTCGAGCGCTTCGACGGTGAAGTGCCGCCGAGCATGGAGCAGATGCTCACGCTTCCGGGGGTGGCGCGGAAGACGGCGAATGTTGTCCTGGGAACCGGTTTCGGCATCCCCAGCGGGATTGCGGTGGACACCCATGTGACCCGTCTGGCCCTGCGCATGGGCCTGACCTCGGCACAGAAGACCAAGACGATCAACACGGATCGGATCGAGCAGGACCTGATGGAGGTTCTGCCGGCGGAGGAGTGGGTTCACTTTGGGCACGCCATGATCTGGCACGGGCGAAGGGTGTGCGACGCGCGCAGGCCGCAGTGCGAGGGCTGCCCGGTGGACGACCTGTGCCCCCGGCGTGGGGTGAAGTAGGCCCCTTTGCGTTCCTATCCTGCCGGCTGCATTCGCGAGGGAGGGGACGGGTTGCAGCACGTGGAGAACGCTCGGGAAGACGCCAGGATCCTCTATCACCAGGGGGACAATGAAGAGGCCATCGAGCTTCTGGAGGGATGGCTCCGGCAGCATCCCGACGATGCCGCGGGCTGGGAGATCATCGCGGCGGCGTACTTCAACCTCCGCCGCTATCCGGAAGCCGAAGCGGCCGCCGGGCGTGCGGTGGAGCTGTGGCCCGACAGTGCCCGTGCCTGGTCCAACTGGGGAACGATGCTGCGCAAGCTCGGGCGCCATGATGAGGCCCGCGGCGCGCAGCAGAGGGCGCGCAGGCTGGACCCGTACTACCAAAGGCCCCACATCGAGCTGGCCAAGCTACCTCCCGGTCGCCCCGTCCATCCCCAACCGCCTGCCGCGCGGAGAGAGCCGCCGCCGTCGTTTGAGGAGGAGCAAGCCGCGGCCCGATTGACCGATGGCGAGGAGTTCCTCGAGCAGGCGGCGAGCTTCGCCCCTCCTTCCGGTGAGTACGACGCGGCGGAGCAGGAGCGGTGCGAGATGCCCCCGCTGTCGGCAGCGGCGCTGCCGACTTCCGTCCCCGCACTGCCCGGCCTCCCCGCGTCTGCCGCCGCCGCTCCCTTTACGGGCCCCGAACCGGCCGCCGCCGAGGCCGGATCTCACCCCCCTACAGAGCGACCTCCCGCGACGCCGCTGCAGACCACGGTCTGCCGCCGCTGCGGACACACCGTGCCCGCACAGACCTACTGTGTGCACTGCGGCCGGCCACTGGACGATGCCGCTGTGTCCCATCGGGACACGCCCGCGCAGCGAAGGCTCAAGACCGCGTGGTACATCGTGATGGGCGTGCTGTTGGTGCTGCTGGGGCTGTTGCTGTGGATCAAAGCCGCCCGCGCCGACGAGGCCCTGTCCACCTGCATGCGCTGTCTCCCTAGATGAGGGGGTGCGGCAAGCGCGCTGCGGAGCCGCCACGCCTCTGTGGCCGGGGTGCCGTGATCTGTCGCGCCCCGCGCGGCATGCCCGAAACGCAAGCGACACACGGCAGTTCCCCGTGTGTCGCCTGGTGCCATCCTCGCTGCCCGGGTGGAGCGCCGTGACGGATCGCTACTTCGCCACGCTGATCTGCTTCTCCCCCGCGACGGTACCCGCCACCGACCCCAGATCGTGCGTCACCGACAGGACATACTCCCCGGCCGCGGCATCGCTTGGCACTCTCACGGAGTGCGAGCAGTAGCCGCCTCACCCATAGTTGGTGATGCCGGTGGCGATCGGTTCGTCACTCCCGGCCATCTTGAGCACCGCCCGCGGCGGCACCTGGCGTCCGCCCGAGGTGTGCATCACCATGGAAAGGCCGGTGGCCGTCTTCACCGTATCCTCGACGGATAGGGTGCTCCCCGGCCGCGCCGCGCCGCGAACCGTCACGCTCAGTGACAACTCGCCCATCAACTCCACCGACCGCGGCGCCTCACCCACCAGCTCGATGACCTTCGACGCATCTCGCCCATCGAAGCTGTATTCGTGGGTCACTCCGCCGGGTCCGGGGACGCGCAGGTACAGACTGTCGACGATGTAGGTGCCCGCGGGCACCCGGAGCTCCTCGCCCAGCTCCGTCACCTGGAACACCCCGCCCCCCTTGCGGCTGAGCGTCGCGCTGAAGCGTCCCGGCTGGGCGCTGAGCTTGGCGATGGAGAAGGTCACCGGCACCTTGCCCATCGGAGCCAGGTCCCACACCACCTTGTCCTGGGCCATCGTACCGGCGAAGGCGAAGGCCAGCTCGCCAAACTCCATGCGCTCCGTCAGCGGGAAGCGCTCCGAGGTGGGATCCAGCTTGCCGTCGCCGTTGAGGTCCACGTACACGCGGTCGCGGGTGGCTTCCAGAAGCATGTTGGCATTGGCGTCAACGATGACGGCCTCGCGCCGCTCACCGTCGATGGGCAGCTTGCCCCGGTTATAGCCCCGCACCGCGCAGTTGATCGTCCCCCCGAAGGGGCTGAGGCGGAAGGCGAGCAATCGCTCATAGGGCCTGCTCGCCCTGGCCAGCCAGATGCGCTCGCCGGCGGCGCCGAAGTCCGGGGGACGCTGGCTTTCGGGCGCAACCTCCGCCCTCTCCGCCGAGGTCAGCTTGCCGTCGCCGTCACCGTCCACGTAGAGCGTCTTGTCGCCGTTGTCCGCCTCGGCCAGCGCTACTACGCAGGCCACCGTCTCCTGCTCCGAGGCGCGGAAGCGGAACGTGGCATACCGCACATTGGCGTCGCCGTAGGCCGGCTCAGAAGTGAGGCCATCGGGCTTGACCGAGGCCAATCCCGACAGGGCCTTGCCGTAGGCCACGAGATCGCCGGCAACCCACTGATCCACGAAAGCAAGCCGGTTGGCCTCGACTGTCGACTTCTCGCCCTCCTCAGCCGGTTCGGCCGCGTAAGCCACCGTGGCCGCCACCAACCCCATGACGACCGTCCACAGGCATCGTTTCATGCACCCTCTCCTCTCGTCGCATTCGTCCCACCAACCGTCGCGGGCCGGCCATCCGCCCCGCAGGCCCTGCCGGCGCGCGCCGGGCGCAGACTATCGACCCGCACCGCACTCCCTGCTGTTGGACGCACCCGGGCATGTGCAGGTTCTCTGACAACTGCCTCAACGTAACATTCAATGAAGGCCGCAAAGACTCCTTCGTCGCTCGGCCACCGAACCGGATCAGTACTTGTCGAACAGCTTCTCGAACTCGTCCATATCCATCGGGTGCGGCTTCTCGGGGTCCGCCGGGCGCGGTCCCACTTCGCGCAGCCACGTGCCGGAACTCGAGTAGAACTGCAGCGACAGCACCGCCACCTGCAGGGGGTCGATGTCTAGGTAGATTGCCGGGCGACGGTAGTGCAGGGCCAGCTCGCTCCACGCGAAGGACGGTGAATACTCTCGTTGCACGGTCTCCCCGGGATAGGACAGACGCAGGAGCCGCTGCGAGGCGGGCTGCCTGCGCACCTCCACGGCCAGACGCTGACGCTGCTGCGTGTTGTTGCGCAGCAAAAGCACGCCCTCATTGCCCCGGATGAAGGGGCGAAAGGTGATGGGCTTGCCCGGCTCGCAGGCGGCGATGTCGGTTCCCGGAACGGTCGCGGCCAGACGTGCCGAAGCCAGCTCTCGGGTCAGCTCGGAGAAGGCCTGCAGAAGAGGCGTGCCCTCCCCCCGGGCGTCCCAGAGGCACGGGGAGCCACCCTCGAGGGACACCGCGGGAGCCGTGACCGCATTGGCTCCCGCCAAGAACACCTGCACAGTCGCGCGCGCGCCAAGCAGTGCGTCCAGCGCGGCGTCCCCGGTGCCGCCGCCGCTGCGCAGTTCCGCAAAGAGCGGCAGGGCGGCATCGCTGTCCCACAGTTGCTGTCTGATGGCTCCCAGACTCCAGGCGGCCTCCAGCGCCTCCCAGCAGCCCAACGCGCCCTCGGAGAGGGCTCCGTCCACAAGCTGACGCACAACCACGGAGGCCGGCGGCTCGGGGAGGCGGACATGGAGCGCGTCCGCCCGCGCCACCTGCGCGCCGGCAAGCGCGCGGTCCAGGCGCTCATCGCCACGCAGACCCACCGGGGTGGTATGGAGGTCGAAGGGGATGCTGAGCAGGACGGCGTCGGACCTGTCGGCCTTCACCGCATCCACGAACGGCCCGCAGTCGTCGGTCGCCTCGGCCCGCATGCCCAGCGCGCTGACCTGAGGCGCCAGGGCCTCCGGAAGTGCCCTCAGCGCCCGGACGGCCGCCTCGTGGCCGCCTTCCCACGTCACCGCCACATCGGCCCCGGCCGCCGCCAGAGCCGCCACAGTCGCCTGCTCGGCGCCGGCGGGCGCCGTGACATGGTGAAACTGCACCCCGCCGTCGGCGATCGCATCCGGGTATGCCCCGGGGTCTGCGCCCGCCGGCCATGTGGCGCCCAGCGTGGGCCAGTAGCGCGAGGCCTCCACGCTCAGCGGCATCTGCTTGCTGTCGCCCTCGGTGGAGGCCTTCAGAAGCAGCGAGTGGCTCCCCGCCCACAGCGGCTGCACCGGCAGCCGGAGAGCCACCATCTGGCGCGGAGGCACCTCAAAGGTGGTGATCTCGCTGCAGATGCCGGGAGGCCCGCTGACCTCCAGCGTCAGGGCCGTGGGCCCCGGCGAGCGGCTGAACACATCCACTTCCAGGCCGCCCCGGTCACCACGGCGAACCGCGATCTCTCTGGACGGGCGCAGCTCCAGCGGTCCTACGCGCAGAAAGCGGCTCTCGCCCCCGACACGGCGCACCTCGCTGTCCATGTCTCCTTCCGGCCGCCAGCCCACCGGGAGCGTCGGAGCGTAGACGGGCCTGAGCGCCTCGGGCACCGGCTCCGCGCCGGATGGCAGGGAAGAGGGCGCCAGCGCGACCTCGTCCACCAGCCAGCGCCCCGGGCCGCCCACGACTCCCACCGCCACGCAGGGCGCCGAGAGACCCGTTACCACGGTCAGTCGCAGCTCATGCCATGCAGAACCGTCCGCCACCACACCTTCATACAGCAACGGAGCCGCCGGGACGCGCCCGCCGTCCACCAGGGACAGGGCAAAGCGCGCCGGCCCGACATCTCGGCGCAGGCGCACCGTGATGTCCACCGGCCGCCCGCGTACGACCGCACCCACCGGCGGCGATACCGCCCACGCACCGTGGTCTTCGCCACCGCTGAGCGCAAGGCAGAAGGCCGGCCCGGCCACCTGATCCTCGGCCCAGCCCACATCGCCGGCAACCGTCTGCCATCGCGCATCGGGACTATCGAAGGCGAAGGTGGCGGCGCACGCGCCCCACCCCAGCGTCACCACGATCGCGACCAAGTAGCGTCGTTGTCCTGTCATTGTAAGAGTTCCTCGAGAGTGAAGCCGGCGGCTTGTGCCATGGCTGAGTACAGGTTGCGGTAGCCGATCACCGCCGCGATCAGCACCGCCACCGAAGCCAGCGCGTAGACCGAAACCAGGCCACCCACACGCAGCGACTTCGCCGTCCCATCGCGGCTGGTCCGCGCCTGGTCCACCATGCGGGGCAAGGTCTCGTCGAAGCTTCCCGCGGCCTCCGCCGAGCTCAGCAGCCCCAGGGCTTCCCGGGACATCAGGCCGCAGGTGACCAACGCCTCATACAGTGGCACGCCACCGCGAACCCGGGCCGCCGCCTGCATGAGCCGACCGACCATGACCCCGTTGCCCGCGGCCTCGGCCGCCGTCTCCAGTGCCACAGGGAAATCGACACCCGCACGCACGCACAGTTGCAGCACCTTGTAGAATCGCGCCAGGCCGGACTTCCGCGTCAGGTTCCCCCGAAAGGGTAGACCGAAGTCTAGCC